>CAUGSS010000011.1 GCA_959602365.1 uncultured Eubacteriales bacterium
CCAGACCATCAAACATAAAAACCCGTGAGCTTTGGGAGCAGCCCGGCGCTCCGGCCAAAGAACATTTGGCCGGAGCGCCTGTCCGCACTTTGATCGCCATAACGCGGCAGCAGAGAAAACGCGGCGGAACGCAAGCTGCCCTTTCCCCTTCCCGAAAACCGGCGCCGCTCTGCCTGTCCCCAAGAAGGCACCGTTTTGGGTAAAAAGCCATTTTTCACGCTTTTTCACGCTTTACCGGGGCGGCACGACACCCCGCCCGTCAGCGGGAAGCCCGGCAAGACGCTCCGGGTGCTCACGAGGTCCCAACAGCGGAATCATCCGGCGCGGTCAGCGCGCCGCCGCTTTCCCGCCGGAAGGCCGGCCCGGGCGGTTCAAAAGAGCCCCCGGTTATATTTGAACTGGGCAAAGCACATCAGGGCCAGCCCCGGGAGAATCCCCGCGAGGGCGGCATACTCGCTCCACCCCTCCCCAAACAGGGCGGCCAGCAGGGCAAACACAGACACCCCGGCCCCGCAGAGGATGGTGCCCAGCCCCATCAGCCGGCAATAGGGCCGCTGGTCCTCTTTGCTCACCTTGCGGCGCTGATACCAGTGGATGGTGGCGATATTGCCCCGCAGGTTGAACACCCCCAGCACTGTGATCAGGATGCCCAGGCAGAAGGGGGCGACATAGCCCCGGAAGGGCGGACACAGCCATGCCATCGCGCCCACCAGGGCCAGCCCCAATGCGGCAGCAAGGCACAGGATGGCCCTGCGCTGGCGGGAGATCAGCCGGTTCTTCTCCACCAGCTTGGTCTGCGCTCCCCGCTCTGGGAGCAGCTCCTCCTCTGAAAGGCCGAAATACTCCGCCAGCAGCCGGGCGGAATCCTCTCCGGGCAGTCCGAGCCCATTCTCCCATTTGGCCACCGCCGAGCGGCTGACATGAATCTGCTCCGCCAGTTCCCGCTGGCTGACCCCCTTTTCCGAGCGCAGCTGTTTTAAACGAAGGCTAAATTCCATAGCGTAAACCTCCTGTTCTGTTTGGCCTCATTGTAACACAACTGAGCGCCTCTGAGGGGTTACTTTCCCCTGTTACCCCCGTTACTTTTGCCAAAAGCCTCCCCTTCGGCGCTGCTCCGGCGGTGTTGCAGGCCCCTTTTCTTTTGCTGGGATCTGTGGTATAGTTAACATATTATGATGTCAGTTTTGCGCCCGCCGCAACATCCCGCGGGCCCTAGGAGGTTCAGCCGTGAAAAAAAGATTGCTCTGCCTGACGCTGGTCCTTTTGACTGCGCTGGGCGCCCTGACCGGCTGCGCCGGGCGGCTGGCTCCGGGGGAGTCCTCCCGCAAAATCGGCATTTCCATGCCCAACGATTCCGACGCCAAATGGGCCGCGGACAGCGAGATCATGCATGACATCCTGACCCAGGCGGGATATGAGGTCAACATACAATTTGCCGGGGACAACGCCGCCTCCCAGCTGCAACAGATTCAGGACATGATCGGCGCCGGATGCACCACCATTATCGTGGCCGCGGCAGATCCCGCCAGCTTTTCCGGCACCTTGGATCTGGGGGATACCCAGCACCAGCTCATCAGCGGCGGGACCTCCGGCGACTCCGGTCAGGAGGAACCGGAGGGGGTTCCGGTGGAGGACGGCATCCAGCTGATCGCCTACGACACCTTCCTCCCCGACTCCGACATCGTGGACTATTACATCGGATTTGACGGCTATGAGGCCGGTTACCTCCAGGCCAAGTGCATTGAGGCCCAGCTCTCCCTCTCCGACACGGCCCAGCCCCGCACGATAGAGCTGTTTTTCGGCGACCTGTCCGACCCGCTGACCGCCTTTCAGTACATGGGGGCCATGGAGGTGCTCCAGGTGTACATAGATTCCGGCGCACTGACCGTCCGCTCCGGCCAGGCCGGTCTGGAGGAGTGCGCCATGGAGAGCACGGACGCCGCCAGGGCCCGGATGGACCAGCTGCTGGCATCCACCTATGCCGACGGCGGACTGGACGCGGTGCTCTGCGCTGACGACGCGCTGGCCCAAGTGGTGATCGCCTCTCTGTACGAGAACTTTTCCGGCGGAGTCTTTCCGGTTGTGTCCGGCCAGGGCTGCCAGGAGGCCAATGTCAACGCCCTGGCCGCCGGTTTCCAGACCATGTCCCTGCTGCGGGACAGCACCGGCATGGCCCAGGAGGCGGCCCGGGTGGCCATGGCGCTGGCCTCCGGAGAGACGCTGGAAACCGACGAAAGCCTGGACAACGGCCGGGTCAACGTCCCCGCCAGTCTGTTTTACCCCGAGGCGGTCTACCGGGACAACCTCCAGGAGATGCTGGTGAACCGGGGGTACTTCACCGACAATGGGGACGGCACCTACTCCGCCAGCTCCGACTACACCTCGGGATATGCGGGACTGCTGGACCCGTCCGACAGCAGCGCCGGCGGAGACAGCAGCACCGAAACGGAGGACGGTTCATCCTGACTGGGACAAACAGCGGGCTCCCATGCCGCTGCGGCGGCATGGGAGCCCTTGTCTGTCGTCCGTTCCTTACGCAAAATAGCGCTTCAGATCTGTGGGGGCAAATACGCCCTTGGGGGTGACCACCCCGTCGCAGAGCTTGGGCGGCGTGACGTCGAAGGCGGGATAGTAGCCCTTGACCCCCGGCAGGGTGGTCTTTGTCCCCATCGCCTCCAGCACCAGCTCCGGGTCCCGCTCCTCAATGGAGACGCTCTCCAGATCCGGATGGCTGGGGTTGGGGGCGCCGGTGACGTAATAGGGAATCCCCCAGTAACTGGCGCACAGGGCAATTTGGAAGGTGCCCACCTTGTTGATAATATGGCCGTCCATGGTGATCACATCGGCGGCGGAGGTGAACAGGTCCACCCCCTTCTCCCGCATGGCGTAGCCGGGCATATTGTCGCTGATCACGGTCACGTCAAAGTCCATATCCCGGGCCACGCTGGCGGTGAGCCGGGCCCCCTGGAAGTAGGGGCGGGTCTCGGGACAGATCAGCTTGATCTCATTGCCCCGGCGGCGGCACTCCCGGAGGTAGGCGCCGATGATGGACTCGGCAAAGCACTGGGTCATCACCGTGGCCCCGGAGGGGGTCAGATCGGCCAGGTAACCGGCCAGCCGGTCGTGCCCGGCATAGCCCTCCTCCAGCTGCTCCAGCGCGTCCCGCCGGAGGGTTTCCGCCAGGTCCACGCCGTGGACGCCCTGCGCCAGGGCCTGCCGGGCCCGCTCCAATCCCCGCCGGGTCACCCGGGCCATCTTGGCCGAGGTGGTGGGCCGGGCATGGGCCAGGGTGTCCGCCGCCCCGGCCAGGAAGTCCAGCGTCTCCCGCTCTCCCAGCGCCCGGGCCTCATACGCCGCCAGGGCCATGCCCATGGCGGCCGCCGTGTAGGGCCCGCCGCTCTGGGTCACCATATCGGAGATGGCCCGGGCCACCTGCTGATGGGTATGACAGGTCACATATTCCACCCGCACCGGGTAGATCCGCCGGTCCAGGATGCGCACCGTCCCCGCCTCATACCAGGCCACATTCTCATACTGGAGCAGAAATGCCAGCCCCTGATCTCCTCTACTCATATGCTCCGCCTCCCTTTTCCTCTGTCAGATGGTCACGCCGTAATGGGCCCGCACCGCCCGGCAGCGCTCCTCCCCCAGGGGGACGATGGTGCCGCTGCTCTGGGCGATGGCGCAGATCATGGCGGCATTTTCCACATAGCCCGCCCGGACGCAGGCCTGCTCCAGGGTGTCCCCCACCGCAAGCACGCCGTGATTGGCCAGCAGGCATCCGCCCCGGCCCTGCAACACCTTGACCGCCTCGGCCCCCACCTCTTCTGTGCCCGGCATGCCGAACTGGGCCAGGGGCACATCGCCCCCCAGGGTGGGGATCATCTCAATCAGGATGGCGGGGATCCCCTCATTGCGCACCGCAAAGGCGCTGGCATAGGGGGAATGGGTGTGAATCACCGCGTTGACCTCCGGCTTCTGGCGGTAGACCATGGTGTGCATAATCCACTCGGAGGAGGGGGGATAGTTCCCCTCCAGCACCCGGCCCTCCAGGTCGATGACCACCATATCCTCCGGCCGGTAGCGGTCGTAGGCCACCCCGGAGGGGGTGATGACCACAATCCCCTGGGTCCGGTCAAAGGCGCTCAGGTTGCCGCAGGTGCCCTCAAATAGCCCGTCCTGGTAGGCCCGTTTGGCCCAGTCACAGACCTGATATTTCAACTCCAACGCTTTCACGGTAAAACGACCTCTCTTCTTTCAAATGGTTTCCCTGATATTTTACCAGCCCGCCCGCCGGCTGACAATGCGGCGGCTTTAATTCAGCCCCAAAATGTGAACAAATGTGCACAACAGCGTGCAGGCTGCAACTCCCAGGGCGGTGGGCAGGGCCGCCGCCAGCGCCGTCCACCGCCAGGAGCCGGTCTCCCTGCGGACGGTGAGCAGGGTGGTGGAGCAGGGCCAGTGAAACAGGCAGAACAGCAGCACGCAGGCGGCGGTGAGCCAGCTCCAGCCGTTGGCGGCCAACAGGGTGTGCAGCTGGGCCAGGCTCTCGTACTCCAGCAGGCTGCCCTGGGACAGGTAGGCCATCAGGATGATGGGAATGACAATCTCATTGGCGGGCCATCCCAGCAGAAAGGCCACCAGGATAACGCCGTCCAGGCCCATCACCCGGGCAAGGGGATCAAAGAAGGCGGTCAGATGGGCCAGCAGACTGACCCCGCCGGGCTGAACATTGGCCAGGATCCAGAGCACCGCCCCCGCCGGGGCGGCCACCGCCGCCGCCCGGCCCAGGACAAAGGCCGTGCGGTCCAGCAGGGACCGCACCAGCACCTTCCCGATCTGCGGCCGCCGGTACGGGGGCAGCTCCAGGGCGAAGGAAGAGGGGATGCCCCGCAGCAGGGTGGCGGAGAGCAGCCGGGTCATCCCCAGGGTGGCCCCCACCCCCAGCAGCACCACACCCGTGAGCAGCGCCGCCGACAGAACCGAGGATACCGCGCCCCCGGCGGTGCCCACAAAGAACATGGTGATGACGGCGATCAAGGTGGGAAAGCGGCCGTTGCAGGGGACAAAGCTGTTGGTCAGGACGGCCAGCAGCCGCTCCCGGGGGGAGTCGATGATCCGACATCCCACCACCCCCGCCGCGTTGCAGCCAAAGCCCATGCACATGGTCAGGGCCTGTTTGCCGCAGGCGTGGCAGCGCTGGAAGGGCCGGTCCAGGTTGTAAGCCACCCTGGGCAGGTAACCCGCGTCCTCCAGCAGGGTGAAGAGCGGGAAGAAAATGGCCATCGGGGGCAGCATGACGGCCACCACCCACGCCAGCGTCCGGTAGGCCCCCAGCACCAGCACCCCGTGGAGCCAATCCGGGGCCCCGAGAAAGGTGAACAGCTCCGTCAGCCTGTCCTGAACCCAGAACAGCAGCTGGGAGAGCAGCTGAGAGGGGTAGTTTGCCCCCTGGAGGGTGAGCCAGAGCACCAGGGCCAGCAGGGCCACCATGGCGGGATAGCCGGTGCGGCGGCTGGTCAGCAGCCGGTCCAGCTTCCGGTCCCGGCCCTCCCCCTCCGCTCGGGTCCGGCGCACCGCCGCCCGGGCCAGCTCCTCTCCCCGGCGCACCAGAGCGGAGGTCACCAGCTCCTGTATCTGCTCCGGCGCAATGTGCTGCTCCTCCAGCCGCCCTCTGGCCGCCTCCAGGGCGCAGGTGAAGCCCGGCAGGTCTGAAAAGCGTATGCCCAGGGCGCGCTGTGCCCGCTCCGCCAGTTCCCCGTCCCCCTCCAGCAGCCGCAGCGCCAGCCAGCGGCCAAATCCCCTGCCCCGCAGCGGCGCCAGCACGGACGCCAGCAGGGCCGCCGCCGACTCCAGCGCCGCGGAATAGCGCACCGGGCGCGGCTGCGGCTCCGGGGCCTCCATCAGGGCATCCAGGGCGGAGAGCAGCCTGGCCTGGGACGTCCGGTCCCGGGCGGAGGTACCCACCACCGGCACCCCCAACCGATCCGCCAGCAGAGGCAGGTCCACCTTCAGCCCCTTGCGGGCGGCCTCATCCAGCAGATTGACGCACACCAATGTGCGGGGACACAGCTCCAATATCTGGAGCACCAGGTTCAGGTTGCGCTCCAGGGCGGTGGCATCGCACACCACCACCGCAGCGTCGGCGCCGCCAAAACACAGAAAGTCCCGGGCGACCTCCTCCTCCGGGGAGTGGGCCAGCAGGGAGTATGTACCCGGCAGGTCCACCAAAAGATAGCGCCGCCCCTCCGAAGCGCAACGGCCCCGGGCCAGCTCCACAGTCTTTCCGGGCCAGTTGCCCGTGTGCTGACGCATTCCAGTCAGGGCGTTGAACAGGGTGCTCTTTCCCACGTTGGGGTTGCCCGCCAGGGCAATCATCCGCTCCCCCGGAGCCGGGGCATCCGGAGCGGCAGTCCGGGTCAGGCCCATGGTGTTCTCCCCCTCATACGGTGTACACCAGGACGCCCCGGCTGTCCCGGTCCCGCAGGGCGATGACCGCCCCCCGGATCAGATAGGCCGCCGGGTCTCCCCCAGGGCTCCTGCCCAGACACTCCACGTCGGTATGCTCCACCAGCCCCAGATCCAGCAGCCGGCGGCGCATGCTCCCCGCCGCCTCCACCCGGAACACCCGGGCCCGCTGGCCGGGGACAAGATCGTTCATAGAAAAAAGCTCACGCATAGATTCGATCACCTCTCAGCAAACGTGTACGGGACCGATGGTCCCATTCCAGTCTATTCCTCTGCGGCGCTGTCGGTCACGGTCGAAGGCCGTCCCCCACCAACGGCGCGCGCCAGTCCCCCTCCGCCGCAAAAAGGCCCGCCCGGAGATGTCTCATTTCCGGGCGGGCTTGCTCTGGGGTCAGGAGCAGGGACAGGATCCAGCCGCGCAGGGGCTCAGCCGGGGCGCACCCTCCCCTCAGCCGCCCCGGGCCGCCGGCGCCCCCAGCAGCACCGGCTGGAGCTGTCGGCCGTCCAGCGCGGCCTCAATGGCGTCGGGAATCAGGGTCATTTCGGAGACAAGAGAGGCGGGCTTTTTCTCCGGGTCATCCTGGCGGAAGGGCACCAGATAGACGTGCTTTCGCATGGCCAGCTCCCCGAGATTACGCAGCGAGGCGGTCAGGCCGTCGTTGGTGGAGGGGGCGATGACCAGGGGGCGGCCGTTGCGCAGATGGGCCTTGGCCGCCATGGTGACGCTGGAATCCGTGATCCCCGCCGCCAGTTTGGCCAGGGTGTTGCCGGTGCAGGGGGCAATGACCAACACATCCAGCAGTTTCTGCGGCCCGATGGGCTCCGCCTCCCGTATACTCAGGATGGGACGGCGTCCAGTGCACTGCTCCGCCCGCTCCACAAAGGTGGAGGCGCTGCCGAACCGGGTGTCCGTCACAGCGGAGCGCTCGGAAAAGATGGGCTGCACGGCGCCGTACCGCTCCGCCAGCTGCTCCAGCACCGGGAAAACCTGGGAAAAGGTGCAATAAGAGCCGCAGATGGCAAAGCCAACCCGCAATTCCTCCGGCCTCATGGTTCCGCCTCCTGCAAAATATGATAGACCGTGTCCCGGATGATCTTGCCCGAGGTCACCGGGGCCACCTTGCCGGGCAGGGACAGGGCCCAGATCACCTTGACCCCCAGTCGGGCGGCGGCCTCAAAGTCCACCCCGCCGGGGCGGCTGGCCAGATCGATCACCAGGCAGTCCGGGGACAGGTCCTCCAGTTCTGCCTCTCCCAGCACCCGGGCGGGCACCGTGTTGACCACCAGATCATAGCTGCACAGCCACCCCTTCAGCTCCCCGGTGCGCTCGGCGCAGTAGCCATAGGCCTCAATCCAGGCCAGATCCTGATAGCTGCGGGCGGACACCGTGACCCGGGCCCCCAATCCCTTGAGCCGGTGGGAGAGCAGCTTGCCCAGTCTGCCGAAGCCAATCACCAGCACCCGGGCGCCGAAGAGGGTGGTGGGCAGCTCCTCCATGGCGATCTGGATGGCCCCCTCAGCTGTGGGCACAGCGTTTTTCACCGCCAGTTCCTCCCGGGCAAAGTAATCACAGACCGGGACGCCCTGCTCCCGGGCCAGGGCCTGGAGATCCTGGGACAGCTTGCCCCCGCAGAGGAGCTGGCCGGGACGCATGGCCTGCACCACGGAGGACAGGGGGACCTTCCGGTCGGAGAGAGGGGCATTCAGCATCCCCGCCTCTCCCGCCGCGGGCAGCGGCAGGATGACGCAGTCCGCCCGCTCAATCCCCTTCAGGGTATCGGAGCCGGACAGGTCCCCCTGCTCCGGCCGGAGCTCCATGGCGTAGGTCTGGGTCGTATGTCCATCCAATTGCAGCAGCTGGGCCAGCTTGACCTGCCGCAGATCTCCGCCGACCACCCAAAAATAATACTCTCGTTTCAATCAGTCACACCATCCTTTTCAAGTCGGCTAGGTCATTCTATGCGCCGGAACAGGATGTGACAATGAAACAGGTGCCCGGTTCGTCAAAAATCCGCCGGGGCGGCCAGGAAAACCGAGGGCCGGACCGCCGGGGCGGCCAGATCCCCTCGGCCCGATTTTCCCCCTCCCTGTCACCGCGCGGCGGCCCGGGCCCGGCGCGGCAAAAAAAGCCGGGCGGGCCGCAGAGGCTGTGCTGCGGCCCGCCCGGGGGAATTCCATATACGCTTGTTCCCGCGTCAAAATCCGGCCGGATCCAGCTGGATGACCTCCAGGGCGCGGCGGATGGCATAGAGCAGGGTGCTGCAGGTGCCGCCGCCGGGGCTGCCGTCATAGAGGGCGATCAACAGGCTGGAGCGGTCCACCATATAGCAATTCCGGCGCTGCATGCAGTCCGGGGTGTAGTCCCTCTGGATCAGGGTCTCCAGATCGCACTGGGCCAGCAGCCGCCGGTAGCGCTCCTGCTGCCGGGGGTTCCAGCGGTCGGCCTGGCTCTGGCAGGGAATGGCGGCCTCCAGCACCACCTCCGGGTGGGCCTGTTTCAGCCGGAGCACCGCCTCACAGAAGAGCAGGTCGCCCCCCTGGGCCATGCCGGAGATGAAATGCCGGTATCCCCGTCCATAG
Source organism: uncultured Eubacteriales bacterium (assembly GCA_959602365.1). Lineage (GTDB taxonomy): Bacteria > Bacillota > Clostridia > Oscillospirales > Oscillospiraceae > UMGS1766. The sequence continues at coordinate 9,049 of CAUGSS010000011.1, forward strand.
GCCCGCTCCACCTGGCGGTCCAGCTCCTCCTGAAACCGCCGGCACCGGGGATCCCATTCGTCCTCCCGCCAGGGCAGGCGGGCGGGACGGTGGCCGGTAAAACAGCAGGTAATATCCTCTCCAGGCATAGCGGCACCTCACTCATTGGTCTCACATGGTGTTTCTCCCCGTCCGGAGCAGCCGGACGGTCTGAATTATTGTAAGGCATTTCCCGCCGTCCGTCAACCAAAACGGCCGGCAGCAATCCGGCATCTCCCTCAGGGCAGGGCCTCCAACTGACGGCTGACCGTGCGGCAGCAGGCGGCCATCTGATCCAGCAGCAGCACGGCGGCCTCCAGGGTGCTCTGCCTCCGCCCCTCCCCGTCCACCGGGTAAAACTCCGCCACAGAGCAGAAATTGGTGAGCGGATCCGGCAGCAGCGTGGTCTCCGCCGCCAGACTGTGGCGGTATCGCCCCGCCTCTTCCTCCAGCGGGGTGAGCCGGAGTGTCAGCAGCCGGCCGCAGCCCTGCTCCAGCGAGGCCATGGCTCCCCGGACCTTCTCGGCCGCCTCCCGGGGCAGATCGGTCTTCAGCGACCAGGCCCGGGGGCTCTCCAGGGGGCGCTGGCCCAGGAAGAGCTGGGCCAGGCCGCCCTTGGCCCGCAGCTGCAGCTGGGCGGGACGGTTCAGCAAGAGGGTACAGCGGGCCTGGGTGATAAAAGACTCACCGGCATAGATGACATCGGTATTGACCCCGGTCTGGCTGAGCAGAATGGTGCCGGAGGGATCATAGGTCATATCCCCGGCGGGCGTGGCAAACCCCTTTGGCCGCCTGCTCCAGCGTCGGATGGTGACCGGCGGGACGCCCTCCAGGGTGATCTTCTCCCCCGCCCGGATCTCCTCCCGCTCCGCCTCTGTGAGCCCTCCCCGCTCCCGCTCATACAGGGCGCACAGGGCGTCGGTCCACAAGTTCGGCTTCTGTGCCATTCGCTCGCACCCCCCTTTCCTTCCTGTTGCTTTCAGCATACTTCCCCCGGCGGCGCCTGTCAAGGGCGGGGCCATAACGAAATATTTTGGGCCGAATTTGCCGCCTTTTGCCTTGACAACACAAGATATCCGGCTTATATTTTAAACAGAATACAAAATATTCCACTACCTTAACCTATATAAGGGATTGAAGCACTACTTTAGAAAGGAAGATTACTTCTTCCAGACTACCTTAACCTGTATAAGGGATTGAACCCAATCAAATCAAAACCGCGGGCCATCCTTTTGACGGACGGCCTGCGGCTTTGATCTCATATGATCCTGTTGTCCGGCGCTGCCATCAGCCCATGAAAGCGGTCCGGCATGAGCCGTGGGGGGAGATCCGTGAAAAAAATCAGACGAAATGGGGTTGCATTTTCCTCTGAGCCGTGCTAGGATATATTCGGAACAACTGAACAGAGATGTCTTCAGGGCAGGGTGCAATTCCCGACCGGCGGTAAAGTCCGCGAGCCAGTTTTTGGTTGAATCGGTGTAACTCCGATACCGACAGTACAGTCTGGATGGAAGAAGATGTGTTGTATTTTCGCGCCTCTCCTATGAAATCGCAACACCTGAAAGGCATGGTCTTTCAGGTGTTTACTTTTTTCATAAGGAGCTACTACCATGAAAACTGCAACCACTCCCCTCTCCGGCCAGCGCAGAGGACGTCTCTCCGTCCGCTCCCTGGCAGTCACCGCCATGCTCAGCGCCGTGGCCTTCGTGCTGATGTTCATTGAAATCCCCATCCCCATGCTGATCCCCAGCTTTGTGAAGATGGACATCTCCGACCTGCCCGCCCTGCTGGGGGCCTTCTCTCTGGGGCCGGTCTACGGCATCGTCATCGAGCTGCTGAAAAACCTGCTCCACATCATCTTCAAGGGCACCTCCAGCGCCTTTGTGGGGGAGCTGTTCAACTTCACCATGGGCGCCGTGTTCTGCCTGGCCGCCGGGCTGATCTACCACTTCAAGAAGGACCGGAAGGGGGCCGTCATCGGCAGCCTGGTGGGCTGCGCGGTCATGGCCGTACTCAGCGTCCCCTTCAACTATTTCCTGGTCTACCCGGCCTATGAGGTGTTTTACGGCATGCCCATGGAGGCCATCATCGGCGCCTATCAGGTCATCCTGCCCTCGGTGGACAACCTGCTGGAGTGCCTGCTGATCTTCAACCTGCCCTTCACCTTCTGCAAGGGGCTGATTGACGCCATCATCTGCTTTTTGATCTACAAGCCGCTCTCTCCCCTGCTCCACGGGCAGAAGTGATCTTTTAACCGAATACTTTCTGATGTCAGCGCGGGACGGCCACGAAGGCCCGTCCCGCGCTTTTAATCGGCTCGTTTTGACGTCTGTTCATATGAGAAAATGTGCATAAAATTGACATTTTCCCAGCGAGATGGTAGGATAGAACCCCTTGGAGGTGTTCCCTTGAAAAAAATGTTATCTTCCCTGCTGGCCCTGCTGCTGCTCGCCCTGCCCCTCTCCGGCTGTGCCGGAACCCAGTCTGGGTCGGAGAATGACAGCTCCCTCCGGGCGGCGGCCACCACCTACCCGGTCTATCTCTTCGCCCAGGCGGTCACCCAAGGGGTGGAGGGGGTGGAGGTCAGCCTGGTCATCGACCAGCAGGTGTCCTGCCTGCACGACTACACCCTGACCATGCGGGATATGCGGGCGGTGGAGCAGGCCGACGTGCTGCTGATCAACGGCATGGGGCTGGAGGATTTTCTGGAGGACGTGCTGGAGGGCCGGACTGTGGTGGACTGCTCCCAGGGCATCCAGGCCCGGGAGCCGGAGGAGAGCCACGACGGCCACGACCACGGCAGCCTGGGCGACAGCCACAGCCACGACACCGACCCCCACATCTGGATGGACCCCCGCAACGCCGCCGTGATGGTGCAGAACATCGCGGAGGGATTGGCAGAGCTGGATCCGGAGCACGCCCAGGCCTACCGGGACAACGCCGCGGCCGCGGCCCGGGAGCTGACCGAATTCCGGGAGGAGATGCTCTCCCTGCTGGGGGGCGGGCACTATGACCTGATTACCTTCCACGACGGCTTCGGCTACTTTGCCGACAGCTTCAGCATGCACCTGCTGGCCGCCGTGGAGGAGGAGGAGGGCAGCGAGGCCTCCGCCAGGACCATTGTGGAGATCACCCATCTGGTGGCGGACAACGGCCTGCCCGCGGTGTTCACCGAAGTCAACGGCAGCGACGCCACCGCCCAGGTCATCTGCCGGGAGTGCGGCGTTGAGACCTATCCCCTCAGCATGTGCATGAGCGGGGACGGGGGTGGGCTGGCGGCCTATGAGGAAGTCATCCGGGGCAATATTGAGACCATTATGGAGGCATATCAGTGAGCAAACCCATCAAACACCAAAACTGCACCACCGGCTGCCAGGGCTCCTGCTGCCTGAAGGTGCAGGATCTCACCGTGGTGCGGGGGGACGAGGTCATCCTGGATCACGTCAGTTTCCACATGCACTGCGGCGAGCTCATCGCCCTGATCGGCCCCAACGGGGCGGGCAAGAGCTCCCTGTTCAAGAGCATTTTGGGGCAGATGAGCTGCAATGAGGGCACGATCTCCTTCCAGACCGCCGCCGGGGAGCACATGAAGCCCCGGATCGGCTATGTGCCCCAGAGCCCGGCCTTTGACCCGGGGGACCCGGTGAGCGTGCTGGACCTGTTCTCCGCCGCCATCTCCCGTTATCCCATCTGGCTGCCCACCCCCAAAAAACTGCGGCAGCGGGTGGCGGCCTGCCTGGAGCGGGTCAACGCCCAGGGGCTCATGGACAAGCGGGTGGGGGCCCTCTCCGGGGGCGAGGTGCAGCGGGTGCTGCTGGCCATGGCCCTGGAGCCGCTGCCCAACATCCTGATCCTGGACGAGCCCATGTCCGGGGTGGACGAGGCGGGGGAGCGGCAGCTTTTGAGCCTGCTGGACGAGATCCGCACCAACTACGACCTGTCCATTTTGATCTCCACCCACGACTTTGCCACCCTCAAGCGGGTGGACAAGGTGATCCTGCTGAAAAAACAGGTGCTCCGCCAGGGGCCGCCCCTGCTGGTGCTCTCCTCCCCGGAGTTCAAGGCCCAGTTTCCGGAGCACGGGAGAGGAGGTGAGGGGCGGTGAACGTCTGGTACGCCCTGGTGGACCTGCTGCCCTTCGAGTGGGCGGAGAGCGGCAGCATGTTCTTTATGAAAAACGCCCTGCTGGCCATCCTGGTGATCTCCCCCCTCTTCGGGCTGATGAGCACCATGGTGGTGCAGAGCCGGATGAGCTTCTTCTCCGACGCCCTGGGCCACAGCGCCTTTGCCGGCATCGCCATCGGCACCCTCTGCGGCCTGGCCGCCCCCACCTGGTGCGCGGTGGCCCTGGCGGTGGTGTTCGCCCTGCTGTTCAGCCTGGTGCGCCATCGCAGCGACCTGGCCAGCGACACGGTGATCGGGGTGTTCTCCTCCACCGCGGTGGCCCTGGGCATCTTCCTGTCCACCCTGGGGGGAAGCAGCTTTACCAAATTCAACAGCCTGCTGGTGGGCGACATCCTCTCGGTCTCCCCCGCCCGGATCGGGCTGCTGGCCCTCATCCTGCTGGCGGTGGTCGTCCTCTGGGTGCTCTCCCTGAACCAGCTCACCCTGAGCGCCGTCCACCCCGCCCTGGCGGGCAGCCGGGGGGTGTCCCTGTTTGCGGTAGAGGCGGTGTTCAACTGCGCCGTTGCGGTGGTGGTCACCCTGACCATGACCTGGATCGGGCTGCTGGTCATCAACTCCCTGCTCATCCTGCCCGGGGCCATGGCCCGGAACATCGCCAAAAATATGCGCCAGTACACCCTGTTCTCCCTGCTGGGGGCCCTCCTCGCCGGCATCGCCGGGCTGATGCTGTCCTACTATATCGGCTCCTCCGCCGGAGCCAGCATCACTTTGGTGCTGGCGGTGTTCTTCGCGGTCACCTTCTGCTTCCGCAAGAAGCGGCTCTAAAATGGAAACAAACAAAAAAGCGCTTGAAAACCATTGGTTTCCAAGCGCTTTTTCTATCTCATTGTTCAGATCCAGGAGTCCTCGGTCTCCTGCTTGCCATTCCGGTTCATCAGATTGCGCATGGCCTCGGCGGGGGTCAGCCCCTCGTAGAGCACGGAATAGGCCGCCTCGGTGATGGGCATCTCCACCCCGTGCTTGTGGGCCAGCTCCCGGGCGGTCTTGGCGGCATAGAAGCCCTCCACCACCGCGCCGATCTGCTTCACCGCCTCGTGGGGCTCCACCCCCTGGCCGATCAGGATGCCGCAGCGATGGTTGCGGGAGTGCATGGAGGTACAGGTGACGATCAGGTCCCCCACCCCGGTCAGGCCGGCAAAGGTGGCCTGCCGTCCGCCCAGGGCGACCCCCAGCCGGGCGATTTCGGTCAGGCCCCGGGTCATCAGCATGGCCCGGGTGTTGTCCCCGAACCCCATGCCGTCGCTGACGCCGGCACAGAGGGCGATGACATTCTTCAGCGCCGCCCCCAGCTCCGCCCCCACCACGTCGGAGGAGGTGTAGACCCGGAAGCGCTCGTTCATAAACAGCCGCTGGGCCAGCTCGGCGGCCTGCTGATCCCGGGAGGCTGCCACAATGGCGCTGGGCACCCCACGGCCCACCTCTTCGGCGTGGGTGGGGCCGCTGAGGGCCACCACCGGGCACTTGCCCTGGGTCTCCTCCTCGATGGCCTCGGTCAGGCGCTTGGAGGTGCCCTCCTCAATGCCCTTGGCCACGCTGACCAGCACGGTGCCGGGGGTGACGATGTCCCTCAGCTTCCGGGCGGTGGTCCGGATGGCAAAGGAGGGGGTGGCCAGCACCACCATGTCGCAGCCCGCCGCGGCGTTCATATCCCAGGTGAGCCGGAGCTCTTTGGGCAGGGGCACGCCCTTGAGCATGGGGTTCTCCCCGGCGGAGCGGATGGCCTCATACTCCTCCTGAGTAAAGGACCAGAGGGCCACGTCGTGGCCATTCTCCAGCAGCACCAGGGACAGGGCGGTGCCCCAGCCTCCGCTGCCCAGTACACAGACTTTCATTTCGGCTCCTCCGTATCAGATGATTTGTGGTGCAGGTGGAAGGTGTTCTCCTCCCCCTTGAAAATCCGGATGATATTGCTCCGGTGGCCCCAGAACACCAGCACCCCGATCACCACGGCAAAACAGGTGATGAGCACGCTGCGGTAGACCACGGCGCTCATGACCATAAAGGCCAGACCCGCAGTCAGGGAGCCCACCGACACCATCCGGGTCAGGGCAAAGAACAGGATGAACACGCCCCAGACCACCAGGGCGATGCGCCAGTCCATCATCAGGGCGATGGCGCCCCCGGAGAGGATGCCCTTGCCCCCCTTGAACTGGAACATGCAGGGGAACATATGGCCCAGCATGCAGGCCAGGCCCGCGATATACTTGCCCAGCACAGTCCAACCCAGGAAGTGGCCCAGCAGCAGGCTGCCAAAGAGCACCGCCAGCACCGCCTTCAGCATGTCGCACAGCACCACCACCACGGTGAGCTTGCCCCCGAAGACCCGGTAGAAGTTGGTGAGCCCGGCGTTGCCGCTGCCGTGGTTGCGCACGTCGTCCCGGAGGATATACTTGCTGACCAGCAGGGCCCCGTTGATGCAGCCCAGGAAATAGCTGACGGCCACCGTCAGCACAATCAAAATTGCCACTCGTCCCAGCATGGCTTATCCCTCCTCCTTGTCGCCCTTCTGGCGGATGGTCAGGCGGATCGGGGTGCCCTCCATGCCGAAGGTGTTTCTGATCTGGTTTTCCAGATAGCGCTGATAGGAGAAATGGAACAGCCGGGCGTCGTTGCAGAAGATGACGAAATGGGGCGGCCGCACCCCGATCTGGGTCATATAGTAGATCTTCAGCCGCCGGCCCTTGTCGGTGGGGGGCTGCACACGGGTGGTGGCGTCCGCCAAAAGCGAGTTCAGCACCCCGGTCTTGATGCGCAGAGTGGCCTGGTCGTTGACATAGTTGATCAGCTCAAAGAGCCGGTCCACCCGCTGGCCGGTGAGGGCGGAGATAAAGACGATGGGGGCGTAGGTCATGTAGCTCAAGTCCGCCCGGATGGCCTGGCGCATCCGGTCCATGGTCTTGTCGTCCTTCTCCACAATGTCCCACTTGTTGACCACGATGATGCAGGCCTTGCCCGCCTCGTGGGCCAGTCCCGCCACCTTGGTGTCCTGCTCGGTCACCCCGTCGTTGGCGTCGATCATGATGAGGCAGACATCAGCCCGGTCGATGGCCATGGTGGCCCGGAGGACGGAGAACTTCTCCACCCGGTCCACCACCTTGGACTTCTTGCGCATGCCGGCGGTGTCGATGAACAGGTATTTCCCCTTGTCATTCTCAAAGTAGGAGTCCACCGCGTCCCGGGTGGTGCCCGCCATATCGCTGACGATGACCCGCTCCTCCCCCAGGATCCGGTTAATCAGGGAGGACTTGCCCGCGTTGGGCTTGCCGATAACCGCCACCTTGATGACGTCGTCCTCGCCGTCCTCCTCATCCTCCGGCGGGAAGTACTTCAGGCACTCCTCCAGCAGGTCGCCGGTGCCGTGGCCGTGGACGGCGGAGACGGCGATGGGGTCGCCCAGGCCCAGGTTGTAAAACTCGTAAAAGACGGGGTCCGGCTCCCCGGTGGAGTCGGCCTTGTTCACCGCCAGCACCACCGGCTTCTTTGAGCGCAGCAGCATATTGGCCACGTCCTGGTCGGCGGCGGTGACGCCGGTGCGGATGTCGCACACCAGGACAATCACCGTGGCGGTCTGGATGGCCAGCTCCGCCTGGTCCCGCATAAACTGCAAAATTTCGCTGTCGGTGTTGGGCTCGATGCCGCCGGTGTCCACAATGGTGAAGGTGCGCCCGCCCCACTCGCAGGGGGCGTAGAGCCGGTCCCGGGTGACGCCGGGGGTGTCCTCCACGATGGACAGCCGCTGGCCGGCCAGCCGGTTGAACAGCATAGATTTGCCCACGTTGGGGCGGCCCACAATGGCCACAATGGGTTTTGCCATATCAGTTCACATCCTTACTGTGAGAAGGGTTATAGGTGTAGTATTCCTCCGGGGGCGCCGCGCGGCCCTCCGAGACAGGGCGCTTTCCGCCCCGGCCCAGGATGGCGTCCCAGAGGGCTCCGCCATCCTGCTCCACAAAGGTCAGGGGCACCCCGAGGGCGGCCTCCACCTCTTCGACGGTGACGTCGTCCAGAAAGACGTTTTCATGGTAGCGCAGCATATTGTCCGGCAGCAGCAGCCGCTCCCCCAGGTATTTGCCCCGGAGCTGGTCCATCAGGTCCCGGCCGGTGACCAGGCCGGCCACCACAATGGTCTCCCCGAAGAAGTGGTTGACGATGGGCACCACCCGCCAGTCCAGGCCGCCGCAGCGGGCTGCGGCCAGCTGCACCAGTTTTTCCAGGGTGGGGGCGGCGGAGACGCCGGTGGCGATGGTGAAGGGGGCGACGCTGCCCGGCGCCGGTGGATCATCCGCCTCCATCGCGGAGCGGAACTCGGTCTCCAGCAGCCGGAGCATCCCCACGCCGTTTTCCAGCTGGCGGTAGTCCTCATAGTAGCTGTCCTGGGGCAGCTCCCGGCCGGAGAGCAGGTAGAACTCGTCGGAGCACCAGAAGATGGTGGTGCCGAAGCGCTCCGTGCACTTGGCGCCCCAGGCCTCCACCTGGTCGATGAGGGCGGCGGCGGTGTCCTTGTCATAGGTCTTGAGGGGATAGAGGCCCTCCCGGAATTTGGTGACCCCCACCGGGACGATGGACACGCTGTCCACCCCGGGGTACATCTCCGTCAGGTCCTCCAGGGTGCGCTGGAGGGCGGGGCCGTCGTTGATGCCGGGGCAGGCCACGATCTGGCAGTTCATGCACACCCCGTTTTCGGCGAAGCGCCGCATCACCTCGATGGACTCCCCCGCCCGGCGGTTGCCCAGCATCTCACAGCGCAGAGCCGGGTCGGTGGTGTGGACGGAGACGTTGATGGGCGAAATCCGCAGGTCGATGATCCGCTGGATCTCCCGGGGGGACAGATTGGTTAACGTAATATAGTTGCCCATCAGGAAGGACAGCCGGGCGTCGTCATCTTTGAAATAGAGGGTGTCCCGCATCCCCTGGGGCATCTGGTCCACAAAGCAGAAGATGCAGTTGTTGGCGCAGGAGCGGGCCCGGTCCATTAGATAGGTGTCGAACTCCAGCCCCAGGTCCTCCCCCTCCTGCTTGCGCACCCGGACAGAGCGGGTGGCGCCGTCCTCCCCCTGCAGGGTGAGGGTCAGCCGGGCGTCGTAGGCATAGAACTTGTAATCCAGCACGTCCACGATCCGATGGCCGTTGACCTCCAGCAGGGTCTCCCCGGGGCGGATGCGGGCCCGGTGGGCCGGCGTCCGGGGCTCCACTGATTTGATTTTTGTGCTCAAGGCGGCGCCTCCCCTCTCTGATGCGCAAAGGAAATCATTTTATTTTATCCGAAAATCAGGTAAAAGTAAAGAGCCCGCCGCAGGTTGCGGACAGGCTCGTTACTTAAGTCATATCAACTTACTTTGCCGCCTCAGCGTTCTTGCTGTAATCGCGGCCGTTGTAGGTCCAGCAGGACGTGCAGATGCGATGGGGGAGACGGGGAGCGCCGCACTTGGGGCAGGTCAGGACACCGGGATTCTCCAGCTTCCAGACGTTGCTGCGTCTCTTATCGCGACGAGCCTTGGACACTTTTGCCTTTGGGACTGCCATACGTTATGACACCTCCTATTTCAGCCCTTTCGGGAGACTCACTCATTCATGCCGTTCCAGCAGCTTGGCCAGGGGGGCCAGGCGGGGGTCCAGCTCCGGCTTGCAACCGCAGGGGCCCTCGTTCAGGTCCTTGCCGCAGCGGTAGCAGCGGCCCTTGCAGTCCTCCTTGCAGAGGTTGCTGCTGTCCATACCATAGACCATGTCGTCGATGACGGCGTCGCCGGCGTCCAACATGGTGCCCTGGAGCAGGACAATATCGTCGTTGGCGTGCTCCTCATCCTCCAGGTGGTCGGTCACCACATGCTCAAAGGGCACCGACATGGGTTTGAGGAAGGGTTTGCCGCACCGGTCACAGTTGACGTGGAGGACGGTCTCCGCCCTTCCGGTCATGACCAGGGCGCCGGCGTGGTTTTTCACCTGGCCGGTCACATGGACGGCCTCGGCGAAGGGATGGGCGCCAAAGAACTCCAGGCCGGAGAGATCCAGGTCGAATTCAAAGGGCAGCGCCTCGCCGGGGCGCTGGATGATCTGTTTTAAATCGAGCAGCATAGCACACCTCGCATAACGGCACAAGCTGTATTATACCGCAAGGGAGGGGACGTGTCAAACATTTTTTCGGGTTTTTCCCCAACATCTCCTTCGGTTTGGAAAAGGGAAATCTCCGCTCCCCGCTGTTCTTTTCCGGCGGGATATGCTATAATCCCACTGCGCACACAGCCGCGACAAACAGAAACTGGGAGGACACACCCATGCGGGAGTTTACCATTGGAAAAAATGACGCCGGGCAGCGGCTGGACCGCTGGCTGGCCAAGACCCTGCCCCTGCTGCCCGCCCCCCTGGCCCAGAAGTACATCCGCATCAAGCGCATCAAGCGCAACGGCGGCCGGGCCCAGCGGGATGACCGGCTCCAGGTGGGGGATGTGCTCCAATTATATATCAATGACGAGTTTTTTGACCAGCCCACTGAGGAGAACGCTTTTTTAAAGCTGTTCAAGCCCAAACTGGACATATTATATGAGGATGAACACATCCTGCTGGTAAACAAGGCCCCGGGCATGGTGGTCCACGCCGATGAGACCGAGAAGGTGAACACCCTCATCAACCACATTCAGGCCTATCTCTACCAGAAGAGGGAGTGGAACCCCAAGTGGGAGAACGCCTTCGCCCCCGCCCTGTGCAACCGGATCGACCGGAACACCGGGGGTATCGTCATCGCCGCCAAGACCGCCGAGGCGCTGCGGGTGATGAATCAGAAGATCCGGGACCGGGAGGTGGACAAGCGCTATCTCTGCATCGTCCAGGGCCGCCCCTCCCCCGCCCAGGGCACTCTGGAGGGTTTTCTGGTAAAGGACGAGGCCAAAAAGCAGGTCTCGCTGCGCTCCAAGCCGGTGCCCGGCGGCCGCAAAGCGGTGACAAAATACCGCACCCTGGCCACCCGGGGGGAGCTCTCCCTGGTGGAGTGCGAGCTCATCACCGGCCGCACCCATCAGATCCGGGCCATGATGGCCCAGTCCGGCCACCCGCTTCTGGGGGACGGCAAATATGGAAGCGAGCGATTCAACCGGAAATATGGAAAGAAACGCCAGGCCCTGTGGAGCTGGAAACTCACCTTCCGCTTCACCACCGACGCCGGGGAACTGGCCTATTTGGACGGCCAAAGCTGGCAGGTGGAGCACGTGGATTTTGTGGAGGAATTCTTTCCCGAGATTCTTCTCAGAGAATTCGACAAAAATCATTGACTTTTTGGTGCAGACGAAGTAGACTAAAGCGCATCCTTTTTTGACACGGGGACGGCCGGCTATCCGCGCCGCCCCCGCGCGGACGTCTCAGGCCCAAAATCAACCGGGGCCGAAACTGAAATTTGAATGGAAACGGGGGAGGATAAATGTCCAAGGAGCTGATACGGCTGGTTGATTGCGTCATGAATTTTGACGGCGAGGTCGTACTGGATTCGATCAATCTCTATATCAACGACGCTGAATTTCTCACTTTGCTGGGGCCCTCCGGCTGCGGCAAGACCACAACCCTGCGTATCATCGGCGGCTTTCAGAAGCCCACGTCCGGCGACGTGCTCTTCGACGGAAAGCGCATCAACGATCTGCCGCCCCACAAGCGCCAGGTCAACACGGTCTTTCAGAAATACGCTCTGTTCACCCATCTGAACATCTATGAGAACATCGCCTTCGGGCTGCGCATCAGCAAGGTGCCCGAGGACGAGATCCGCCGCCGGGTGGAGGAGGCCCTCTCACTGGTCAACCTGTCCGGCTATGAGCACCGGAGCGTCAACTCACTCTCCGGCGGACAGCAGCAGCGCATCGCCATCGCCCGGGCCATCGTCAACCGGCCCAAGGTGCTGCTGCTGGACGAGCCCCTGGGGGCGCTGGACCTGAAGCTGCGCAAGAGCATGCAGGTGGAGCTGAAAAAGATCCAGCGGGAGGTGGGCATCACCTTCGTCTATGTCACCCACGACCAGGAGGAGGCCCTCACCATGAGCGACACCATCGTGGTCATGAACGGCGGCAAAATTCAGCAGATCGGCACTCCGACCGACATTTATAACGAACCAAAAAACGCTTTCGTCGCCAACTTCATCGGCGAGAGCAATATCATTGACGGCACCATGGTGCGGGACAGGCTGGTCACCTTTGCCGGCCACACCTTCCCCTGTCTGGACAGCGGCTTCGGGGAGAACGCCCCGGTGGACGTGGTGGTGCGGCCCGAGGACCTGCACCTGACCACCCCCGAGGAGGGACACATCCGGGGCGTGGTGGAGAGCGTCATCTTCAAGGGCATCCACTATGAGATGATGGTCAAGTCCCCCACCTTCACCTGGAAGGTCCAGTCCACCCAGAGCCGGGCAGTGGGCCAGGAGATCGGCATGACCCTGACCCCGGACGACATCCACATTATGCACAAGGGCTGAGGTGGGTGCCATGAAGAATAAGTTTTTGGGCATCCCCTATATCATCTGGATGGCCATTTTTGTGGTCATCCCCCTGTTTTTGATCCTGGGCTATGCCCTGACCACCCGGGACGGGGGCTTCACCCTGTCCAACTTCGCCCGGCTGGGCTCCTATGCCGGGGTGTTTGCAGACTCCTTCCTGCTGGCCATCATCGCCACAGTAATCTGTCTGATCATCGGCTACCCCATCGCCTACTGGATGAGCCGGGAGGGTCCCGCCTTCAAGCGCATCGCCCTGGTCATCCTGATGCTGCCCATGTGGATGAACTTCCTGCTGCGCACCTACGCCTGGATGAGCCTGCTGGAAAACACCGGCATCCTCAACGAGCTGTTCAATGCCCTGGGCATCTTCAAACTCATCAACGCCATCTTCGGCACCGACATCACCTACTTCCCCATGATTAACACCAAGGGGGCGGTGGTGGTGGGCATGGTGTACAACTACCTGCCCTTTATGATTATGCCCATCTATACCGTCATCGACAAAATCGACAGCAGGGTCATCGAGGCCGCCCAGGACCTGGGGGCCAACACCGCCAACGTGTTCCGGCGGGTGATCTTCCCCCTGTCCATCCCGGGGGTCATCAGCGGCATCACCATGGTGTTCATCCCCTCGGTGTCCACCTTCGCCATCAGCAAGCTGCTGGGCGGCGGCAAGACGCTGCTGCTGGGCGATTTGATCGAGATGCAGTTCTACGGCAACTCCTACAACCCCTACCTGGGCAGCGCCATCGCCCTGGTGATGATGGTCATTGTGCTGATCTGCATGGCCATCATGAACCGCTTCGGCGACGGCAAGGAAACGGCGGTGCTGTTATGAAGAGAAAGAACAGCGTATTCGCCCGGGTGTGCATGATGATCACCCTGATCTTCCTGTACGCCCCGATTCTGGTGCTCATCGTCTTCTCCTTCAACGACTCCAAGAGCCGCACGGTGTGGACCGGCTTCTCGCTGCACTGGTACCGGGACCTGTTTTCGGACAGCCGGATCTTAAACAGCCTGGCCACCACCCTGGAGGTCTCGCTGCTGGCCATGATCTTCGCCACCATTCTGGGGACCGCCGCGGCGGTGGGGTTCGCCAGCATGCGCCGCAAGCCCCGGGCCATCGTCATGGCCATCAACAACATCCCCATGACCAACGCCGACATCATCACCGGCGTGTCCCTGATGATGCTCTTTGTCTTTGCCTTCGGCGCCTTCAACGCCTCCCTGGGCCAGGTCTTCGGCATCACCCTGCGCACCGGCTTCGGCACCCTGCTGCTGGCCCACATCACCTTTGACGTGCCCTATGTGATATTGTCGGTGATGCCCAGGCTCAACCAGCTGGACCCCAACCTCTATGAGGCGGCCATGGATCTGGGGGCCACCCCCTGGCGGGCTTTCCGGAAGGTGGTGCTGCCCGAGCTGATGCCCGGCATCGTCAGCGGGGCGTTGCTGGCCTTCACCATGAGCGTGGATGACTTCGTCATCTCCTATTTCACCGCCGGCAGCGGCGCCTCCACCCTGTCCATGGAGATCTACTCCATGACCCGGCGGCGTATCTCGCCGGAGATCAACGCCCTGTCCACCCTGGTGTTTGTGGTGGTGCTGCTGGTGCTGGTCATCGTCAACATCCGCTCCGTCCGCCAGGAGAAGGCCCGTCTCAAGCGGGAACAGGCCTGGAAGGGCGCGGCGTGACATCTATATCACACCGTTTTATCGTTCTGTATTTTGTATTTCAAATCCGAAAGGGGATAGATAAATGAAGAAAAACGTATTTGCCCTCGTGCTCACCCTCGTGATGGTGATGAGCCTGACCATCGGCCTCACCGGCTGCGGAAACTCCGCCACCAATGGAGAGGTCAACGTCTACAACTGGGGCGAGTATATCGACGAAGAACTGCTGGACAAATTCACTGAAGAGACCGGCATCAAGGTGAATTACGACACCTACTCCGACAATGAATCCCTCTATTCCATGCTCTCCAGCGGCAGCGCCAACTACGACGTGGTCATCCCGTCGGACTATATGATCTCCCGGATGATCGACGAGGACATGCTGGAGGAGCTGAATTTTGACAATATTCCCAACTTCCAGTATATCGACGACGCCTACAAGGGCCTGGAGTATGACCCGGAGGATCGGTACTCCGTGGCCTACACCTGGGGCACCGTGGGCATCATCTACAACACCACCATGCTGGACTATGTGCCCGACAGCTGGAGCGTGCTCTGGGACGAAAACCTGAGCGGCCAGATCCTGATGTTCAACAACAGCCGGGACGCCATCGGCATCGCCCTGAAGTACCTGGGCTACTCCCAGAACACCACTGACCCGGAGCAGATCACCGAGGCGGTGGACCTGCTCATCCAGCAGAAGCCCCTGGTTCAGGCCTACGTCATGGACCAGATCTTTGACAAGCTGGAGGGCGGCGAGGCCGCCGTGGGCCCCTACTACGCCGGGGACGCCATCACCATGATTGAGGAGAACCCCGACCTGGCCTTCGTGGTGCCCAATGAGGGCACCAACCTGTTCGTGGACGCCATGTGCATTCCCAAGGGCGCCCAGAACAAGGAGAACGCCGAGGCCTTCATCAATTTCATGTGCGACCCGGAGAACATGGCCGCCAACATCGAGTATATCGCCTACTCCTCCCCCTCCAGCGCCGCCCGGGAGCTGCTCAGCGACGAGCTGAAAACCAGCGACATCTGCTATCCCGATGAAGCGCTGCTGGAGAACACCGACACCTTTATCAACCTGCCCCAGGACATTCTGGACCTCTACGACAGCGAGTGGGTCCGGCTGATGACCAACTGAGGTTCCAGGGCAGAACCAAGCCAGCCTGCTGAGAATGAGGACGGCCTCCCGATGGGGATGCCGTCCTCTCTCTTTGGCATGAGATATCGCGTTTATTGACATCGGATCAGCTTCTCTTGCCGCACCTGCCGCTGACACGTTCTGATGCGTCCGCTTGGGGCGCCGCTGCTTCAGACAGGGCCGGGCAGCTTGTCTTTTGCGGTAAATGCTGATAAGATAGGGAGTAATTTCACGGAAAGGATGTCTCTTTTATGTCTATTGAATCGGTACGGGAGTATTTCCGCCCGCTGGGGCGGGAACAGGATATTCAGGAGTTCGATGTGTCCAGCGCCACGGTGGAGCTGGCGGCCCAGGCCCTGGGGGTGATCCCCGCCCGGATCGCCAAGAGCCTCTCCTTCCTGGTGGGTGAGGGCTGCGTGCTGATCATCGCCGCCGGGGACGCCAAAATTGACAACCCCAAGTTCAAACGCCAGTTCGCCGCCAAGGCCAAGATGCTCTCCCCGGACCAGGTGGTGGAATTCACCGGTCACGCCATCGGCGGCGTCTGCCCCTTCGGCATCGACAATCCCGCCGTCAAGACCTATCTGGACATCTCTCTGAGGCGGTTTGACACCGTGTTTCCCGCCGCCGGCAGCTCCAACTCCGCCATCGAGCTGACCTGCGACGCGCTGGAGCAGTACGCCTGCAACTGCCAGGGCTGGGTGGACGTGTGCAAGGGCTGGCAGGAGGCCGAGGGCTGAACATGCCGCTTTTTCAGGGGATGCAACCGGCGGTTGCCCAATTGGACGGCCCGGATGGTGGCAGGGCAACCGGGCAAAGGGCTATACTTCTCTCACCGAAGTGAAAGGAGTTTCAGACCATGAACGAAAACGAAACGCTGGCCCAGCGCATTCTAAACCAACGCCGCGCCCGGGGACTCAGTCAGGAGGAGCTGGCCGAACAGGTGGGGGTGTCCCGCCAGGCGGTGGGCAAGTGGGAGAGCGGCCAGAGCCAGCCCGACCTGGACAAGGTGATTGCCCTGAGCCGTTTCTTTGAGGTCAGCTGCGACTGGCTGCTCACCGGCCGGGAGCCCTCGGCCCCTGCCGCTCCCGCCCCAGGCGGGGCCGAGGGAAACTATGACCGGCAGGTGCTGATCCTGGCCACCGTGATCGACCTGGCGGCTTTCATCCTCTCCCTGGCCCTCTGGGGCCACTATCAGACCGGGCTGTGCACCGTCGTCGCCCTGATCGGCTCGGCGGTGGGGGTGGGCTGCTTTCTGGCCTGCTCCGCCGCCCTGGCCCCCCGGCTGGGGGAGGAACGAATCCGCCGCCGGCAGCTGCAGTTCTGGCAGGTCAACATCTGGATCATCGCCCTGCCGGTGATCTCCCAGCTGCAGAACTTCCCCTTCTTCCACCTGTTCTACGCCCCCTATCCCCTGCTCTCCTGGGGCGCCCTGAACATCGCCCGCTGGTGCCTGTGCTGGGGGCTCTATCTGCTGACAGGGCTGGGCGTCACCCTTTCCTGCCGCCGGGCGCTGAGACGAATGGACGGCCGCGGGGGATCCACGCCGGCCTGAGGGCGGCAAACACCCCTGAAACAGACCGATCGGCCATCTGACAAAATATGCCCCGCGCGCCGTTTCCCATGGCGCGCGGGGCATATTGCTTTTCTCCTGATTATCCGCAGGTGGTAAGGGGGGCGTCCAGGTGGCTCCGGGGAATTTCCAGGGGGTAGTGCTCGGTAAAGCAGCCGTCGCAGAAGCCGCACCTGGCATCCGGGGCAATCTTGTAGAGGTTCTCCAGGGACAAAAACTCCAGGCTGTCCGCCCCGGTGATCTGGCAGATCTCCTCCACCGTGTGGTGGCAGGCGATCAGCTTGTCCTTGTTGGGGATGTCGGTGCCGAAATAACAGGGGGAGATGAACTCCGGAGAGGAGATGCGCATATGCACCTCGGTGGCTCCGGCGGAGCGCAGCAGGTTGATGATGGCCTTGCTGGTGGTGCCCCGGACGATGGAGTCGTCCACCATGACGATGCGCTTGCCCTCCACCTGGCTGCGCAGGGCGCCCAGTTTGATGCGCACCGCCGCCTCCCGGTCGGACTGGTTGGGGGTGATGAAGGTGCGGCCGATATAGCGGTTTTTCACGAAGCCGTCTCCATAGGGGATGCCGGACTCCTGGGCATAGCCCAGAGCGGCGTCCAGGCCGGAGTCGGGCACGCCGATAACCAGGTCGGCCTCCACCGGCCGCTGGTGATAGAGCAGCCGCCCCGCATTCTTGCGGGCCTCGTGGACGGACTGGCCGCAGATGACGCTGTCGGGCCGGGCGAAATAAATGTATTCAAAGATACACATATGGCTCATGCCCTGGCAGTTGTCCCGGATGGAGCGCATCTTGCCGTCCTCCACCACCACGATCTCCCCGGGCTCCACCTCCCGGACATACTCGGCCTCCACCCCGTCCAGGGCGCAGGACTCGGAGGCGAACAGGATGGCGTCCCCTTTGCGGCCGATGCACAGCGGCCGGAAGCCCCAGGGGTCCCGGGCGGCCACCAGTTTCCGGGGGGACATGACGATCAGGGAAAAGGCGCCCTTGAGCATGGGCAGCGCCCGGCTGACGGCCTCCTCCACCGAGGGGGCGGTGAGCCGCTCGTGGGCGATGGCATAGGAGATCAGCTCGGTGTCGCTGGTGGTCTGAAAAATGGCGCCCTGATACTCAAAATGGGTGCGCAGCTCCTCTGTGTTCACCAGGTTGCCGTTGTGGACCACCGCCAGGGTGCCCTTGACATATTTCAGGGTCATGGGCTGGGCGTTCTCCCGGCGGCCGGCCCCGGTGGTGGCATAGCGCACATGGCCCACGGCGCAGGTGCCCCCCAGCTCGCTGAGCTTTTGCTCGTCAAAAACCTCCCCCACCAGGCCCACATCCTTGTAATAGGACAGCTCCCGGTCGTTGGTGACGGCGATGCCAGCAGACTCCTGGCCCCGGTGCTGCAGGGCGTACAGGCCGTAATAAGTGGTTCTGGCGCAGTCGCCTTTGGGATCATAGACGCCAAAGACGCCGCACTCTTCATGGATGGACATGGCTGTTCCTCCAGACGCAATCAGAGTGTCAAATGAGATGATATATAGAGATTATAGCGGAAATGCCGACAAAATGCCACTGCTTTCCCGGCAAAAACGAAAAATGTTTTTCCCGGAAAATCGGCGTTTTACCGGATTTGCCCCCAGAGCACCAAGGGAGCGGCGCCACTCTCCGGCGCTCCGCCGGTCTATGGGCCGGCAAACGCGCCTGCGGGGCCGCACCAAAGGCGGCCCCGCAGGCTAATAGAGAAGGATTCAGTCAAGCAGCATCTGATAGAAATCGGCGAAATTGGTATCCCCGTGTTTGATGGCGGCAATGGCGGTGCGGGGGTGCTGGTTGGTCAGGCCGGTGAGCATATAGGGGATGTCATATCCCCAATGGAGCCCGGAAGCCCGGAGGGGCAGCATGTACTGGGGGATGAAGCGGAGCATGGGGTCCAGCCGGTAGCGTGGGTTTTTCAAAAAGCCCAGCAGGTTCTCCAGGGCGCAGTTGCCCGCCCCCCGGCCCATGCCGCACACCGTGGCATCCAGGTAGCTGACCCCCACCGACAGGGCCTCGATGGTGTTGGCAAAGGCGCACTGCTGGTTGTTGTGGGCGTGGATGCCCAGCCGCTTGCCCGCCGGAGCCATGATCCCGTTGAAGAAATCCACCAGCCGCAAGATTTCCTCCGGATAGAGGGAGCCGAAGCTGTCCACCACATACATGGCGCTGATGGGGGTCTGGGCCAGCAGGTCCAGGGCGATCTTCACCTCATCCTGCTGGCACTGGGAGAGGGCCATCAGATTACAGGTGACCTCATAGCCCTTGTCATAGGCGTCCTGGATCATGGCGATGGCCTCGGGGATGGTCTCGATATAGGTGGCCACCCGGATCATATCAATGGGGCTCTCGGCGGCGGGGCGGATGTCCTCCTGGTAGTCGCAGCGGCCCACGTCCGCCATCACCGAGATCTTGGGGCCGTTCTGATTCTCCCCCACAATCGCCCGGATGTCCTCGTCATCGCAGAACTTCCATTTGCCGAATTGCTCGGGGGAAAAGATCTTCTTGGAGGCCTTATAGCCGAACTCCATATAGTCCACACCGGCCTGACAGTTCACCTGATAGAGGGAACGGACAAAGTCATCGGTAAAATAGAAGTCATTCACCAGCCCGCCGTCCCGCAGGGTCGCGTCCAGCACTCTGACATCCTCACGGACCGAGATCAAATTCCCTATGAGTTCCACGATACTTCACCTCTTTAAAGTTATATAGCTTGAAATTGTTGCTGTAACCAGTATTATAACACCGGCCCCGGGTTTTTTAAATTGTTTTTTTCGGGGGCGCAGCCCCCCTCCCGGTTCTGGCTGGTGGGGACCGCCGGACGGTGGGTCGGGCGGTCCCCTCTGATCCTTATTGCTGGTGGGAGAGGCCCAGCTCCTCCGCCAGCTCCTCCAGATAGAGCCAGCGCTCCGTCTTGCGCTCCAGCTCCTCCTCCAGCGCCCCCTTCTCCTCCATCAGCGCCTGGAGGCGGACATAGTCGCTGGCGGCCTTCTCCATCTCCGCCTCCACCTGGGCGATGCGCCCCTCCAGGGCTGCGATCTCCCCCTCGATGGCGTCATACTCCCGCTGCTCCCCATAGGTGAACTTCCGCTTTGGGGTGCTCTGGCCCTGGGGCTTGGGCTGGGCGGGCTTCCGCTCCGGCGGGGCGGCTGATGTGGACGGGGCCTCCCGCTTGTCCAGGTAGTCGGCGTAGTTGCCGGAGTAGATCTCCACCCGGCCGTCCCCCCGCACCTCAAAGATGGCGTCGGCGATCTTGTCCAGGAAATAGCGGTCGTGGGACACCGCCACCACCACCCCGGGGAAGGTCTGGAGGTAGTCCTCCAGGATGGTCAGGGTCTCGATGTCCAGGTCGTTGGTGGGCTCGTCCAAAAAGAGCACATTGGGCTCCCCCATCAGGATGCGCAGCAGATAGAGCCGCCGCCGCTCCCCGCCGCTGAGCCGGCCGATGGGCCGGTGCTGCAGCTCGCCGTCGAACAGGAAGCGCTCCATAAGCTTGGAGACAGTGAAGGTGCCCTCGGTGGTGTGCAGCCGCTCGCCCCCCTCGGACACATAGTCGATGGCCTTCTGGGCCGGATCCAGCTCCCGGCCCTCCTGGGTAAAATAGCCGATTTTCACCGTGGCGCCGATGGCCACGCTGCCGCGCTCCGGCGCCAGCCGGCCGGCGGCCAGGTTGAGCAGGGTGCTCTTCCCCGCCCCGTTGCGGCCCACGATGCCGATCCGGTCGGTGCGCTTGAAGTGGTAGCTGAAGTCCCGGATCACAATCCGGCCCCCATAGGAGAAGCTCACATGGTCCAGCTCGATGATCTGCTTGCCCAGCCGGCTCATGCCGGCGGCCAGCCTGACCCGCTCCTCCAGCTCCGGGGCCTGTCGGTCCTTCAGGTCGTGGTAGCGCTGGATGCGCTCCTTGCTCTTGGTGCCCCGGGCCCGGGCCCCCCGCATGATCCACTGGGCCTCCACCCGGAGAAGGGCCTGGCGCTTGCGCTCGGTGGCCTGGGCCATCTCCAGCCGCTGGGCCTTCAGCTCCAGGTACCTGGAGTAGTTGGCCTCATAGGAGTAGGTGGCCCCGTGGGACAGCTCGGTGATCCGGGTGACCACCCGCTCCAGGAAATAGCGGTCGTGGGTGACCAGGATGACCCCGCCCCGGAAGCGGATCAGGGTTTCCTCCAGCCAGGCCACCATCTCGCTGTCCAGGTGGTTGGTGGGCTCGTCCAGGATCAGCACGTCGGCGGGGTGGACCAAGGCCGCCGCCAGGGCCACCCGCTTGCGCTGGCCTCCCGAGAGGCTGCCGATCCTGGCCTCAAAATCGGTGATGCCCAGCCGGGTCAGGATGGTCTTGCTCTCGTACTCCTTCAGGGCCCGGAACTCCGGAGACTGGCGGAGAAAGACCTGCTCCGGCACCGTGGCCCCCTCCTCCATGGCGGGATTCTGGGGCAGATAGGAGACCTGCACGTTGGAGTCCCGGGACAGGGTGCCCGAATCCGGCTCCTCCACCCCCGCCAGGATGCGCAGCAGGGTGCTCTTGCCGGTGCCGTTGACCCCGATGATTCCAATCTTCTGTCCCTCCTCCAGATAGAGGGAGACGTCCTCCAGCAGCTGCCGGGTGCCGTAATTTTTGGAGATGTGTTCCGCGGACAGCAGCATGGGCCGTCCCTCCTCTCTGCTCACAGAACAGCCGAACACGGCTTTTCTTTCCGTGTTCGGCTGTCATCTGATGTCGTTTTCTCAGCCCCGGACGCAGATGGTCTCGATCTCCACCTTCGCCCCCTTGGGCAGCGCCCCCACCTCCACGGCGGAGCGGGCGGGATAGGAGCCGGTGAAGTGGGCGGCGTAGACCTCGTTCATGGCTGCAAAGTCATTGATATCGGTCAGAAACACGGTGGTCTTAACCACGTTGTCCAGGCTCAGCCCGGCCTTGGCCAGCACCGCCTCGATGTTGCGCAGCACCTGCTCAGTCTGCTCCCGGATGCCCCCCTCCACCAGCTTGCCGGTGGCCGGATCCAGGGGGATCTGGCCTGAGGTGACCAGGATGGGGCCGGCGGCCACCGCCTGGGAATAGGGGCCCACCGCCTCGGGGGCGTCGGGGGTATAGATGCACTCTTTCAAGCTCATAGTTAAAACCTCGTTTCTTATCATAACTGTTCCTGAGGGCGCGCCACGGCGGATCGCACCTCTCACCCTTCTATCATAGCACACCGGCGCAAGGGGCATCTGACGGGCCACCCAGCCCCTTCCCCGGGCACTCACCCCGGGACGCCGCCGGAGATCAGCGCCAGCTTTTCTGCGCGCCGCATCCCTTTGATCTCCCGCTCCCGGCGCAGGGCGGCGGATTTGTCCGGGCACTGCTCCTGGTACACCAGCTCCACCGGCAGCCGGGAGCGGGTGTATTTCGCCCCTTTGCCCGCATTGTGCACCCTCAGGCGGCGCTCCGGGTCGTCGGTGTAGCCGGTGTAGAGGGTGCCGTCCCGGCACCGGAGCAGGTAGACATAATAACTCACGCTTCCACCTCCCAGCCCAGCGCCCGAAGTTCAGCGGGCAGCGGGGCCGTCCACTGGAGGATCTGGCCGGTGAAGGGGTGCCTCAGCCGGATGCGCCAGGAGTGGAGGGCGGGCCACTGGGGGCCTGGTGGACCTCCATAGACTTCATCCCCCAGCAGCGGGCAGCCCAGGTGGGCCATATGCACCCGGATCTGGTGGGTGCGCCCGGTGTACAGCCGCAGCCGCACCAGGGCGGCGTCCCCCCTTCGCTCCAGGGTCTCATAGGCGGTGCGGGCGGCCTTGCCATGGCCGTCCACCCGGTAGCGGTTCAGGGCGCCGGGCACTGGGGCGATGGGGGCGGCCACCTCGCCCCGGGCAGGCTCCGGAGCGCCGGAGGTCAGGGCCAGGTACTCCCGCACAAAATCCTCTGTGTGGAGCAGGCCCTGGAGGGCCTCGTGGGCCTCCGGGCGCTTGGCGGCCAGCATCAGGCCGGAGGTGCCCCGGTCCAGCCGGTTCACCGGGTGGAAGGCGAAGGCCTCCCCCCGCTGCCGGAACAGCCAGGCCAGCCGGTTGCCCAGCGTATCCGCATAGTGGCCCGGCCCCGGGTGGACGGCCAGTCCGGCGGGTTTGTTCACCACCATCAGCCAGGCGTCCTCATAGCGGATATCCACCGCCCCCGGCGTCTCGATCCAGCGCACAGTGCCCCGGTCAGGCAGCCGAAGCAGAAGGCGCTGACCGGCGCTGACCGGATGATCGCTGAACACCCGGGTGCCGTCCAGGGTGATCCCCTCCGGGGCGAATTTGGCCCGCTTGATCCGGGTATCCGAAAGGCCCAGCCCCCGGCGCAGGGCCTGCTCCACCGTGCAGCCCTCCAGCTCCGGCGGCACCAGCAGCTCGAATTCCCGCACGGCCCTCACAGCCGGCCGGCGGCGCGCAGCTTCAAAATGGCCTGGGCGATCATCTTACAGTGGTCAAAGGCGATGCCGTCACTCTCAAACGCCCCCAGGTGGTATTCCGTCCCCAGCGCGGTCTGCCGGGGCTCCGCCTGAACCCTGGCCCTGAGGACCTCCTCCTCCCGGGACAGCTTCAGCGCCAAAGTGCCCTGGCTCATGTGATACTGCAGCTGGAACCAGGCGGCCTCCGCGGCATCGTCATCCCCCCGGATCTGCAGTTTGCTGCGCTGGGCGATGGCGGCATAGGCGCAGGACATGGTCCAGCCCCGGGGATCCCGGTCGGGACCGCTGAACAGGCCGATCTCCGACAGGGTGAGCCCCCGCACATGGGTCTCCTCCTCCAGCTCCCGGGCGGCGGCGTCCTCAGTAAACTCCTCGGGCTCCACAAAGCCCCCCGGCAGCGCCCAACAGCCCAGATAAGGGTGGTTGCCCCGGCGGATCATCAGCAGTTCCGGCCGGGCCCGCTCCAGAGAAAAGATCAGCAGGTCCACCGTCACGCTGGGGTGGGGGTAGTCCTTGGGGTGGTAGGCGGCCAGAAACTCCTCCAGGGTCTGGCCCGCCTGATTGCGCAGCGGTCTTTCACGCATGGTCTCACGTCCTCTCATTGCGTTTGATATCAGCTTTAACCTACCGCGGCGGCGGCAATTTGTCAAGGGAAGCGCCCCTTTTCTTGCATCCCACTGCCCGGTCGGGTATAATGGAACAAGCGCTTTGGAAAGGAGCATACAGCGATGCATGACGAATTGACCGCTCAGGACATTGAACAGATGAGGGCTGAGCTGCGGCAGCGCAAAACCGTTCTGCTGCCCCAACTCATCGAGGCCGTCCAGGAGGCCCGGGCCTTTGGCGACCTGTGCGAAAATTTTGAATACAAGGCGGCCAAACAGGAGCTGAACGCCTGCAAACGCAGGATCCGGTATCTGGAGGGGATGATCTCCTCCGCCCGGGTCATCAGCGACCACTCCGGCGACGACGAGGTGGGTCTGTTTGACAAGGTCACCGTGCGCATTCCCAGCATGGGGGATCGGGAGATGGTCTACCAGCTGGTGACCACCATGCGGGCCGATGCGCTCAAAGGCCGGATCACCCGGGAGTCCCCGGTGGGCAAGGCCCTGGCCGGACGGCACGCCGGTGAGACCATCCACGTTCAGGTCAATCCGGAATTTGGCTATGACCTGGTCATCGTCTCCATCGAAAAGCAGGAGGATGACGGCAGCATTCAGATCAACGCCTTCTGACCCCAGGACGGACAGGCGTTCAAAGGCGGGACAGCGCGGATCCTTGTGCAAAGGATTCGCGCTTTACAGTTATCTCTGTGCCGGAAGGACGTACCGTAAACTGAAAAGGCATTTTCCTTTTCAGCTTTTCTGCATCTGAACCTGTTTGATTGACAGGGAAATCCGCTGCTTTTTCTCCTCCACTCCCAGCACGACAACCTGGACCACATCTCCCACGGACAGCGCCTCAGAGGGGTGTTTCAGATAGCGGCTGCAGATTTCGGAGATATGCACCAGGCCGTCCTGGTGCACCCCAATGTCCACAAACACGCCGAAGTCCACCACGTTGCGGACGGTCCCGGCGAGGACCATCCCGGGCTTCAGGTCTTTGAGCTCCATCACGTCGGTGCGCAGAATGGGGGCGGGCAGCTCTTCCCGGGGGTCCCGACCCGGCTTCAGCAGCTCCCGGGCCACATCCCGCAGGGTGAGCATACCGGCGCCGCAAAAGGCCTCGGCCCGCTGGGCCCCCGCCTGCTCCAGCCGGTTGGGCAGATCGGCCAGCCCGCCCCGGGACACGTCCTCCAGCGTGTACCCGCAGAGGGTGAGCAGCTGCTCTGCGGCGGCGTAGCTCTCCGGGTGGACGGCGGTGCGGTCCAGCACCTGGGCGCTCTCGGGCACCCGCAGGAAGCCGGCGCACTGCTGGTAGGCCTTGGGGCCCAGCTTGGGCACCTTGAGCAGCTGCTTCCGGGCGGTAAAGGGGCCGTGCTCCTCCCGGTAGGCCACAATATTCTTGGCGGTGGCGGCGTTGAGGCCGGACACCCGCCGCAGCAGCGAGGGGGAGGCGGTGTTCACGTCCACTCCAACGGCGTTGACGCAGTCCTCCACCACTCCGTCCAGGGCCTCGTCCAGCCTGGCCTGGGGCATGTCGTGCTGATACTGCCCCACCCCGATGGCCTTGGGGTCGATCTTCACCAGCTCCGCCAGGGGGTCCTGGAGCCGCCGGGCGATGGACACGGCGCTGCGCAGGTTGACGTCGAACTGGGGAAATTCCTCCGCCGCCAGCTTGGAGGCGGAGTACACCGAGGCCCCGGCTTCGCTGACGATCATATAACTGACCGGGGTGTCCAGCTCCCGGATCAGCTCCGCCGTCATCTGTTCGGTCTCCCGGGAGGCGGTGCCGTTGCCGATGGCGATGTGCCGGACGCCGTCTTTTTTGACCAGCCCCTTCAGCAGGTCGATGGCCTCCCTGCGCCTGCGCTCCCCAAAGGTGGGATAGACCACTGCCGTGTCCAGCACCTTTCCGGTGCCGTCCACTACGGCGACCTTGCAGCCGTTGCGGTAACCGGGATCCAGTCCCATGGTGACCTTGCCCTTTACCGGGGGCTGCATCAGCAGGGGGCGCAGGTTCAGGGCGAAGGTGCGGATGGCCCCCTCGGCAGCCTGGTCTGTGAGGCTGCTGCGCAGCTCCCGCTCAATGGAGGGGAAGATCAGCCGGTCATAGCTGTCTGCCGCCGCCGCCCGGACAAACTCCGCGGAGGGCGAAGCTCCCCGCAGCGTCCGGTTCTCCAGCACCTTGAGGGCCAGCTCCCGGTCCAGCTCCACGGACACCTTCAGGAATCCTTCCTTCTCCCCACGGTTGACCGCCAGCACCTGGTGCCCCTGGAGCTGGGCCAGGGGGCGGCGGAAGTCATAGTAGAGGGCATAGACCGAGTCCTCCTCTTTTGCGGCCCGGGTCACCAGGAAAGCCCTTTTCCCTGCCAGGTCTTTCAAGCTCTTGCGGATGGCCGCGTCGTCGGAGAGGACCTCGGCCAGAATGTCAGAGGCCCCCTGCAGGGCGTCCTCCGCCGTCTCCACCCCCTGCTCCGGATTCAGATAGGAGGCCGCCAAAACCTCTGGCGTCTGGGCATTTTTCACCTGCATAAAGAGTTTGACTGCCAGGGGCTCCAGCCCCTTTTCCCGGGCAATCGTGGCCCGGGTGCGGCGCTTCTGCTTATAGGGTCTGTAAAGGTCTTCCACTTCCGACAGAATAGCGGCCGAATCGATGGCCTTCTCCAGTTCCCCGGTCAGCTTTCCCTGTTCTGAGATGGCTTTTTTGACCTCCTGCTTCCGCTGTTCCAGGCTGCGCAGGTAGCCCAGCCGCTCCGACAAGGTGCGCAGCGTGGTGTCGTCCATGGCCCCATGGAGCTCCTTGCGGTATCGGGCAATAAAGGGGATGGTGTTGCCCTCGTCAATCAAATCAATGACATTTTGTACATATTTTTCGTTTTGGCCGAGTTCTTCGGCCAGACGCTGTGCCAGTGTCTGCATTATTTACATAACTCCTTATTGTGTTAAATCGGCGCCCCGGCATAAAACAGATCTCATACCCCCAGCCCAACAGCCCGCGGACGATGGCGCAGCCCACGCCGTGCCGCGGGGCACAGCTGATGAGCATGGCCAATGCGCTGCCGAAGGAAATGCCGGTCTTGCCTCTCTGCCGCACCGCCTGACCGCTGCCGGAGGGCTGCCGTGCCTCCCGGCGGCCAGCTTGTCCCGTTCCATGCCGCATCCTGGCTTTTCTCCCGGCCTGGGGCCAGAGGGTTTTATTTTACAGGGCGCGCTCCGCGATCACATCGGCAAAGGTGCCCCGGACCAGCTGCGCCAGCGCCTGGGGCTCCACCACCACCTGGTCGCCAATCCGCCCGGCGGAGACGGCGATGGCGCCGCGCTCCAGGGCGGAGGCGTGAAACACGGTGGGAAACTGCTTCTTCATCCCCACCGGAGAGCAGCCGCCCCGGACATAGCCGGTCAGGGGGAGCAGCTCCTTCACATGGAGCATGGCCACGCTCTTCTCCCCCACTGCACGGGCCGCCTTTTTGAGGTCCAGCTCCTCGGCTACCGGAATCACAAAGACGTAATAGCCCCCTTTGCTCCCCCGGGTCACCAGGGTTTTGAACACCCCGGCGGGATCCTCTCCCAGCGCCCTGGCCACAGCAAGGCCGTCCACAGCCTCCGCTCCATGGGGATAGTGCCTGGCCTCATAGGGGACCTTTTTCTGGTCCAGAATGCGCATCACGTTGGTCTTCTGCTCTTTCAATCACGACACCTGCCTTTTTCCGGGCTATTTTAGCACACTTTTCCCGTCAATACAAACCCGTTTCCGGTCCACTTTCCCCCGGGGGAACCCTTGTATTCCGGCACTCATTTTGCTATAATGATTCATAATATTCTTTTTCTGCCGCCCGGTGCGGGCGGCCACTGAGGTTTTGCATCCATGAAGTATGAACAATGGAATCCCGCCCCCCGGGATGGGGCGGCGGAACAGGCCCTGTTGTCTGCCGGCGTATCCCCTCTGGCGGCCCTCACCCTGGCGGGCCGGGGGATCCGCTCCCGGGAGGAGGCGTCGTCCTTTTTGGCTGCCGGGCCGGAACTGCTCCACGACCCCATGCTGCTCCGGGATATGGACGCGGCGGTGGAGCGGATCAACCGGGCCCTGGAACAGGGTGAGACAATCGCAATCTACGGCGACTACGATGTGGACGGCATCACCGCCACCTGTCTGCTCTCCTCCTATCTGACGGAACGGGGGGCCAAGGTCCTCCCCTACATCCCCGACCGGCTCACCGAGGGCTACTCCCTGAACACCGACGCCATCACCCGGCTGCGGCTCAAGGGGGCCCGGCTGCTGGTCACGGTGGACTGCGGCATCACCAATGTGAAGGAGGCGGCATTTGCCCGGGGGATCGGCATGGACGTGGTCATCACCGATCACCACGAGTGCAAAGAGGAGCTGCCCCAGGCGGCGGCGGTGGTCAACCCCCACCGTCCCGACTGCCCCTATCCCTTCAAACAGCTGGCCGGGGTGGGCGTGGCCCTGAAGCTGGCCCTGGCGCTGACCCCCGAGGAACAGCGGTTCCAGGTGCTGGAGGCGTATGCCGACCTGGCCGCCATCGGCACTGTGGCCGACGTCATGAGCCTCACCGGGGAAAACCGCTCCATCGTCCTGCTGGGCCTGCGCCGGCTGGCCCACAGCCCCCGACCGGGCCTGCAGATGCTGATCCGGGAGTGCGCGCTGGAAGACAAGCCCATTACCTCCACCACCATCGGCTACACCATCTCTCCCAGGCTCAACGCCGCCGGGCGCATGGGCTGCCCCACGGTTGCGGCCCAGCTGCTGCTGACCCAGGACCCCAAAGAGGGGGCCCAGCTGGCGCGCACCCTGTGCGAGCTCAACCGGGAGCGCCAGCGCATCGAACAGGAGATTTTCGCCCAGTGCATGCAGCTGCTGGAGGCCCGCCCGGAACTGGCCCGGGACGCCATCGTCCTGGCCGACAAGAGCTGGCACCAGGGGGTGGTGGGCATCGTGGCCTCCCGCCTGGCCGAGCGCTTCTCCGTGCCCGCCTTCATGATCTGCCTGGGGGAGGACGGCCGGGGCAAGGGCTCCTGCCGCTCCTGCGGCGATCTCAACCTGTTCCACGCCCTGGAACAGTGCGAGGACCTGTTGGAGGGCTTCGGGGGCCACGAGCTGGCGGCAGGCTTCACCATCGCCGAGGAGAACATCCCCGACTTCCGGGCCAAAATGCAGCGCCTGAGCGCCATTTGGCGCCGGGAGCACCAGAGCGTCTCCACCCTCTCTGTGGACGCGGTGCTGGAGGACGCGGGGCTGCTCACGCTGGAAAACGTGGCCGACCTGCAGCGGCTGGAGCCCTTCGGCACGGGGAATCCCCAGCCCATCTTTGTCCTCACCGGGGTTACGGTGTCCTCCATCACGCCGGTGGGCAAGGGGCGCCACACCCGGCTCAAGGTGGCCCGGGACGGCTGCAGCTTTGACGCCATTCTCTTCTCCTTCCCCCCGGAATCCACCGGCCTTCAGCCCGGCTGCCGGGCCGATCTGGCCTTTTATCCCCAGATCAACCAGTTCCGGGGCAACTGCACCGTGCAGCTCACCCTGGCGGACCTGCGGTGCGCCCCCTCCCTCTCCCAGCTGGACCGGATGCTGTATCAGCGCTGGAAACAGGGGGAATCCTTTCAGGGCAGGGAGCTGGAAATGCTGCTGCCCCAGCGGCAGGACTTTGTGGCCGTATGGCGCTATCTGTCCGCCCATGCCGCCTCTAATCTGTTCCGGGAGTCCCCGGCCCGGCTGGCCCGGAACATCTCCCGCTCCGCCGGACAGCGGGAGAGCTATACCCGGACCATGATCTGCCTGGAGGTCTTTCAGGAGCGGGGGCTGCTCCGCTTTACCTCCGGCCCCAACCTGGTGCAGATCCAGCTTCAGCCGGTCAGCGGCAAGGTGGATCTGGAGGCCTCTGAAATCCTGCGGGGGCTGCGCAGCATGCTGAAATAGCCGAACCCCTTCACCAGACCGGGGGCGCTTCGTCCCCCTCTTTTTGACTCTGTATTATGATCGGAGATGATCTCATGGACCCGATCCTGGAACAATACTATGCGCTGGAAAACAAGGTGGCGGCCTACACTCCAAACCTGGACAAGGCCAAACTGTTTGACGCCTTTACCTATGCCGACAACGCCCATGCCTCCCAGCAGCGCAAGGACGGCACTCCCTATATCACCCATCCCCTGGCGGTGGCCAATCTGGTGGCAGATCTGGAGCTGGATCCGGACAGCGTCATCGCCGCCCTGCTCCATGACACCATTGAGGACACCGGCACCACCCACGAGGAGGTGGCCCAGCGCTTTGGCGAGCCGGTGGCCGACCTGGTGGAGGGCGTCACCAAGCTGACAAGGGTGCAGTACACCAGCCGGGAAGAGAAGCAGATGGAAAATCTGCGCAAGATGCTGCTGGCCATGTCCAAGGACATCCGGGTCATCCTGGTCAAAATCTGCGACCGGCTGCACAATATGCGCACCATGCAGTACCAGTCCCCAAAAAAGCAGCGGGAAAAGGCGCTGGAGACCATGGAGATCTATGCCCCCATCGCCCACCGTCTGGGCATGCAGCGAATGAAATGGGAGCTGGAAGATCTGTCCCTCCAGTATCTGGATCCGGTGGGCTATAACGATATCAAAACACAGCTGGAATCCCGTTTTGCCGCCCATCAGGAGTTTTTAAGCGAGACCCAGGCCAAGATCCAGAAGCGGATGGAGCAGGAACACATCCACTGTACCGTCTACGGGCGCATCAAGCACATCTACTCCATCTACCGGAAGATGTACACCCAGCACAAGACCCTGTACGAGATCTTCGACCTGTACGCCTTCCGGGTCATCGTGGACGACATCGCCGACTGCTACAACGTGCTGGGCCACATCCACGACATGTTCAATCTGGTCCCCGACCGGTTCAAAGACTATATCTCCACCCCCAAGCCCAACATGTACCAGTCCCTCCACACCACCGTCATCGGCAAGGAGGGCATCCCCTTTGAGGTGCAGATCCGCACCTGGGAGATGCACCAGATCGCGGAATACGGCATCGCCGCCCACTGGAAGTACAAGTCGGGGCTGTCCAACCAGAAGCTGAGCAGCGAGGCCACCTATGAGTGGGTGCGCAAGCTGCTGGAGAGCCAGCAGGACACCGACGCGGAGGAGTTTGTCCGCTCGCTGAAGGTGGACCTGTTCGCCGACGAGGTCTTTGTGTTCACCCCCCAGGGGGATGTGGTCAATCTGCCCGCCGGGGCCACCCCCATTGACTTCGCCTACTCCATCCACTCCGCCGTGGGCAACCGGATGACCGGGGCCAAGGTCAACGGGCGCATTGTCCCCTTTGACAGCCAACTCCACAACGGCGACATTGTGGAGATCATCACCTCCAATTCCTCCAAGGGCCCCAGCCGGGACTGGATGAAGATCTGCAAGAGCAACGAGGCCCGCAACAAGATCCGCCAGTGGTTCAAAAAGGAGCGCCGGGAGGAGAACATCGCCACCGGCCGGGCCGCCTTTGAGTCGGAGATGAAGCGCAACGGCCTGTCCATGAACCAGATGATGGATGAGGATGTGCTGCCCCAGGTGCTCAAAAAGGTCAAATACGGCTCCCTGGACGATCTGTATGCCGCCATCGGCTACGGCGGCACCACCGCCCAGAAGGCGGTCATCCGGGTGCGGGACGAGATTCTGCGGCTCAACAAGCTCCAGAAGGAGCAGGCCGCCCAGCAGGAGATGCTGGAGCGGGGCGAGGAGCTCCATGTGGCCTCCAACCCGGCGGTGCCCATCCCGGTGCCCAAGGCCCACGCCAAAAACGGCATCATTGTGGAGGGGCTGGACAACTGCCTGGTGAAATTCGCCAAGTGCTGCACCCCGGTGCCCGGGGACCCGGTGGTGGGCTTTATCACCCGGGGCTACGGCATCTCCGTCCACCGGCAGGACTGCCCCAATGCCGACCCGGCCAAGCGCAAGCCCGAGGAGCGGGGGCGCTGGGTCAGCGTCTCCTGGGGCGACACCCAGCACGAGGCCTACCAGACCAGCCTGGAGATCACCGCCAAGGACCGGCAGAACCTGTTTCTGGACGTGGCCGCCGCCCTGTCCGCCGCCCAGGTGCGGGTGGACAGCCTGTCCGCCAAGGGCACGCCCGACGGCTTTGCGGTCATCACCGCCCTGCTGCAGGTCCACTCCCGGGATGAGATCAACGCGGTGATGCGCAAGATCAACGGCGTCAACGGGGTCATGACTGTGCGCCGGGCAAAGGGGTGATCCGATGAAAGCGGTGGTCACCCGGGTGAGCCGGGCCAGCGTCGCCATCGGCGGCAGCGTCCGCGGCGCCATCGGCCGGGGCTTTCTGGTGCTGCTGGGGGTGGGCCCTGAGGACACGCCCCGGGACGCCGCCCTGCTGGCGGACAAAATCTGCGGCTGCCGGGTCTTTGAGGACGAAAACGGCAAGATGAACCGCAATCTGGCCGCGGTGGGGGGCGGGCTGCTGGTGGTCAGCCAGTTCACCCTCTACGCCGATTTGAAATCCCGCCGGCCCGGCTTCACCGGGGCGGCAAAGCCGGAAACTGCCGTCCCCCTCTACGAGCAGTTCCTGGAGGAGTGCAGAAAGCTCGGCTTCCAGGTGGAGCACGGGGAGTTCGGCGCGGATATGCAGGTGGAGTCCTGCAATGACGGGCCGGTCACCCTGCTCTTTGACTCCAAAGACTGGACCCAGCGGCATAAATAAGGGTTCCCGCCGTCCGGAACGGGCGGCGGGACTGGAAACGGAAGCGGAGGTTTTAGGTTATGAAATTGGAATCCCTGACGGTGGGCCTCATCGGCACCAACTGTTATCTGCTCTGGGATGAGAGCGCCGGCAACGCCGCCGCCATTGTGGACCCCGGCGGCAGCGCCGACCTGATTCTGAACAAGATCAAACAGGAAAAGCTGGATGTGAAGATGATCCTGCTCACCCACGGCCATTTTGACCATGTGATGGGGGTGCCCGATCTGCTGGAGGCCTACCCCGATCTGCCGGTCTACATCACCGAGACCGACTATCCGGAGGCCCGGGACGGGGGCCAGTTCGGCTACCGGATGGGGGAGGTGTCCTCCGTACAGTTCTACGACGAGGGGGACACGGTGGAGCTGGGCAGACTGAAAATCGACGTGCTGCGCACCCTGGGCCACACCCCCGGCTCGGTCACCCTGCGGGTGGAGGACGTGCTGCTCACCGGGGACACCCTGTTCTGCGGCTCCTGCGGCCGCACCGACTTCCCCGGGGGCAGCTATGCCGACATGCAGCGCTCCCTGAAGCGGCTGGCCGACCTGCCCGGCGACTACCGGGTCTACCCCGGCCACGAGGGCTCCACCACCCTGGACTATGAACGGCGGTACAACCCCTTTATGCAGCGGCTGTGAGCGCCGATAAAAGTTGACATAAGTTTACCGAATCATCCGGCGGCAGGCTCGCCGGACCGCGGGGAGGGCCGAACGATGTTGGAAGTGGTATTCAGCGACAGCGCCTGCGGCGGCTTGAAATATGCCCAGCACTACGGCGAGGGGCCATACCGGCCCGGCTGCATCGGGGTCATCTTCTCTCAGGAGGACGGCGAGCCCACCCCGGCGGAGATCGAGGCGGCCCAGCATTGGGAGGAAAAGGCGGAGGAGGCGGAGCGGCTGGCCTGGGAGCGGGCCGTTCCCCTGGGGGGCGACCCGGGGGACGTGCTGGGCATCTCTCTGAATCTCAGCGCCGGGGACATCTCCGAGGAGGTCCCCGGGCCCAAGCGCCGCGCCGCCCTGCTGGAGCAGTTTGGCTTCGTGTCCCAGGAGGACATGGAGGCCGACGTCGAAAAACTGATGGCCCAGGCCAACCACGCGCTGGAGCGCGTTCTGGCGGAGAGCGCCCGGGGGGAGGATATCCGGGTGTGGTACAGCCAGGCCCCCGACGAGCTGTGCGGCCTCTACTGGCTCATGGAGCGCCTGGAGGCGGCCGGGACCTGCCGGGGGCGGGTGCTGGCCGTCCGGCTGCCCCAGCCGGACTACAACGAAAACGGCGACCCGGTCACCTACCGGGGCTGGGGCGAGGTGCCCCCCGGGGAGTGGCATCACTTTACAGCGCAGGCCGCCCCCATCCCTCCCCTGCTGCGCCGGGCCTGCAGCCACTGCTGGCAACATCTGCGGTGGGAGAACGCCCCGCTGCGGGCCTGCCTGAACGGCATTTTGTCCAGCGTACCCGAGGACTTCTACGACGGCTTCCTGCGCCGGGAGATCGGCCGGGAGGGGGAGGAATTCGACGAGGCCCGGGTGCTGGGCCGGACCCTGGGTGCTTTGCCTGGGGTGGGGGACGGCATCCTGGCAGGGCGCATCCAGGCCATGGTGGACGCCGGGGCGCTGGAGGTGCTGACCCCGGCCCCGGCGGACGGGGCCCGCTACTGGCGCAGGCTGCGCAAGACGTCCCGGTTCCGCCCCTGACGGGAGCCGTCGGGCGGCCCGCCCCTCCCCTGTCCCCTGGACGGAACCCTGAACACCGGAGGCAACCATGTATCTCAAGCTCATCCATCACGAATACAAATACGCCGTGGAGCAGATCATGCTGATCCTCTTCCCGGGCCAGCTGCCCGACTACTCCCCCGCCCCCGCCGGGGCGGATCAGGCGGTGTCCTCCCTGTCGGTCTCAGACACCTGGGCCACCGCCCGGACCGAGCTGCACTGGCAGGGCCGCAGCGCCGTGGGGATTTCCCGGGTGCGGGCGGACCGGCTCACCGACGAGCTGACCCGGGACAGGCTGCTGCAGCGTATCCTGAAACAGTCCTTCTACAAGGCCGCGGTGGCCTGCACCGGGGTGACGCCCCCCTGGGGGGCGCTGACCGGCATCCGGCCCGCCAAGCTGGCCAGCAAGGCCCTGAAGGAGTCCGGCTCTGAGGCGGAGGTGCGCAGGCTCTTCCACCGGGAGTTCTTCGTCTCCCGGGAGCGCACCGAGCTGGCCCTGGCCGCCGCCAAGGCCAGCCTGGCGGCGGAACAGAAGCTGGAGAAAGATGACATCTCCCTCTATGTGGGCATCCCCTTCTGCCCCACCCGGTGCGCCTACTGCAGCTTCGTCTCCACCGACGTACAGCGCTCTCTCAAGCTGGTGGAGCCCTATCTGGCCGCCCTGGACCGGGAGATCGACGCGGTGGCGGAGTACCTGCCCCAGGCCGGGGCAAGGGTGCGCACCATCTACATCGGCGGGGGCACCCCCACCACCCTGAGCGCCGGGCAGCTGGAGCATCTGATCGCCCACCTGCGCCGGAGGCTGGACCTGTCCCGGCTGGCGGAGTTCACCGTGGAGGCCGGGCGGCCGGACACCATCACGGCGGAGAAGATGGCGGTGCTCCGGGAGATGGGGGTGGACCGGGTGTCGGTCAACCCCCAGAGCATGCGCGACGAGGTGTTAAAGGCCATGGGGCGCTCCCACACGGCGGCTGACATTTTGAACGCCTATGAGATTGTGCGCCGCAGCGGCATCCCCATCGTCAATATGGACCTGATCGCCGGACTGCCCCGGGACACGGCGGCGGGCTTCCGCAGCACCCTGGATCATGTGATCGCCCTGAAGCCGGAGAACATCACCGTCCACACCCTGGCCCTCAAGAAGGGGGCGCGGCTCATGATGGAGCGGGAGGGCCTGCCCTCCGGGGAGGAGACCGCCGCCATGCTGGACTACGCCTGGCAGGCCCTGGCGGACTCCGGGCAGATCCCCTATTACCTCTACCGCCAGAAGTACATGTCCGGCGCCCTGGAGAACATCGGCTGGTGCAGCCCCGGCACCGAGGGGCTTTACAACATCTGCATCATGGAGGAGCTCCACTCCATCCTGGCCCTGGGGGCCGGGGGCTCCACCAAACTGACGAACCCGGCCACTGGGAAAATTGTCCGCATCACCAACCCCAAATACCCACAGCAGTACCTGGAGCGCATTGACGAGCTCTGCCAAGCCAAGGCGGAGCTGGTGCCATTCCAGCAGGGGCTGTGAGAGAGGAGTCTTTCTGTTATGGCCTATCAGCTCAGCAAGATCAACCAGGCGATCCGCTCCGATGTCAAAGGCTTCCTGGAAGAATGCGACGCGGCCTATCAGCGCAAGATAGACGACGCGGCGGAGCAAATCATCCGCAACCTGCCCAACAGCCCGCTGGTGCTGCTCAGCGGCCCCTCGGGCTCCGGCAAGACCACCACCGCCATGAAGATCGACGACGCCCTGGAGAAGCGGGGGGTCATCACCCAGACCATCTCCATGGACAACTACTTTCAGACCG
The DNA here is from genome assembly GCA_959602365.1 of uncultured Eubacteriales bacterium. Taxonomy (GTDB): domain Bacteria; phylum Bacillota; class Clostridia; order Oscillospirales; family Oscillospiraceae; genus UMGS1766. The sequence goes on from CAUGSS010000011.1 coordinate 45,410, forward strand.
TCTCCCCGGAGGCCACCCCCCGCACCGCCGACGGAAGCTATGACTTCGAGTCCCCCCTGTGCATGGACATGGAGCTGCTCAACGAGCACTTCGACGCCCTGGCCCAGGGAAAGGAGATCCGCATTCCCCGCTACGACTTCTGCCGCCAGATGCGGGACACCAGCCGGTGCACCACCCTCCGCCTGAAGGAGAATGAGGTCGCCGTCTTTGAGGGCATCCACGCCCTGAACGACGACGTGGCGGGCCGGCACCCGGAGGCCACCAAAATCTACATCTCCGCCCGGAGCAACATTCTGGACGGCGAGCGCCTGGTGTTCAAGGGCACCTGGATGCGGCTGACCCGCCGGGCGGTCCGGGATCTGAATTTCCGGGGCAGCGACATCCTCACCACCCTGGCCCAGTGGGCCAACGTGCGCCGGGGCGAGAAGCTCTATATCTCCCCCTTCAAGCACCGGGCCAATATCATTCTGGACTCCTCCCTGCCCTATGAGGTCTCGGTCATGGGGCACTATGCCCTGCCCCTCTTTGAGGCGGTGCCGGCGGAGAACCCCCGGCGGGGCGAGCTGCTGGAGATGATCGATGCCTTCCAGCAGCTGGAGCCCATTGATCCGGAGCTGGTGCACCCGGACTCCCTGATCCGGGAGTTCATCGGCGGCGGCAGCTACCACTACTGACCCCATCCACCCTCACATAAACAACGCCCCTTCAGACTGACCGTCCGAAGGGGCAGGAAAAAGGAGAATCATACCAATGAGCGAAGAATACCAAGATCAGAACTGCGCGGGCTGCGGCCAGGAGGACTCCTCCGAGTGCACCCATGACTGCTCCTCCTGCGGCCACAGCTGCGGCCAGCCCCAGGACCTCCACGAGCCCTGCAACCCCCATTCCGTGATCCGCCACGTCATCGGCGTGGTCAGCGGCAAGGGCGGCGTGGGCAAGAGCATGGTCACCGCCCAGCTGGCGGTCACCATGGCCCGGATGGGCTACCGGGTGGGCATCCTGGATGCCGACATCACCGGCCCCTCCATCCCCAAGGCCTTCGGCATCCATGAGCGGGCCATGGGCAGCGAGCAGGGCATCCTGCCCGCCCTGACCGGCACCGGCATCGCCGTCATGAGCCTCAACCTGCTCACGGAAAACGAGACCGACCCGGTCATCTGGCGGGGCCCGGTCATCGCCGGGGTGGTCAAGCAGTTCTGGACCGACGTGTGCTGGGGCGAGCTGGACTATCTGTTCGTGGACATGCCCCCCGGAACCGGCGACGTGCCCCTGACCGTGTTCCAGACCCTGCCGGTGGACGGCATCATCGTGGTCACCTCCCCCCAGGACCTGGTCAGTATGATTGTCACCAAGGCGGTCAAGATGGCCCAGATGATGGACATCCCGGTGCTGGGCCTGGTGGAGAACTTCAGCTACTACACCTGCCCCCACTGCGGGGAAAAGCTGAGCATCTTCGGCCCCAGCCATGCCGCCGAGACCGCGGAGACCAACGGCATCTCCCTGCTGGCCCAGCTGCCCATCGACCCGGAGCTGGCCCAGGCCTGCGACGAGGGCCGGGCAGAGGATTTCAAACAGGACTATCTGGCCGACACCTGCAAGATGATCAACGCCCTGATGAAGGTGCAGGACTGACATGAGGGACCATTTCATCTCCGATCTGCTCTTCTCCCTGGGGATACTGGGCAAGATTGCCTGTGCTGTTATCGGCAAGGTCACCGGTGTCCTGGGAATCGGGATCATCTGGGTGGTTCTGTGCTGCATTGCCGCCCTCTTTGTCCCCTTCGGCGCCACCATCTGCTTTGTGATTTTGAAGCTCACCGGCCTGCTCGCCCTGAACTGGGTCTGGGGGCTGCTCCCTCTGGTGGCAGACCTGATCTGTCTGAACGGCCTGCTGCGGATCTACCGCAGCAACTCATAAAATCCGGCACAGCAAAACGCGCAGAACCGAAGGTTCGGTTCTGCGCGTTTTTTCGTTCAGTTCTCCTGTTTCCGGGGCGGGCGGATGGGGACAGGCTGGAAAACCTCTCCCTCCACCAGGGTTTCCACTGTACCGGCGGTGAAGTCCAGGATGCGGGCGGCGTACTCCTGGGAGCGCTCCTCGGGCACCAGCACCGTGAGCAGGATGTCCGCGCCGTACTCGGTGTCCTGGATGACGGCGCCGAAGCGCTCGGTCTCCTGGCGCAGCCGCTCGTAGAGGCTGTAGGAGCAGGGCACCAGATGGCGCACCCACCGGCGCACCACGCTGACCCCCGCCGCGTCCAGGGCGTCTTTGGCGGAGCGGGTATAGGCCCGGGCCAGACCGCCGGCCCCCAGCAGGACGCCCCCGAAGTACCGGGTCACCACGCACACCAGGTTGGTGACCCCCTCCTTCTCAAACACCCCCAGCATGGGCTGGCCCGCGGTGCCCTGGGGCTCCCCGTCGTCGGAGTAGCGCAGGACGTTGCCCTCCCGCAGCAGGTAGCACCAGCAGTTGTGCCGGGCGTCGTGGTGGCGGCGCCTGACCTCCTCCACAAAGGCTCGGGCCTCCTCCTCGGTCTCCACCGGCTTCACCCGGCCGATGAACCGGGAGCGCTTCTCCACAAACTCGGTCTCCGAGGGAGCGGTGGGCACATAGTACTCCGTCATTCCTCCCAGTCCTCTTTTCGGTCGGGCAGCGGGGGATACACCCACCGGCGCAGCTGGCCCAGCAGCCGGGGGGTGAGCACGGCGGTGACCTCAATGGTGTCGGCGTACTCCACCCGCTCCACCTTGGCCTCCCGGTAGAGGGTGTCCACCCAGCCCCCCTGGTCGTAGGGCAGGCGGAGCTCCACCCGCCGGGCGCCGGTGTCCAGCCGGTCTGCGATCATCTTCAGCAGCTGGTCCAGCCCCTCTCCGGTCTTGGCGGAGATGGAGACGATGTTCTCCCCGTGGGGGCGGATCTCCCCCACATAGAGGTCGGACTTGTTGAACACCTCCAGCCTGGGGGTCTCCTGGGCCCCCAGCTCCCGGATCAGGCCGTCCACCACCTCCGCCTGCTCCCGCCACTCCGGGTTGGAGGCGTCAATGACGTGGATCAGCAGGTCGGCGTACTCCAGCTCCTCCAGGGTGGCCTTGAAGGCCTCCACCAGGTGGTGGGGCAGCTTGCGGATAAAGCCCACCGTGTCGGAGATGAGCACGGTGCAGGTCTCGGTGATCTCCAGCATCCGGGTGGTGGTGTCCAGGGTGTCGAAGAGCCGGTTGTTGGCCGGGATGGCGGCCCCGGTCAGCTTGTTCAGCAGGGTGGATTTGCCCGCGTTGGTATAGCCCACGATGGCCACCACCGGCACCTCGTTCTTGATGCGGCGCTCCCGCTGCACCCCCCGCACCCGGCGCACCTCCGCGAGCTCCTGCTCCAGCTTCTGGATCTTGCGTCGGATATGGCGCCGGTCGGACTCCAGCTGGGTCTCGCCGGGGCCGCGGGTGCCGATGGGGGATTTGCCGCCGGCGGCGTTCTGACGGGTCAGGTGCTTCCACATGCCGGTCAGCCGGGGCAGCAGGTACTTGTACTGGGCCAGCTCCACCTGGAGGCGGCCCTCCCTGGTCCTGGCCCGCTGGGCGAAGATGTCCAGGATCAGGGCGGAGCGGTCCATGACCTGGACCCCGATCCGCTCGGTGAGCACCCGGACCTGGCTGGGGGACAGGTCGTTATCAAAAATCACCAGGTCCGCCCCGGCGGAGCAGACCAGATCCCGCACCTCGTCCACCTTGCCGTCGCCGATAAAGGTGCCCGGGTCCGGGGTGTCCTTGTTCTGAATCACTACCCCCAGGCACTCCCCGCCGGCGGTCTCCAGCAGGGCCTGGAGTTCCTCCAGGGTGGAGTCGGTGGCGTTGTCCATTTTGGACAGCCGGGGGCTGTTCAACCCCACCAGTATGGCCCGGTTGATCTTTTCTTCCATGAGTTCCGGCATAGAAAAATGCCCTCCTGTGTGTCCTCAGGCCTGCTGCCAGGCCTCCACAATTTCCGCGATATACATGTCGTGATAGTCCTTCTGGGGGTACCACCGCCCGTCCTGCTCCCCGTCCAGGAAGCACGCCGGGTCCAGCCGCTGGCGGTAGAGCTTGCGGCACACCAGCACCAGCTCCGCCTCGGCAAAATAGGGGGCGCCGCAGCCAGCGGTCTGAACCGTAAAGCCGCAGTGGGCGATCTTGTCCTCGTCCCGGCCGCTGACGCTGCCGCAATAACTCAGTTCCTTGCGGTACTGATCCGGCAGGAAGGACAGGGTAAAGCAGTCCTGTTCATCCAAAAAGGTCTTGGTGTAGCGCTGGGGGCGGATATAGGCGGTGGCCACCGGTTTGCCCCACATGATCCCCACGCCGCCCCAGCTGGCGGTCATGGTATTGCACCGCTCCGCCGTGCCGGCGGTGATCAGCATCCACTGGCTTCCAATGGCATGAAACGGGTTGAAGGTCAGGGTCTTGGGATCCACTTTTGTCAACATCATCTTTTCCTCCCTTGCAAGCGGTCATTCATGGCTATTCTATGCACCGTGATGCAAAAACCCCGCATCGAAACCGATGCGGGGTTTTCCAATTTGCATTACTTGCCCAGACCGAACTTCTTGTTGAAGCGGCTGACACGCCCGCCGGTATCGAGCACCTTCTGCTTACCGGTGAAGAAGGGGTGGCACTTGGCACAAACTTCCACACGGATATCCTGCTTGGTGGAGCCGGTGGGATACACGGCGCCGCAAGCGCAGCGGATGGTGGTCTGCTGATAGTTGGGATGGATTCCTTCCTTCATGACTTGTTTCACCCCTTTCGAAAAATCACAGATTGAACACGAACGGTGAGCACACCACGTTGCGCACCACGTGAGCCTAAGTATTTTATCACGCCGGAGCAAAAAAAGCAATGATTTTTTTGCTTTTTTCTGAAACTCACAATTCCACGCCGGTGCCGGTGGCAAAATACCAGAGCACCCGCCGCTCCACCGGGGCGCCGGTGATCCGCCCCAGGGCCTCGGAGTAGGCCTGGATCTGGGCGCGATAGCGCTCCGAGTGGGCCCGCTCCTCCCCGGGGCGCACCCGGTCGGTCTTGAAGTCCACCACGGTGAGGCCCGCGGCGCCGGTGAAGCAGCAGTCGATGACGCCCTGGAGCAGCACCTGCTCCTCCCGGGGCAGCGCCGGGTCCAACTGGGCTGCGGAGATCAGCAGGGAGAACTTGAACTCCCGGCGCAGGTCCGGGGCGGCCGCGGCCTCCCGGCCCAGGGGCGAGCGGAAAAAGGCGGCGATGGGTTCGCTCTGCACCGCCCGGGCCGCCTCCGGGCTCAGGCTCTGCTGGGCCTCCAGCCGGGCGATCTCCTCCGCCACCCCCTCGGGGGTGTCCGCCTTTTCCAGGCGGATGAGCTGCATGACGGTGTGGACGGCGGTGCCCACTTCGCTGGGGGTCAAGCCCCGCTGGGTCTGGTCAAACCGGGGGCGGGGAAACTCCATGGGCCGCTGGAACAGATCCCGGGCGCCGGTCCCCTCCGCCGCCTCCTGATCCAACTCCCGCCCCTTGAGCTGGGTCGCCGTGGCCTTTGAGGGAATATCGGCCAGGGCGGCATAGGGATACTTCCACTCCAGCCGGGCCCGCTCCTCCGCTGTGAGCCGGTGGCCCGCCCCGGCCTGCCCCTCCTCCCGGCGGGCCAGCCGCCCGGGTTTTTCCGCGGGTACCAGCCGAATGTCCCAGTGGTCCCCGGGCAGCAGCAGCGGACAGCTCACCCCCGCCGAGGCCCGCAGGTCGGCGGCATCGGGCCGGGAGAGCACCGGCAGCAGCAGCCACTCCCCCACAGTGCTCAGGGTGTTGAGGGCCTCCGGGTCGGGACGGGGCCCGGCGTCCGGGGCCAGCTTGGCGCACTGTCTCGCCCAGTTGGCGCTGGCACAGACCAGGATGAGCTTCTCCCGGGCGCGGGTCATGGCCACATAGAGCAGCCGCATCTCCTCCGCCTTCATCTCCCGCTCCAGCTGCAGGGCCACCGCCCGGCGGGCCAGGGTGGGATACTCCACCTGGAGCTGTGTATCCAGCCCGCAGGGCCCCACCCCCAGCTTGGGGTGAAAGAGCACCGGGGCGCGCTGGTCGGTGCGGTTAAAGGACCGGTTCAGCCCCGCCACCAGCACCACCGGAAACTCCAGCCCCTTGGACTTGTGGATGGACATGATGCGCACTCCGCCTCCGGCGGGGCGCCCGGGCCCCGGCAGGCTCTGGCCCGACTGGCGCAGCCGCCGCAGCTGGGACACCAGGCCGAACACCCCCTGGTGTCCGTTCTGCTCAAAGCGCCGGGCGTAGTCGTGGAGCAGCCGCAGGTTGTCCTGCCGGGCCTGCCCCCCCTCCATGGCGCCGTAGATGGCCAGCAAATCGGCGGCCTCATAGATCTGCCAGAGCAGCTGGTGGCCGGGCAGGTCCGCCGCCCGGGCCCGCAGGGCGCTCAGGCGGTCCAGAAAGCGGAGGCATTTTTCCTCGCCCCGCTCCGCCCCCTGTTCCAGGCACTGGTACAGGTCTCCCTCCGGGCACCGGGCCCGCAGGTGGGCCAGATCGTCTCCGCTGAATCCCCAGGCCGGGCAGGTGAGCACGCTGAGCAGGGGCACGTCCTGGCGGGGGTTGTCCACCACCTCCAGAAAGGCGATGGCCACCGCCACCTCGGTCTGCTCAAAGAAGTCCCCTGCCCCGTCGCTGGTCCAGGGCACCCGGTGCCGGTCCAGAGCCCGGGTCAGGTGGCCCATCACCGCGCCGGGGGAGCGGTAGAGGATGGCGATGTCCTCAGGCTGCACCATGCGGAAGCCCTCCCCCTGGGTGACGGGAAAGCCGCTGTCCAGCAACTGGCGCACCCGGCGGGCCACATACTCCGCCTCTGCCGCGTCCCGGCTCACCTTGGCCTCCCCCTTCTCCCGGTCCAGGGCGGACAGGTCCACCACATCCAGCTCCACCTGGTCCCCGGGCTGCTCCGGATAGGGCAGCCGGGGGTAGAGCCGCTGGTCATCGGTGTAGTCCAGCTCGCCGAAGGCGGTAGACATAATGTTTTCAAAGACGAAGTTGACCCCTTCCAGCACCGAGGCCCGGGAGCGGAAGTTGTAGGAGAGCACCACCCGCCGGGGCTCCCCGGGCTGGGCCGCCTCGGCGTCGGGGAAGGAGAGATATTTATCCAGAAAGATGGTGGGGTCCGCCAGCCGGAAGCGGTAGATGGACTGCTTCACGTCCCCCACCTGGAACAGCCGCCGCCCCTCGCCGCTGACGGCGCGGAAGATGGCGTTCTGCACCTCGTTGGTGTCCTGGTACTCGTCCACCATGACCTCGGCAAAGCGCTCCTGCCACTGGCGGGCCAGAGGGCTGGCCTGGCCGTCCTCCCCGGTCAGCAGCTGGAGGGACAGGTGCTCCAGGTCGGAGAAGTCCACCAGGTTGCGCCGCCGCTTTTCCCGGCGATAGCCGGCGTCAAAGTCAGCCACCAGCCGCAGCAGCTCCTCCACCACCGGGCGCACCGTCTCCATATCCGAGAGCAGGTCGGCGCTGGAGTCGGCAAAGAGCTCTTTGAGCTTCTCCATGCGTTTTTTGCACTTTTCCCGGATGGATTTGACCCGCTCCTGCAGGGCCTTATCCTCCGCTTTGCGGGCAGAGCCCAGCCGGGGGAAGGCGATGTCGCACAGGGCCCGGGCGCTGTCCCACCCCCGGTCCAGGGCGGACAGGAAATCGTCCATGCTGTCCAGGGTGCTGTCAAAACTGTCGGAGTACGCCTTCTCCAGCGCCGGGTCCTCCCGGAGCAGGTCCAGCACCTCCACAAAGCGCCGCTGCCAGTAGGAGACCTGGCGCCGGGCGTCCTCCAGCAGCAGCGCCCCCCAGGCCGTGTGGCCCACATCCCTGACCTGACGCAGGTCAAAGGCGGCCGCCTGATCCCTCAGCCAGCGCTCCGGGTCCGGGTGGCTCTGGATCCGGGTGTGGATGTCCAGCACGATGGAGGCCAGCCGGCTGTCATCCCTGCCCGCAGACAGGGTGTCCACCAGGCAGGCAAACCCCGGGGCCTGGTCCAGCTGCTCATAGCGCTCCTCCAGCAGCCGGGAGAGCACCCGCTCTTTGAGCAGGGCGCATTCGCTGTCGTCCCCCACCCGGAAATCGGCCTGGAGCTGGATGCGGTAGCCCTCCTCCCGGAGCAGGGCGGTGCAGAAGGAGTGGATGGTGGAGATCTGGGCGCGATAGATCACCAGCTTCTGACGGCGCAGGAAGGGGTCCCCGGGGCGCTGGGCCAGCCGGGCGTTGAGCTCGTCCAAGATCTTGCCCCGCAGCTCCGACGCGGCGGCCTTGGTGTAGGTGATGACCAGAAACCGGTCCAGATCCAGATGCTCCTGCTCCACCCGATTGAGCAGCCGCTCCACCAGGATGCGGGTCTTGCCCGACCCGGCGGCGGCGGAGACCAGCAGTTCTCCGCCCCGGTTGTCCACCGCGGCGCGCTGCTGATGGGTCAATGTGACCGCCATGTTCACTCCCCTCCTTCCTGGCGCTCCCGCGCCTCTTCCTCGTCCAGCTGCTCCCAGAACTCGGTCCCTTTCACCGGATAGAGATAGCGGGAGCGCTCCCCGCCCCGGCCGTCCTCAAAGTGGCAGGCGGCGGCGTAATCGCACCAGCGGCAGGCGGTGCGCTGGTCGTCCCGGTACCAGGGGTCGGCCTGAATATTGCCGCCCCCCACCTCCCGGGCGATGTCCCGGAGGATCCGGTGGATGTGCCGCCGCAGCTTGCCCAGCTGGGCGGCGGAGGCCAGGGCCTCCCCGGAGATCGCTCCGGTCCGGCGGCTCACCCGGACGGGCAGGAAGCGGGCCTCGCTGCCCAGGGGGACATGTTCCATGGCCTCCACCACCGCCGGGTCGTTCAGAATCAGGCCGCTGCGCCGCAGCTTGGCGTCCAGCGCCCGCCGGCGGGCCTCCGGATCCATGGAGCGGCTGCCGGTCAGATGCTCCTCCCGGGCGGGCAGGTAGAGCACCCCCGCCGGGACTACAGGCTCCTCCACTCCGGGCAGCCCCTCCTCCTCCAGGGTGAACAGATAGAGCAGCATCTGCAGATTCAGCCCGTGCCACACATCGGTCAGGTCAAAGGACTTGTGGCCGGTCTTGTAGTCCATGACCCGGACATAGAGCCGGCCGTCATGTTCCCAGCCGTCCACCCGGTCCACCAGGCCGGAGATGGCCACGGTGATCCCGCCGGTCTCCAGCCGCACCGGGGGCAGGGAGTCCCCGGTGCCGAATCCCAGCTCAAAGGCGATGGGTTTAAAGTCGGAGGCCTGGAGTTCCTCCACCATCTGGAGCACCACCTGTTCCGCCGACTGGGCCAGGCGGCGGAACAGATAGCGGAAGCGTGGGGTCTTATCCTCCAATCCCCCCAGCTGGCTGTGGATGTATTGGCGGGTGGCCTGGTCCGCCAGCTCCTTCACCCGCTGGCCGCTGAGGGCGGATACGCCGCCGCCGTCCCGGGCGGCGGCCAGAACATGCTCCAGCACATAGTGGACAAAGGTGCCCGCCTCCGGGGCGTCCATGCCCGCCTGTTTTCTCGGCTTTACTCTGAGCCCGTACTGGAGAAAATAGGCATAGTGGCAGGACTTGACCTTGTCCATCCGGGAGGCGGACAGCCGCAGGGTGCCCCGGTAGAGCTCCTGCACCGCCTGGGGGGACAGGTTCTCCCGCACCCCGTCCATGGCGGCCAGCGCCCGGGCGGCCCCGCTGCCCCCCTCCAGCCCGGCCAGATCTTCCAGCAGCTGCCGGTCTCCCCGGGCTGCGGCGGCATCCAGGGCAGGGGCAATTCCGGAGGGCAGCCCCTCCCCTGCCGCCCCCGGCCCCTCTGCCAGCGCCGGGAACAGCTCCAGCAGCCGGTGGATCAGAAACGACGGGCGCTTCTCTCCCCCCTCCAGGCTGTGGGCGGCATAGGAGACATACAGGCGCCGGGACGGCATGGTGGCGCACTCATAGATCAGCAGCATCTCCCGCTCCATCTGTCCCTCCTGGTCCAGGGCGGTCTCCACGGATCCATAGCCGGCCAGCAGCGTCCGGTCCTCGTCGGTGAGCAATCCCCGCTGGCCGCTCACCAGGGGCAGGCTGTCGTCGTCCGCCCCCAGCAGAAAGAGCACCGGAGCAGTGCTGTGGCTGACCCGGGCCATATCGCCGCAGGTGACCCGATCCAGAGAGACCGGAATGGTGCCCACCTGGTACTGGCTCAGCACCAGCCGGAACAGCTCTGCGAACTCGCCCAGCTTCATGGGGTCCTCCCCCAGCAGATCGGAGCACTGCTCCAGCGCGCCGGTGAGGATCTGCCATACCTGGCGGTACTCCTCCGCCTCCCGCAGCGCCCCGGCCCGGGTCAGCTCGCCGGCCCGGCGGGTCAGGCAGGCGGGCAGGTCAATCTCCTCCAAAAAGCCATAGACCGCCTGGGCCCACTCCCGGCCGGTGGAGGCCTCAGCGCGGCGCAGCCCCTCCAGCGGCGCCACCACCTGACGGCGCACCTGATCCAGATGGGTCACCAGGGCCCGGTCGGCCTCGGTCCAGCTCTGGCCATAGCCTCCCGGGTGCCAGTTCCAGCTCTTCTCCCCGGTCCAGCGGGCGCCCCGGATATCCCAGCGCAGCACATAGTTCTCCAGCTCGTCCCGGTCCCGCTGGGACAGGCCGGTGAGTCCGGTCTTGAGATAGCGGAATACATCGTCGTACTCGTAGCCTCCGGACACCGCCTCCAGGGCGGCGGTGAGCAGGGCCAGCACGGGTTTTTGCAGAATGTCGTCCATCCGGCTGAGAAAGACCGGGATCCGGTAACGTCCAAACACCCGCTCCAGCCGGTCTCCCCACTCCTCCATGGTCCGGGCGGCCACGGTGATGTCCCGGAAGCGGTATCCCTCCTCCCGGGCCAGGCGCAGAATCTCCTCCGCCGCCAGCTCCGCCTCCCGATAGGGGTCCTCCCCCCTGCCCAGCGCGATACAGCGGACCGGGCCAGGCCGGGCCGCGGCGCTTTCTGAAAACAGCTCCCGCTCCAGCGCCGCCAGCTCCTCCGGCACCCCCTCAAACCGGGGCAGGCACTGGAACTCCATGGTCTGGGCGTTGTCCCGGGCCAGCTCCGTCAGGGCCAGGGCGGTGCGGCGGGTTGGGGCAAAGACGGATGCGCCGCTGCGCTCCAGGGTGTCGCAGCGCAGGGCCACGGTGACCTGCTCCGCCTGGCGCAGCAGCATCTCCAGCACCTGCTTCTCCTGGGGGGTAAAGTCGGTAAAGCCGTCCAGATAGACCGCCCTGCCCCGGAAGTAGTCCGTCCCTCTCAGGGTGTGGGCCAGCCGGGTCAGCCGGTCCCGGGGGTCCTCCGCCCGGTCCGCCACCAGGGCGTCATAGGCGGCAAAGATCAGCCCCAGCTCCCGCAGCCGCTCTCCCTCTTCCCCCGCGGCCCCGCCGGCCTCCAGCATCAGTTCAGGGGAGATGCAATAGCTTTTGCACTCGTCGGCGGTGGCCAGCAGGCTGGTCAGAAAACCCGCCTTTTCCCGGGCCCGGCGGTAGAGCTTCAGCTCGCCGGAGAGCCGGGCCACCGCCAGGTGCATCAGCAGCAGCCTCCCCCCCTGGTCCAGCACCGGGCGGGCGCTGCCCCCCAGCTCCTGAAAGACCCGCTGGGCGAGGCGGGAAAACGTGAGCACCTCGGCGCGGGCGGAAACCCCGTCGCCGCCAAGTTTACATAATTTTCGTTCTGTCTCGTGGGAGTACTGCTCCGGCACAATCACCAGGCTGCGCGCCCTCTTCCCAGGCGCAGCCGCCTGGGTCAGGACTGTGCGGGTGATGGCGGCCTGATCTCTTCCCAACAGCAGTTTCAGCATGAGGCTTCCTCCGTTTTTTCGCTTGATCTCTGAGTGGATCCGGATATCAGTTGACGCAAAATGCAGACAGCTCCATTATAGCGCCTCCACCGGCGGACACGCAAATATTTTCCCATCTCCCGCGGAAAAACACTCCGCCCTCCGGTGCCTCCGCCCCTCCGCGCCAAACCCGGGCTGAAGACGCGCCGTTTGACAGCGTGCACCCGCTATGCTAAGATGCACCTGCTCAACTGCCGAAATCCGTGCTGCAAACCCAACTACACGAAATCAAAGGAGGAAACGATGAAACTCGAATATGTGAGCACAGGGGGAGGCGGCATTGCCCTCATCTCCGCCGACAGCCCCGTCATCACCGACGCCCAGTCCGCGCTGGAGCTGGCCATGACGGTTCGCTTTGAGGGTAATGTCTCCAAAATCGCGCTTCCCAAGGGCGCGCTGTGTGAGGAGTTCTTTGTCCTCAGCACGGGCATCGCGGGTGAAATTCTGCAAAAATGGATCAATTATCATATCAAAGCTGCCATCTACGGGGATTTCTCCCGCTATACAAGCAAGCCGCTGAAGGATTTTATCCACGAGTCAAACCAGGGCAAAGACGTCTTTTTTGTCTCCACCAAAGAGGAGGCCTTGGCCAGACTGGCTCAGACGCCCTGAGCCGCCCAGCCCGGCCGTCCCAATGTTGTCCCCCGCTCCCCGGGCGCATGGGCCGGCCGCGGGACGGGGACATAAAATGGAGGGCGGCCCCTGGAACAGGCTGCCCGGGCGGCCCCCTGGGCGCGGCGCGGCCGGGGCGAAAAATTTTTCCCCTTGACAAGCCGGACAAATGGCGCTATACTTCAACACAATAGCAAGCGAAACCGACGAGGAAGAGGAGTACTCCTCCGTAACACCGGACAAAGCGAGCCGCGAATGGTGGGAGCGCGGCACCGGCAGGGGGACGAATGGCCTTCCGAGGGCGGCCCAAACAGATGGTTCCAATGGAACCCATCCCAGTAGGCGCCGACGGGAACCCGCCCGTTATCCCAGGGACTGCGTAGCAAACAGCGCAGGGTGCTAAGTGGACGATCATCGTCAATTTGGGTGGTACCGCAGGAGTCGAAGCTCTTGTCCCATGGAGGGACAGGGGCTTTTTTGTTTGCCTTTTCCGGCGCCGCCCAAGCGACAGGAGGAATCCAATGATGAAAAAAATGAGAAAACTGCTTGTGCTGCTGACCTGTCTGGCCATGGTGCTGGCCCTGGCCGCCTGCGGGAGCACCGGAGGCAGCGCCTCCAATCCCTCCGGCAATTCCGGCTCCGGCTCCTCCGGCGGGAGCGCCGGGGACGGCACGGTCTATAAAGTGGGCATCGTCAACTGGATGGACCACGCCTCTCTGAACCAGATTGTGGAGAACGTCCAGTCCCGGCTGGACGCCCAGGGCGCCGAGCTGGGGGTCACCTTCGATTACGCGGACTACTATGACAACGCCCAGGGCGACCAGAGCGTCCTCAGCCAGATCGGCGCCAACATGGTGGCCGATGGCGTGGACATCGTGGTAGCCGTGGCCTCCCCCAGCGCCTCGGTGATGATGAGCGCCCTGGAGGACACCGACATCCCCCTGGTCTTTGCCGCCGTCACCGACCCGGTGATCTCCGGCCTGGTGGACAGCATGGACGCCCCGGGGGGCAGCGTGACCGGCACCTCTGACGCGCTGAACACCGAGTCCATCATGAACCTGATCCTGGCCGCCGACCCGGACTGTGACTATGTGGGCCTGCTCTACGACACCGCTCAGGACTCCTCCACCCAGGCCATCGCCGACGCCAAGGCCTTCCTGGAGGAGCACGGCATCCAGTACACCGAGGCCACCGGCGCCACCACCGGCGATGTGCAGCTGGCCGCCCAGTCCCTGATCGCCGAAGGGGTGGACGCCGTCTTTACCCCCACCGACAACACCATCATGGACGCCGAGCTGTCCATCTATGAGCTCTTCACCGACGCGGGCATCCCCCACTACTGCGGCGCCGACTCCTTCGCCCTGAACGGGGCCTTCCTGGGCTACGGCGTGGACTATGCCAACCTGGGCGCAGCCACCGCGGACATGGTGGTTGACATCCTGGTCAACGGCGCCGACCCCGCCGCCACTGCGGTGCAGACCTTTGACAACGGCATTGCCACGGTGAACACCGAGACCTGCCAGGCGCTGGGGCTGGACCTGGAGGCGCTGAAAGAGGCCTTCGCGCCCTACTGCACCCAGGTCGCGGAGATCACCACCGCCGACAGCTTTGAGTAATCCCGAACCCGCCCCCGGACCGGCGGACATACCGCTCCGCCCACCGGTCCGGGCGCGGCATTCATCCATGGAAATGAGGAGGGATCCACTTTGTTTATCACCTGGGCGCTGCTCCAGAATGCCCTGGAGCTGGGGCTGATCTACGGGCTGGTGGCGCTGGCCCTGTTCCTGAGCTACTCCATGCTGGGGGTGTGCGACCTGTCCACCGACGGCTGCTTCACCCTGGGCTGTGCCGTGGGATCGGTGGTGGCCATCAACGGCCACCCGGTTCTGGCCATCTTTGCGGCCATGGGGGCGGGCATCCTGTCCGGCCTGATCACAGCGCTGCTCCAGACCAAGCTGGGGGTGGAGAGCCTGCTGGCCGGCATCATCGTCAACACCGGGCTGTACACCATTAATATTGTCATTATGGGGCGCTCCACCCTGAGCCTGAACGACAGCCAGACGGTCTTTACGCTGCTTCAGGATCTGTTGGAGGGCACCCCCCTCTACGAGGCCCGCAAGCTGATTGTGGCGCTGCTGTTCGTGGCGGTGGTGGTGGTCCTGCTGCTGCTGTTTCTCAACACCCGGCTGGGCCTGTCCATCCGGGCCACGGGCAACAACCCGGACATGGTGAAGTCCTCCTCCATCAATCCGGCCCTGATGATTACCATCGGCCTGTGCCTGTCCAGCGCCATCACCGCCCTGGCCGGCTGCCTGATCGGAGAGTATAACAAATCCTGCGACATCAATATGGGCACCGGCATGGTCACCATCGCCCTGGCCAGCCTGATCATCGGCGAGACCATCTTCAGCCGCAAGACCATCCCCTGGAGGGCGCTGGGTGTGGTGGTGGGCTCCTGCCTGTACCGGGTCATCGTGGCCATCGCCCTGCGCTTTGACCTGCCCGCCTCCGCGCTGAAGCTGGTCAGCGCCATCATTGTGGCCGTGGCCATCTCCTACCCCACCCTGATGCGGATGCTGGACTTCCAGCAGCGCAAACTGGCCCGCCGGGGAAAAGACCTGAACCGGATTTTGCTGGTGGTCTTTGCGGCGCTGACCGTCCTGCTGGCGGCGGCCGGTCTGCTCCTGCCCCAGGGGCGGGCCCTGCTGCTGATGCTGGCCGCCCTGGCCGTCATCGGCACCATCTGGGCCGCCCTCCGGCTGAGAAAGAAAGGGGGCGCCGTCAAATGCTGAAGCTCACCCAGGTCAGCAAGACCTTCAACCCGGGCACCGTCAACCAGAAAACCGCCCTGGACCGGGTCAGCCTCGACGTGGAACGGGGGGATTTCATCACCATCATCGGCTCCAACGGGGCGGGCAAATCCACCCTGTTCAACGCCATCTGCGGCGAATTCTATGCCGACGAGGGCTCTATCGAGCTGGACGGCGAGGACATCACTTTCCTGCCCGAGCACAAGCGGGCCCGGTATATCGGCCACCTGTTCCAGGACCCCATGCGGGGCACCGCCCCCAATATGACCATTGAGGAAAACCTGGCCGTGGCCTGGCTGCGCACCGCCCGGCACAAAAACGCCTTCCTGAGCCGGGTCTCCCGGGCGGAAAAAGAGCTGTTCCGGGAAAAGCTGGCCATGCTGGAGATGGGGCTGGAGGACCGGATGCGCCAGCCGGTGGGCCTGCTCTCCGGCGGCCAGCGCCAGGCCCTCACCCTGCTGATGGCTACCCTGGTGACCCCCAAGCTGCTGCTGTTGGATGAACACACCGCCGCCCTGGATCCGGGCACCGCGGAAAAAGTGCTGGAGCTCACCCGCCGCATCGTCGCCGAGCGGCAGATCACCTGCCTGATGGTGACCCACAACATGCACCAGGCCCTGGAGCTGGGCAACCGCACCCTGATGATGGACGCCGGCCGCATTGTGCTGGATGTGAAAGGCCAGGAGCGGGCCGGCATGCAGGTGGAAGACCTGCTGGAGAAATTCAGCATAGGGGCCGGCCGGGCGCTGGACAACGACCGCATTCTGCTCTCCACAGCCAACGAGGGGCCCGCTGTCCGCTGACTGCGCCCCGATCTTCTCCTCTCTCCCCATGCATCTGCACGCGCCGGTACAGGTTCGCCTGTGCCGGCGCTTTGTGATCCCCTCCCCCCTGGCTCTGTCCCACGCCACAGGGCGCTCCCATTATGTCAAGTTGACAATTTATTGCATATCACCTGTCAAATCAAACAGAAATTGCTACCCCGTCCCATTGCATAGCGGGGTTCATTTTTTCTCTTTTTTGGGTTTTTTCCTCTCTTTTTTGGTCTGTCAATCCGCGAAGCTGATTTTTTGACGATGGACTCCTGCAAAAATACTTCGTTTTTAGCAAAAACAACTGTTGACATTATTCTGTCTTACCCCTATAATTGTCAACATCGGAAGTCCCCAGGGACGCCGACAGTGAGACTGTGCAGCGCAGCTCGGTTTTGCAGGTCTCATTTTTCTTTTATACCACTTTGGCCCGGGGCCAAATGGTCATTATCAGAAGGAGGATACCGAATATGAAAAAGATTCTTGCACTTGTGCTGTCGCTGGCGATGTGCTTCGCTCTGCTGACCGCCTGCGGCAGCAACGGCGGCAGCACTGCCGGCAGCGACGCCAGCACTTCCACCCCCGCCTCTGACGCCAGCGCCTCCGGCGGCAGCTCCGACGGCGGCACCTCTTCCGGTTCCGGCGGCCTGACCGGCACCCTGAAGCTGGGCGCCATCGGTCCCCTGACCGGCAGTGCGGCGACCTACGGCACAAACGCCGCCGGCGGCGAGCAGATCGCCGTGGACGAGATCAACGCGCTGAGCTCCGATTTCCAGATCGAGTTCAACAGCCAGGATGACGAAAACAACGCTGAGCGCAGCGTCAACGCCTACAACAACCTGAAGGACTGGAAGGCCCAGGCCATCGTGGGCTGCGTCACCACCACCCCCTGTGTGGCCGTGGCCACCGAGGCCTATGCCGACCGTATGTTCATGCTGACCCCCTCCGCCTCCTCCACCAGCGTGACCGAGGGCAAGGACAATGTGTTCCAGGTCTGCTTCACCGACCCGGCCCAGGGCCAGCTCGCCGCCCAGTACGTCTATGACAACGACCTGGCGGAGAACATCGCCGTCATCTACAACAACTCCGACGCCTATTCCACCGGCATCTATCAGGCCTTCCAGGCCCAGGCCGATGAGCTGGGGCTGAACATCGTCAGCGTCACCACCTTCCCCGACGACACCAATGCCGACTTCTCCGTGCAGCTGTCTGAGGCCCAGAACGCCGGCGCCGACTTCGTCTTCCTGCCCATCTACTACACCCCCGCCTCCAACATCCTGACCCAGGCCGCCGCCATGAACTATGAGCCCACCTTCTTCGGCAGCGACGGCATGGACGGCATCCTGGCGGTGGAAGGCTTTGACGCGTCTCTGGCCGAGGGCGTGCTGCTGATGTCCCCCTTCGCCGCCTCCGCCACCGATGACGCCACCGTCTCCTTCACCACCCAGTTCGAGGCCAACGAAAACTTCACCCCCACCCAGTTTGCCGCCGACGGCTATGACTGCGTGTATGCCATCTACAACGCTCTGACCTACTATGCCGAGAACAACGGCGGCTTGGATGTCACCGACATGTCCTATGAGGACATCTGCGAGATCCTGGTCAGCGTGTTCACCGACTCCGGCTTCTCCTACGACGGCCTGACCGGCGCGGGCATGACCTGGTCCACTGACGGAGCCGTCAGCAAGGATCCCAAGGTGTACGTCATCGAGGACGGCGCCTACAACGAGGCCTGATGTCTGATCCAGCCTTCACCGGTCTGATCTGACTGCCAGGGGGCTGCCTGTTCCGCGCGGGCAGCCCCCTTTTCAGTGCTCCGGCGGCCAGACATCAAGGCGCCCCAGCGGTGTTTTGATGTGCGGCCACCGGAGGAGCCTGCCTTCTCCCCCGCCTGAAAGAAAAGAAACGAGGTGTAACCCCATGTTATCCAACCTGATCAACGGTATCAGCCTGGGCAGCGTCTACGCCATCATCGCCCTGGGCTACACCATGGTCTACGGCATCGCCAAAATGCTGAACTTTGCTCACGGCGACGTCATCATGGTGGGCGGCTATGTGGCCTTCTGCACCAGCTACTACCTGAACTGGCCCGCCATCCCATCGGTACTGCTGGCCGTCCTGGTGTGCACGCTGCTGGGCATCGTCATCGAGCGGCTGGCCTACAAGCCCCTGCGCAACGCCGGGTCCCTGGCGGTGCTGATTACCGCCATCGGCGTCAGCTATTTCCTGCAAAATGCGGCGCTGCTGATCTGGACCTCCAACACCAAGAGCTTCCCCAACCTGATCGGCAACGCCTCCATCTCCCTGGGCAATGTCACCATCACCGCCACCACCTTGGTCACCGTGGCCTCCTGCGTGGTCATCATGATCGCCCTGACGCTGTTCACCAGCTGCACCAAGGTGGGCAAAGCCATGCGGGCGGTCAGCGAGGACCGGGGCGCGGCCCAGCTGATGGGCATCAGCGTCAACCGCACCATCTCCCTGACCTTTGCCATCGGCTCCGGCCTGGCCGCCATCGCCGGCGTGCTGCTGCTGTGCTCCTATCCCACCCTGATGCCCACCACCGGCTCCATGCCCGGCATCAAAGCCTTCACCGCCGCGGTTTTCGGCGGCATCGGCTCTATCCCCGGCGCTCTGTTGGGCGGCGTGCTGCTGGGCATCATCGAGATCTTCGGCCGGGCCTATGTCTCCACCGAGCTCTCCGATGCCATCGTCTTTGCGGTGCTGATTATTGTCCTGCTGGTCAAACCCACCGGCCTGCTGGGCAAGAAGATCAGCGAGAAAGTCTGAGGTGGTCTGAATGAAACGGATCAAGAACCTGTCGGCGGGCTCCCGCAACGGCTTTATCAACTACGGCATCGTCATTGTCTTCTTTATTGTCTTTCAGTCTCTGCTGGCCGCCGACCAGCTGAGCAACAACTTCACCGGCCAGCTCATCCCCATCTGCGCCTATGTGATTATGGCCCTCTCCCTCAACTTGGTGGTCGGCATCTCCGGTGAGCTCAGCCTGGGCCATGCCGGTTTCATGAGTGTCGGCGCCTTCACCGGCGTCATCGTGGCCACTAGCCTTCAGCACTCCGTCACCGCCGGCCCCCTGCGCCTGGTGCTGGCCATCCTGATCGGCGCCCTGATCGCCGCCGTGGCCGGCGTCATCATCGGCGTGCCGGTGCTGCGGCTCCAGGGCGACTATCTGGCCATTGTCACCCTGGCCTTCGGCGAGATCATCAAAAACGTGCTCAACTGCCTCTATGTGGGGGTGGACAGCCACGGCCTCCACTTCGCCATGAACAACTCCATGAACCTGGGGCTGGAGGAGGGGGGTACCGTGATCCTCAACGGCCCCATGGGCGCCCTGGGGATCACCAAGCTCTCCACCTTTGTCAGCGGCATCATTCTGGTGCTGATTGTGCTGTTCATCATCCAAAACCTGGTCAACAGCCGGGCGGGCCGGGCCATCAAGGCCATCCGGGACAACCGGATTGCCGCCCAGGCCTGCGGTCTGAACATCACCAAATATAAGATGATGGCCTTTGTCACCTCCGCCGCCATGGCCGGAGCGGGCGGCGCTCTGTACGCGCTGAGCTACTCCACCATCGTCCCCCGGCAGTTTGACTTCAACACCTCTATTCTGATCCTGGTGTTCGTGGTGCTGGGCGGCATCGGCAACCTGCGGGGTTCCATCATCGCCGCGGCGGTGCTGACCGTGCTGCCCGAGCTGCTGCGGGAATTCCAGGACTACCGGATGCTGGTCTACGCCATCGTGCTGATCCTGGTCATGCTGGTCACCAATAACGAGCAGGCCAAGGCGCTGATCCGGCGCGTCACCGGCAGATTTTCCAGAAAAGCCAAGGGAGAGGAGGGTGCCATCCATGAGTAAGCGCCCAGAGACCAAACTGGTAGCGGTGCCCAGTCCCAACAAAATCCCCGAACGGGACATTGACAAACATCCCATTCTGGAGGTGGCCCATCTGGGCATTGACTTCGGCGGACTGACCGCCGTGGACGACTTCAACATGGCCATCGGCCGCACCGAGATCGCCGGACTGATCGGCCCCAACGGCGCGGGCAAGACCACGGTGTTCAACCTGCTCACCAAGGTGTATCAGCCCTCCCGGGGCACCATCCTGCTGGACGGGGTGGACACCGCCCACATGAACACCGTGCAGGTCAACAAGGCCGGCATCGCCCGCACCTTCCAGAACATCCGCCTGTTCGACAAGCTGACTGTGGAGGACAACGTCAAAATCGGCCTGCACAACCACCACCGCTACGGCATGTGGGACGGGGTGTTCCGCACCCCCCGCTACTGGCGGACGGAGAAAAAGAGCCACGAGCGGGCCCTGGAACTGCTGAGCATTTTTGACATGCAGGATCTGGCCGGCGCCCAGGCCGGTTCCCTCCCCTACGGCGCCCAGCGCCGGCTGGAGATTGTCCGCGCCCTGGCCACCGGGCCCAAGCTGCTGCTGCTGGATGAGCCCGCCGCCGGCATGAACCCCTCGGAGACGGCGGAGCTGATGGAGAACATCCAGAAGATCCGGGACACCTTCCAGATCGCCATCCTGCTCATCGAGCACGACATGAGCTTGGTCATGGGCATCTGCGAGGGCATTGCCGTGCTCAACTTCGGCAAAATCATCGCCAAGGGCACCCCCTCTGAAATTCAAAACGATCCCCAGGTCATCGAGGCCTACCTGGGCAAGAGAAAGGAGGGCTGAGCGCCATGAGTCTGCTGAAAGTGGAGGACCTGCAGGTCTACTATGGCAGCATCCACGCCATCAAAGGGGTCTCCTTCGAGGTCAACGAGGGGGAGATCGTCACCCTGATCGGCGCCAACGGCGCCGGAAAATCCACCACGCTGAATACGGTGGCCAGCCTGCTCAAACCCAGAAGCGGAAAAATCGAGTTCGACGGCCACTCTCTGGTGGGGGTTCCCGCCCACAAGATTGTCAGCCACGGCATGGCCCTGTGCCCGGAGGGACGGCGCATCTTTCTCCAGCTCACCGTCCAGGAAAACCTGGAGATGGGCGCCTACACCCGTTCCAAGGGAGAACAGGCCGAATCCATCGCCAAGATCTATGACCAGTTTCCCCGGCTGAAGGAGCGCTACAAACAGGTGGCGGGCACCCTGTCCGGCGGCGAACAGCAGATGCTGGCCATGGGCCGGGCTCTGATGAGCCGCCCCAAGCTGCTGATGCTGGACGAACCCTCCATGGGCCTCGCCCCCCTGCTGGTGGAGCAGATCTTTTCCATCATCACCGACCTGAACCAATCCGGCACCACCATCCTGCTGGTGGAGCAGAACGCCCAGATGGCCCTGTCCGTCGCCCACCGGGGCTATGTGCTGGAGACCGGCAAGATTGTCACCACCGGCACCGGCGCCGAGCTGCTCAACAACGACGCGGTGCGCAAGGCCTACCTGGGCGGATAAACCGTCAGAATCCCTTCCATACAAAAAAGCACGCCCCGCTCTGCATTTCAGCAGAGCGGGGCGCTTTTCTGCGCCGTCCTGTGACGCACGGTTTTCCATCAGCAGGCCGGGGTTCCCCATCAGGGCATCACCGCCTCCCCCGGCGCATGGTCAGGCCAAAGACCAGGCCCAGCACGCCGCCGATGATATGGGTGAGCTGGGAGATGTCGTCGGCGGCGAAGATGGCGTTGTAGATCTCCTGCCCCAGGTACATTGCCGCCACAAAGAAGAAGGTCAGGGGGATCCGGCCCTTCTGGTAGCTGACCATGGAGGCCAGAATAATCATCATGAACACGACGCCGCTGGCCCCCAGCAGGGCGGTGGTGGGAAAGAACAGCATGTCCACCAGGCCGGTGACCACCGCGGTGACCGCACACATCAGCAGCAGCCGCCCACTGCCGTAGAATTCCTCCACCATGGGGCCCACCAGCAGCAGGAGCATCATGTTGCCCATGTAATGGCTCAGATCCGCATGGCCCAGCACATGGCCGAACAGCCGGACATAGGTCAGCGGATCGGTCCAGGGGGAGCCGTAGACACAGAAGAGCTGCCGGGTGGTCAGCCCGTCGGTCACCCATCCCAGGCAGAGCACCACAAAGGCCGCAATGGCCAGGGAGAGGGACACCGGGGCGTTATAGTCGATTTTCCGAAGCACTGCGCTTCCTCCTTTTTCTCTCGCGGGAAGTCCTGTCCCGGTATTGTACCACAGGCCGGGGAAAAAGGAAAGCGCGGGTGACTTTTTCCCCGGGATATGCTACAATCACCCCAGAGTCTCCGGCCCGAAGCTGTGGGGCAGCAGTTCCTCCAGGGAGATGGCGACATACGCCCCCTCCCGGTTGGCCGCCAGCACCTCCAGGTCTGTCCCGAACTCCCGGAGCATCTGGCGGCAGGCGCCGCAGGGCCAGCAGTAGTCCGCCGAGTCCCCCGCCACCGCCAGCCGGACAAAGCGGCGGCGGCCCTCGCTGACCGCCTTGACCAGGGCGGTGCGCTCGGCGCACAGGGAGGAGCCATAGGCGGCATTCTCCACATTGCAGCCGGTGTAGACGCTGCCGTCCTCACACTCCAGGGCCGCTCCCACCCGGAAGTGGGAGTAGGGGGCATAGGAAAACCGGCGCATCTCCAGCGCCCGTTCCACCAGTTCCCGCTCAGTCATGTAAAACACCTCCTGAAAGGATGGATCGAATCATGGATAAAATGAATGATATGGAACTCTCCCAACTGCTCCGCCATGTGGATCACACCCTGCTGCGGCCTGACGCCGGCTGGCAGGAGATCCGCGCCCTCTGCGACGAGGCCCTGGCCTATCACACGGCCAGTGTCTGCGTGCCCCCCTCCTACGTCGCCCGGTGCGCCGGGTATCTGGCGGGCCGGGTGGCGGTGTGCACCGTCATCGGCTTCCCCAACGGCTACTCCACCACTGCGGCGAAAGCCTTTGAGGCCGCCGACGCCGTGGCAAAGGGCGCCGACGAGATCGACATGGTCATCAACCTGGGCTGGGTCAAGGACGGACTCTGGCCGGAGCTGGAGGAGGAGATCCTCCAGGTCAAAGAGGCCTGCCAGGGCCGGATCCTGAAGGTCATCGTGGAGACCTGCCTGCTCACCGAGGCGGAGAAGATCCAGATGTGCCGGATCGTCACCGCCGCCGGGGCCGACTACATCAAGACCTCCACCGGCTTCTCCACCGGCGGGGCCACCCGGGAGGACGTGGCCCTGTTCGCCCGGCATGTGGGGCCGGGGGTGAAGATCAAGGCCGCCGGGGGCATCGCCACCCTCCAGGACGGGGCGGACTTCCTGGCCCTGGGGGCCGACCGGCTGGGCACCAGCCGGATCGTCAAGCTGGTGAAGGCCCGGCAGGGCGCGCAGTGAGCAGTAAAATGTCAGCTCAGGCCAAGGGGGCCGGCTGTCCCGGAGGGCGGCCGGCCCTCCCCTTTTGCCGTCAGGACAGGGCCTCGATCATAAAGGTCACCGGCCGCAGCCCGTCGGTGCAGCAGGTGAAGTGGGGCGGCAGGGTGTCCACTTCCCCCTCGTTGCAGAAGCCCGCCCGGTCGCAGCACAGCAGCAGATCCTTCCAGATGTCCGCCCAGGCCCAGTCACAGAAGCCCTCGGGCTTGCAGTTGCCGAAGGGGTCCAGCTGAACCGTGAAGGTCATGCCCTCTTTAAAAAAGTTGCAGGGCACCACCGTCCCCCGCTCCGCCCCCGGCCGGTACTGGGTATACTTCTCCCCCAGGTCGGTATAACAGGCCACCTTGACCACGGTAATCCGGACAATATGGTTGATAAACGTACGGTCTCTCATCCCAAATACCTCCTGTCTATTCGGATATCTGCATTTTACCACAGGAGCAGACCGGGCGCAATCCGCCTATTTTAGCACTCTCCAAACAAGAGTGCTAAAATTTACATCCAGGTCACTGCACGTTCACAATCTGTTCATACTTTGGCCCTATACTGGGGACAAATAAAAGGAACGGGAGGCGAAATATCCTCCCGAAAGGAGGTTTGACCGTTATGAGTCAACTGAACTATACGCAAAAATCCACCGAGGTCCTGCAGAACGCCCAGGCCACGGCGACGGAATATGGATGCCCCCAGATTGAGCAGTGCCATCTGCTCTATGCCCTGGTGGCCGATCCCCAGGGGCTGGCCTCCCAGCTGCTGGAGCAGACCGGCGTGACCATGGCCAGCTTCCGGGCCGCGGCCAAGGCCGAGGTGGAGAAGCAGCCCCGGGTCTCCGGCGGCGGCCATGAGGCGGGCAAGGTCTACATCTCCCGGGATGTGGACAAGGCGCTCCAGGCCGCCCAGAACACCGCGGCCGGGATGAAGGACGAGTATGTCTCGGTGGAGCACCTGCTGCTGGGCCTGCTGGACAGCGCCGACCGCAATCTGAAGCAGCTCTTCCAGACTTATCAGATCACCAGGGAAAAGCTGATGCAGGCCCTGTCCGCCATCCGGGGCAACCAGCGGGTGACCTCCGACAACCCGGAGGAGACCTATGACGCCCTGAAAAAGTACGGCACTGATCTGGTGGAGCGGGCCCGGGCCCAGAAGCTGGACCCGGTCATCGGCCGGGACGACGAAATCCGCAACGTGATCCGCATCCTGTCCCGAAAGACCAAGAACAACCCGGTGCTGATCGGCGAGCCCGGCGTGGGCAAGACCGCCATCGCCGAGGGGCTGGCCCAGCGGATCGTCAGCGGCGACGTGCCCAAGAGCCTGACCGACAAGACCATCTTCTCCCTGGACATGGGCGCCCTGATCGCCGGCGCCAAGTACCGGGGCGAATTTGAGGAGCGGCTGAAGGCCGTGCTGGAGGAGGTCAAGAAGAGCGAGGGCAGGATCATCCTGTTCATCGACGAGCTGCACACCATCGTGGGGGCCGGCAAGACCGAGGGCAGCATGGACGCCGGCAACCTGCTGAAGCCCATGCTGGCCCGGGGCGAGCTGCACTGCATCGGCGCCACCACCCTGAACGAGTACCGCCAGTATATCGAGAAGGACGCCGCCCTGGAGCGCCGGTTCCAGCCGGTCATGGTGGCGGAGCCCTCGGTGGAGGACACCATCGCCATCCTCCGGGGCCTGAAGGAGCGCTATGAGGTCTATCACGGCGTGAAAATTCAGGACAACGCCATTATCGCCGCCGCCACCCTCTCCAACCGCTATATCACCGACCGGTTCCTGCCCGACAAGGCCATCGACCTGGTGGACGAGGCCTGCGCCCTGATCCGCACCGAGATGGACTCCATGCCCACCGAGCTGGACGTGGTCTCCCGGAAGATCATCCAGCTGGAGATCGAGGAGTCCGCCCTGAAAAAGGAGGAGGACGAGCGCTCCAAGGCCCGCCTGGCCGAGCTCCAGAAGGAGCTGGCCGACATGCGGGAGGACTTCAACGCCCGCAAGAGCCAGTGGGAGAACGAAAAGAACGCCATCGGCAAGGTCCAGGAGCTGCGCAAGCAGATCGAGCAGGCCAAGCAGCAGCTGGAGCTGGCCCAGCGGGAATATGACTATGAGAAGGCCGGGGCCATCCAGTACAGCCAGCTGCCTCAGCTCCAGCGCCAGCTGGAGGAGGAGGAACGGCTGGCCGCCCAGGGCAAGCAGTCCAGCCTGCTGCGCAACGCGGTCACCGAGGAGGAGATCGCAAAGATTGTGGAGCGCTGGACCGGCATCCCGGTGGCCAAGCTGATGGAGGGGGAGCGGGAGAAGCTGCTCCACCTGGAGGACATCCTCCACCAGCGGGTGGTCGGCCAGGACGAGGCCGTGCGCCTGGTGTCCGAGGCCATCCTCCGCAGCCGGGCCGGCATCGCCGACCCGGACCGGCCCATCGGCTCCTTCCTGTTCCTGGGCCCCACCGGCGTGGGCAAGACCGAGCTGG
>CAUGSS010000012.1 GCA_959602365.1 uncultured Eubacteriales bacterium
TGGTGTCATCGCCGCTGGTCTGGTTATCTCCACCGGTCTGGCTATCTCCGCCGGTTTGGCTGTCTCCGCCGGTCTGGTTGTCTCCGCCGGTTTGATTGCCTTCCGTCTGGTCGCCGCCGGTCTGCGCCGCCGTGATGGTAAACTCCGTCGTAGCTGTCCCATTTGCGGAGACGATGGAGAGGGTGTGCTTACCGACAGACAGGGTGTTGAGATAAGCGGCGTTCAAAGTCACAATGGTGCTACCTTCTTTTACTGTGTAGTTGGAAGCGTCCAGATCTTTGCCGTCTACCTGTACCTTGATGAAATCGGCAAAAGCTGCGTTGGAAGTAAAGGACAGCCCGTCTGTGCCGCCCTTCTGCCAGCTGCCGTTGGCTCCGGCGATAATAACCGGCGGCTGTACCGGCTCCTGCGCTTCCTTGTATTCGATCAGCAATTCAAACGCCTCGGCTGTATTGCCGGATACATCCAGCGTCAGCGGGAAGCTGACGGTGGTCGCCGTATAACTGCTGGCCGAAGCGCCGCCCTTGATGCGGGCAGTCGCTCCGTCATACCCCTGGGGCAGAGGAATCGTCAGAGTTCCGCTGAGGGTAGTACCTTCATAATTCTCAAGCGGGATGGAGACGGTGTATCCCGCCTGGATGTCGTAGCCCTCGCTGGGCTCAGCGTCGACCATTGGGTAATAGTAGTCAATAGCAAGTCCCTGGAACTCGTTAAATTCGCCCACGGTCACCGCTGTGTCCGGCGTAAAGGTTGCGGAAAGCTCCGGAGCTGTGGAATAATCCGTATCCCCTTCCTCCAGCACCCGCACCGGCAGGGAGATCGAGTCTGAGCCGCCGGGGATCTCGCTCTCTTCCTTCACCGTCACATAAGCGGTAAAATTATCAAATCCGGTTTCCGGCATGTGGGAGAAATCGTAGAGGGCAGCAAGTTCCGCCGACAACGGCATATCCGGCACAAAGCGGAACTTAAATCCCGTTCTGTCGCCCAGCTCCCCTACGGAGGTGCTTTCGTCATCGATCCAGTAGAACGTACCCGGAATCTGCTTGCCGTCCAGCGAGCTCACAAGATAGGCAGGCTTTTCAACATCCGCCAGCGTGTCGCCCGGATTCGCTGTCAGCTCCAAATCACTCCACTGAACGAGGCCGGTCTGTTTTGTGATAATCAAGTCATCTTTCAGAACGATATCCAGCGCGTTCCAATACTTGTCTTCTGCTCTGGTGACGTGAATGTCATAGGTGCCGGGGACAAGGTCGCTTTTATCAATAGGTTCTCCGTCCTTCTCGATGGAAATCTGGTAGTTCGACTCGCCCGCCGTGTGCCTTAAAGGACCGTTTGATACCGTGAAATAGAGCGTAGCTTCAAAGGACGGATGATATTCCAAAGTGGCCGTACCAAGGTATTGCGTTTCCCATTGGTCGGCATTGATGCTGATGTCCCTGGACCCGAAGGTCACTTCCACCGTATGGGTGCCCGCACTCCAGGCGCTCACGTTCTTAAGGGTGTAGCTGTCGATGAATTCCATCTTCTCCCCGTCCACGACGACCTCTTTCACGTTGCGGTCGGTGTTGGGCGTGAAGGTCAGCGAAAGGTCGCTCCCCGGCGTAGCCTTCTGCCATCCGCTGACCTCTTTGCCATCCATAGTGACAGTACCTTCGCCATTGACGACGAAATTGACATAGGCTGCCGTATTACCGTCATTGGGGATCATCATGGCATTGAGCGCGTACCCATAACCGCCGGACACTGCCGTTGCCATTCCGCTGCTGGTATTTACCGTGTACAGCTTACCAGCCTTGTTCTCCGCCCAGTAGAGGGTGCCGTCCGGCGCAAAGGCACTGCTGGAGATGAAGTTGGTGGTCACGCCCGTGCTGCCCACCTCTGTGGCCGCACCGTTCGATGTATCGATGGTGTACAGAGTTGCTGCGCCGCCGTTCTCTCCGCCGTCGGCCACAATGGCGTACATCTGGCCGTCTGCGTTACAGGCGATAGTATAGATGATCTCACCTGAAGGAAGCCCGATGATCTTTTTGGTTCCGGTAGTCTCCGGTTGTCCGGTAGTCAAACTGATAGGAATCAGATAGGAATCAGCATTTTCATCATTATAGGTTCCCCACAGCGTGCCGTTCTGTACCGCCGTATCTGTGATTACAAAGTTATCGTTAAACCAACTCCCAACCGTATTCCGAATGGTGAAATCGGGATTCAGAATTACCAGCTTTGACGTATAAAAGTAATGATCACAGCTCAGTCCATAAATAGTGCCGTTGATTATTTCCAGTCCGAGTAATGAATCGTCATAATCGGCAACTTCGGTATAGTCTGACGGATTAGTTGTGCTGACGCTTATGATCGGTCCGCCGCTCTTATACCCGAAAATAAACGGATCCGTTTCCGCCGCAAACGCCGTCGTTGGCATCAGCCCCAGGATCAAGCAGAGGCTCAGCAGCAACGCCCCCAGTCTTGCGCCTGTTTTTCGTGTTTTTGTGTTCATGTTAATTTCCTCCTCTTGATTTCATCAGAGCCGATAGTTTCAGCTCGTTTTCCAGCAGCTGTTCCACCCGGTCTGCCAGATAATCCGCCGCACGCTGCTCGCCCTGCCGGGAAAGCCCACCATAGGGGGCGCTGATCTCCACAGTCAGGACGGTAGCGGGCGGCTGTTCGGACACGGACAGCGTAAATCCGCTTCTGTTTCCGTAAACGGTCACTTTGGCGGCGATCCGTCCGTTTTCCGCTTTGTCGTATTCGCTTTCTTCCGAATCCAGAACATCATACAGCGCATACAGCACCAGCTGCTTGGTATATGGCAGAATGCGCTGAACCGCTCTCATACTATCGCCTCCTTTTTGCGTTACTTACTCTACAATTTCAAACTCCTGATTAGGTTCTTCAAAGGGGGTCACGCTGATTGCCTGATCTTCTTCCCGTACCTTTGTAATGGCATCATACAGCACGCCATCGTACACATACCGGACATCCAGCAGTTTTGTGCCTCCTCCGCTCAGCTGCCGTTCATTGGCAAACTGCTCGCCGTCGATGATCCAATAGGCGTACTCTGTGCCGCTGTCCGAGACCCTGTAGCCGAAGGAATCAAAGGCGCGCAACGGAGTAACGCCCCGTTCAAGGCCCAAAACATCATTGCCGGAAGGATCTTTTACAAGGCAGGTCCCGGTATCGGAACACGCCTGAATTTCTGGGATCAGTTTCTCATTGATAAAGTTCACCAGTGTTTCGCTGGTAGGAGCCGAAGACAGCTTGTAGATATACACGCCTCCATCGTACACCACTTCGGTGCAGCCCTCCGGCACAAGGTTGACCATATTGATCCCCTCATACACGGCGGGCGGATCGTTCTGGGTGGGAACAGAGAAGGACGGAACGCTTTCTTCTTCTCCTTCTTCCTCTTCTTCCTCTCCCTGAGGCGTCTCTATGTTTTCCTGTCCGCTGTCCGAACTTTGCGAAGTTCCCTCATTTGGTGCTGCCGGGGACTCCCCACCGCAGGCAGTAAGCGTAAAGAGCATCAAACACGCAAGCAGCAGTGCCAATTGTTTTTTCATCATTCATCATCCCTCCACTTTTTGTTGTTGATTATAATTTGAACTTAAATTTACAGCCAATCTCTGACGCTTGGCATCTTATTTCAGTCTGCCGGAAAGAAGGTGTCCGGCGTAAGAAATCGTGCTTCTATGGCGATTTTTCCGTCGGTCGTCATGTAGCCCCACAAGCCGCTTTCCGCATCCTGGTAAGCGATCAGACCGTTTCCGCAGGAGTAAAAGCCGCTGAACCCCGGATCGTCCACGACCACATTTCCCTGGGTATCAATGAGGATCCATTGATCTCCGTCCTGCACCTTGCCGACGCCGTCCCAGAAGGTGCAGCTGCCAATGTATGGGTCGGCGTTTATGGTGGCAACACTGGCTGTAAGGTAGGCCGGCTCGATCACCACTTCGCCGTCCTCGTTGATAAAGCCCCATAACCCGTCGATCAAGACGGGAGCAAGCCCGCAGCTGAATTTTTCGGCATCCTCAAACTCGAAATCGATCATTACGTTTCCGCTTTTATCGATATAACCGTATCTGCCGTCCTGGTTCTGGGCTACATACCAGCCGTTTTCACAGTACTGTAGATAAGGATATTCACAGGGCACAACCACGTTTCCGTTTTCGTCGCACAGGCCGTAGAGATCCTCACCGTGGAACGGCCCGCCGGGCTTGATCTTTACCATCATGTTCGGGTCAAAGCCGCTTTCGTCCGCATAATACTCTTTCGATATCGTGGCAAGAATATTGCCGCTTTTATCGATAATGACCGGCGCGTCCTCGATGTCCATCCGCGCATCCGTGCTCTCGTTGACTCTGCGGGCAGCCACCGCCTTCCCATTGGTGAAATTGGATGCAAACCCGAAGAAGTAGGTGCTGGCGTAGCCTGCGCCGTAGACCTTGGGCAAGCCCCTAGCGTTGAACAGAACATTGCCGTTTATGTCGATGTAGATTTTATCGTAGGCGATTCCGGTATCGATCTCCGCGGCCGCGATGCCTTCCCGGAACTTCCCGGAACTCTTCAGCGGATAGGTGCTTCCGTCGCTGTCACGGACTTCCGGGATAACCGGCGCACCTGTTCGGTCGATATATGCCCAGCTTCCGTCCTCAAGCTGCACCATCGCGCGCCCGTCGGAAAATCCGTAGGCGCTCTGAAACTGCGGTTCGATGCGCCAGGCGCCTGTTTTATCAATGTATCCATATAAACCCGTATCCGCATCCTGAACGGAAGCAAGGGTACCGTCGTCGGACAGCTGCACGGCATCCGTTGCGCCGGACTGTCCCTGAGGCAGCTCTCCGGTATACTCCGGCAGGGGATTTTTAGGATCGGCGTTGTACTCCTCAAGGGCCGTCATAAACTCGATCACGGCCTCGTCGCCCTCCATTGCCGCAGCCGGATCCATGATGGGAAAATCAACCGCCCGGAACGCCGTTTTCTTCACATACTCATAGAATAGCTTTGCCTCCGCGTTGTCGGAAGGCGAGAGGATGGTGACCGGAATAGGGTCGCTTTCGGTTACATAGCAGCGAAGGAAGATATCCTCGGCCGCGCTTACCATCAGGACGGAATAATTGGCGGCGGATGTAGACTCGGCGTAGCAGTACAGAGTCCATGTGGACGGATATTCCATTGTGACGCCGTAGCCGTCGTAGACCGCCCATTCGGTGTCGGCAAAAGCCACGTGATGCGCATCTCCACCGTTAGGAGATTGCTGCATGTTCAAGTCAGAAGTTTGCTGCGTGTCTGAAGGGTCTCCCGTTTTTCCGCAGCCGGTAAGACAGAGAATACAGAGTATCAGTAAAAGCGAAAGTATTTTTTTCATGGCATTTCCTCCTTTGCCTGACTGTCACGGTCTCGGCACGCAGCCGGAGTCTTTGTTGACAACTCGCACATTCCGCTCAGACAATTCCACGCTCCACCGCCTTTGCTTCCTCCGTATCAAAGCATTCCAGCAGCCATCCGCTTTCCTTAAGCTCGGCAATAATTTCGTTGATGGACTGGCAGAGTTTTTCGTTTTCCTTCATCAGAACCAGTCCGTAACCGCGGAAATCCGGTGTTACCACCTCATAGCCGCTCTGGGCGACATTTCCATCCACAATTTCCTCCACGATTTCATCCGCAAATGCGCGATCTATCATGCTGAATACCCCGGCATCCACCTCTCCGGCGATCAGCGCTTCCAGAATCGACTTGTTATCGGGCAGCAGGTGCAGTTCCGCCTCTGGATACTGTTCCGCAGTATTCGTCGCCTGCACGGAGCCCTTGACAGCGGCAATACGGGCATGGGCAAGTTCCTCTTCACTCTGTATCATCTCTCTGGGTTCGGGCTCGACGGGTGCTTCATCCTCGGTCTCCGAGGAGCTCTCTTCCGTTTCCTCTTCCGGCGGCAGCCACGGCTGAGGATTCGTACTTAAAAACACCTCGTCTCCTTCGATTTCCCTTACGTTAAAATCGTCGGTCATTTCGTAAAGTGCAAGGCGTTCCTCGGTGATAGTAAAGTTATCCGCGGCAAGATCCACATCCCCGTCCGTCACTGCCTGCAGTTGTGCTTCCAAGGTCGCATATTCCACAAATTCGACTTCTACGCCCAACTCTTCGGCAATTCGGCGGCATACCTCCGGCACGTTTCCGGCACGGGTGCCCACAAGCTCTCCGTATTTCTCCGGGTCATCCGGTATGACATAGCAGGTTTTCGAGTTGCCGCTTACCCCTACGGTCAGCACGCCACGCTCCTGTACAGCCTCGGTAAAATGATACTCAGGTGTGGTCTTCGGGTCAGGTTCGGTTTCCGGCTTGGGTTCGAGCTCGGACTCGCTGGACTGTATGCCTTCAGAAGATCCGACTGCGCCGTTCTGGCTTGTGTCTGTTTCATTAGAATCAGCCTTATTACCGCAGGCTGTAAAACAGAGAAGCATGGATAGTGCTAAAACAATTGCCGTTATTTTTTTAGACATCTTTCATCCCTCCGCATTGAACGCTAAACCATTATCATGATATATATATCATGATACATACAAATTCTGTTTTTTTGCAGTTCACATCTGCGCCATTCTTGCAAAAACGGGGGTTCACATGTGTGACATCTTGAAAAAATACATAAAAATAACGCTACTTTTCTCGCGAAAAGCAGCGTTATGCCCAAATAAAATTTACTCTGTAAAATTCATATAACTTTGGAACAGGCCGAGGCGTGTTTTGGTTTCGGTCTTTTCATAAATAGAAGAGATGTACCGCTGCACCATCCGCCGGGAGATATACAGGCTGTCGGCAATTTCCTGTACGCCGTCCTCGGTCGTCAATAACTTTTCCAATACTTCCGTCTCCCGGGGAGTCAAGGAACAGTACTGTGCAAACAGTTTTAACCGCTCCTGAGGGGAGAGTTCGGGGCTTCCAGAAATTAGTTCTTCTATCGGTTTGAGAGAAACGGCGGCATTACTCAGATACGGCAGCAATACCAGCAGGATCAGGATAGACAGCAGGCAACTCACTACAGCCAACACCGTATTGCCAACTGCGCCATAGATGTTGAACGCCGGCAGCACGGTTGCCGCTACCGTAAAGCTGCGTACAATGCGCCCCATACCCGCCCACAGCTCCGGCCTGCTGCTTTTGGGTGCAAAATCCAGAAACATCACCGTGAAAAAGATCACATAAAAGCCGCTGTACAGATACATCAGCGCAGTACCGGCAAAATAGCTGACTTCATCCGAGAGAAAGAACATACAGACAGAGGAGAGCAGGATCGTACATACGGTGGAAAGGGGAAGATATTTCCGTTCCTTGATGTCTGCAAGAAACCCCGCCAGAATCAGCCCCAGTGCATAGAACAGACGAACGCCGCCGTAAATATCATAAGATTTTTCGGCATTGAAGGCTGTCAGCACGCTGTCGATCATTCCGGCTACAAGACTCATAAGTACCACCGCGACGATCAGAAGCAGCGCTTTTTTGAACTCTTTTTTGGTATCCGCCGAATAGGGCAAAGGATTTTCCAGAATCCAGTCCTTCGGCGCTTTTATGATAAAACACATGACAAATGCAACGCTGAAAACAATGCTGATGATAAAGGCGACAGACTGGGGCATCAAATTCTGTACTACAAACTGTAAGAGGATCGCCGCTCCCATCCCTGTGCCGATCAAACGTCCCGTATACCGGCTCCCGGCAAAATACATGGCCGTATTGTAATACACACATCCACTGATATGGCCGGTCAGCAGCAGGGCTGCGGAAGAGCTTGTCAGGAAGAGTGCCGGCTGGTTTGCAAAAAGCAAAACCATAGCCGCCCCAATGCACAGAATACCAAGAATGGTCTGCGCCGTTTTCCTGGACTTTTCTTTTTTACAGAGACGGCGCAGCAGGGAAAACGAAAAAAAACCCAATCCGGTACAGACAAGCCCAAAGGTATATGCGGGATTTACGGCACTGCTTCCGAGAATCACGGCACAGCGCTCGTTGATAAACGCCTCCGTCAGCATAAAGGCAAAAAAGCATAATGCAAAACAGATTGCGCAAAGCAGCTCTGAGGATGTGATTTTCTGCCGCTTCATGATTCTGCCTCCTTACTGAGCTCCACTACATCGCCGATTTCGCAGTGAAGCGCCCTGCAGATCCGCTCTAAAATCTCAAGGCTCACATATTCGTCATGGCTAAGCTTTGCAATGGTAGAAGCCGAAACGCCTGCCATTTCCGTTAAGGAAGATTTTTTTACTTTCATATCGATCAGCCGCTTCCACAACTTGTTATACTGTACTGCCATACGGTTCACCTCATTATTATAATAAGGTTAGTATAACACAAAGTTTTCTAAATCTCAATGAATTTTCCGATTTCTCGTAAGATATTCTCTGCTTGCATCTTTTGTAATTATACTAAAGTTTTCCTATCTTCTTTTACTTCTGTGTTATTTCATAAAAGTCCGTTGAAATCTGCTTTCGTATATCAAAAGATATTTGATATATTGGAAATCGAAAAATAGAGGATGAAAAAGCTTGATTCTAAACCGTTTTTTAAGTCTAAACTTTAAGGAGCAAGGTGTTTGTACCTTACCCCTCGTTTTTGTGTTTCAAAGCGTTACAGGTTTGATGACACCGCTTTCCTATCGGCTTCGGTTTATGCGAAAATCACTTCTGCGTTTACGATTTCCACTGTCGCTTCACGCAGCGTATTTATCTTGCCTGCCCATTTCATCGGCTTCTCGGCTTTGAGCTTTTCGGTCACGCCCTCACGCTCCGTCATCTGTTCTATCAGCCGAAAAAACAATTCTGTTGCCTGCCGGTCAATATCCGCAAGATAGCCGTTCAGCCTGCCGCTTGTGAGCAGATTGGTGTAAAACACTTTTCTGTGCTGCCGGATATACCGCAAATGCCGCTGTCCCCATATCCCTATGATCTTGTTTTCTTCGGCGGGTAAAGTGAGATTCGGTAAGTAATAGTCGCCTTGCAGTGTATAAGCGCCGCCCATTTGTTCAAATAATGATTTCATTGAAGTTTCCTCCAAATTCAGTTTTAGATTTTTCTGCAATATACCGTACCGATTGTCTTTACCACTTGTTTTCAAAACCTTCGTTATGGGACCTCATCATAACGGTCCCCCGCTTTCGTTTTGTCTTTGGCCGGTCACGCCCAGTCCGCGCCGCCCCCTTTGCAAGGACCGGCGCCGGGAGACAGCCAACAACGGGGAAACTGCCGTGTACAGGCAGTTTCCCCGTCGTTTTATCTGCTCTGCCGTCAGGCGCCCAAAACAGCGCCCCTCCGCGTCTGTGCGGTCAGCCCGGCGTCCAGGCGGTGCCGTCCCAGCTCCACAGGGCATCTCCCTGTCCCGACCAGATGCCGCCGCCATAGTCTACCTCAAATTCCACCCAGCACTGGCTGCCCGGCAGCATCCCCGCCGCCTCCGGGTCAATCTCATAGCCGGCGGTATAGGTGCCGTAGTCCCAGTACTCCTCTGTCCCCTCCAGGGCGGCGGGGGCAGAGCTGCCGGCACCGCTCACATCCTCCAGCGCCAGTTCCTCCCATCGCTGACCGTCCACCACGCTCCAGAGACGCACCTGCCCCAGCGCCTTCGGCCGCCCGTCCCAAAACAGTTCCGGGCCGACAATGTTCAGTTCCACTGTGCCGGTCAGCACGCCGTCCGCACCTGCCGACGACCCCGTCTCACTGGCGCTGATGGACAGAGATACGGCACTGGACAGGTCGCTGTAGGGGGTGTAATCCCAGTTGAGCAGCATGGTCTCCTCCCCGATTCGGATATAGTACTCAATGCCGTCACGAATCACCAGGGAGATCCGGCTGACAAAGCCCCCGTGGCCGTCCAGTTCGGTCTCTTGGGCGCTCACCACCTCCCCGCTGGACATCCGGGCGGTAAAGGAGATCTCCGCCGGGTCGGATACCGCAGTCTTAGGCACCCCCTCCAGCCGGAGCACTGCCCGGCCGCCGTCGTAGTCCACCGACTCCAGGGACAGCTCCCAACTGGCCAGCAGGCCGTACTCCGACTCCAGGGCGTCCTGGACCTGTTGAGACACCAAATCGGACACTCCGTCCATCTGAACCTGCATGGAATAGATCTGATCGTGAAGTTGACTGACATTTTCGTTGACGCCCCGGAGCTGGCCTTGCAGCGCCCCGATCCGGCCCAGCATCAGGGCCAGGCAGAGGGCCACCGCCGCCCCGGCGGCGATGAGGGCCCGGCGGGTCTTCCGGGGCAGCTTCCCCGCCCCGCCCGCCGGGAGGGCCTCCAGACAGCGCTCCAGCAGTGCCTGGGCCCGCACCTCGGCCTCCGAATTCACCGAGGGCTCTGCGCCCCCGGGGCCGTCCTCCTCCCGGCGTTCCTCCACTCCCAGCAGCCAGCCCACAGTGACGCCGAAGCGCCGGGCCATGGCGATCAGTTTGTCAATTTCAGGCAGGCTGGCGTCGGCCTCCCACTTGGAGATGGCCTGCCGGGACACCCCCAACGCCTCCCCCAGGGCCTCCTGGGACAGGCCCAGCCGCTTGCGCTCCCGGGCGATGCGCTGGCCGATGGTCATGGCCGCCGGTTCCGTCATGGCGCTCACTTCCTCTCTCTGTTCTTCCCTTATTGTACCCCGAGGGCCGGGAGATGGGCCACCAACCCGGCGTTTCTTTTTGTCAACCGGCGGTTGCAGCGGGGTTTGGAGCGGCGGGAGGGCGTCCGCCGCCCTGCTCTCCCCCTCATTTTACCCCCGGGACGCCGGGGGCGCAACCGGAACAGGCCCGGGCTGTCAGGCGGTGAACAAAGGCCCGCCGCGCAGGAATGCGCGGCGGGCCTGTCACTCACTTATGGCTGCTGGAAACACCGTCATCCCTCATGCGGTGAATGCGGCGGAATTCAGGATTTCCATAAAGTCGGTGCTGTCGCCCGTGGCCCCCTGGGCCTGGGCATAGGTGAATACATACTGGGTGCCATTGTGCATCAATGCGGTCACGATGAACGTCTGGGGGACGCCGTTTAACGTGACCTCGCAGAGGGCCATCTGGGCCGTCTCCCCGGCCACGGTGACGGTATAGCTGTCCTGGCTGCTCACCTCATCGCAGTTGTCCAGCACGGCCGCCACAATCATCTGGTTCCATATGTCCGCGTTTTCCGCATCAAAGGAGCTCATATCCGCCAGCACAATGGTAAACTGGCGCACGCCCGGATCAAGCTCCACCAGCCAGGAGGAGCCGGCCTCGGTCTCGCTATAGGCGGCGTAGTCGGGCAGGGTGAGGCTCATCTCCCCGACGGTGAGGGTGCCGCCGGTCTGGGCGGGTTCCCCCTCTGTGATCTGAGGCGGCTGGGCAGGCTCCTCCTCCGTGGTCACCGGAGCTTCCGAGGGCTCCAGACGGAACAGGGCATCGTGGAGATTCCTTTGATCGTCAAACATGGTAAAATCAATGGTAAAGGTGCCCGGATGATCCAGTCCCACACTTACACTGACTTCAGAGGTAGCCCCCTGGGGCACATCATCAGGATATTCAATGTAATCGTGGGCGTCTCCCATCATGCCCTCACTGTCCACAATGGAGCCGAGTAAAAGATTTAAATTGAGGCCCGATGTGCCATTATCAAATCCCAGATTCGTATAGGTGTAGTCGATCTGGTAAATCACCGTGGGGGGATCCTCGTCATAGGGCCCCGGCTCCACTTGGTACACATCGGTCACCGTCAGCTCCCACTGGCCGTCCACCGTCCAGGTGTCCCCCACTTCATAGGCTGTCTCCGCAGGCTCAGCGTCCGGCTGCTCCGTCACAGCTTCCGAGCTGTCTGCGCTGCTGTCACCGGTGTCAATGTCCGGGACGGCACCCTCCACCTTCTTCAGCTCCACCGTCCAGCTCACGCCCTGGATGGAGACCTCATAGGAAATCTTTCCGGCGTTGTAGGTGAAATCCTTGGTGTCGCTGGTGGAGGCCATAATGGCATACCCGGTCTTCTCCGTGTCGTTCTCAGAGGTCCAGGTGTAGGGCTCCTCCGCCGTCTCCGGCGGGATAAAGCTGCCCGCCCAGTAGAGAGCCTCGGTGTCCGTATCCGAATCGATCCAGTAGACCTCCATGACGTCGCCCTGGATCTGGGCCTTCTGGATATAGCCGTTGCCGGCGTCGTTGGCCTGTTCCCAAACGCCCGTCAGGTCCGGGGGCTCGGCCTCCTGGGAGGCCGCCGGCGCGCCGCCGCAGGCGGTCACCGAAGCCAGCATCAGCGCGGCCATCAACAGGGCTGTCAGTTTTCTTCGCTTCATTTCTGCTCCTCCTCTTTTTGCAGCGCCGTCCAGTTCACTCTGTCGGCGCCGTTCTGTCTCTCCTCTTTATTATTTAATTGTATCTTTTTTGCATATATCTTTCAACGAAAACAAGAAAATTAACCCAGTTTTTATACATTCTGACATCTGAACAGCATAAAAAAGAGGGAACCTCAGGCAATCGGTTCCCTCTTCTGTACGGTTTGTCTCACTTCCCGGCGGGACAGCTCTCCAGCCGGAGCACCCCCATCGGGGGCACTTTGACATAGAGGACGCCGTCCACCGCCAGATAACGGCGTCCGGTGTCCAAATCCCGGGCGGCCTGGCCGCTCCAGGGCAGCCCGGCCACCATCTCCACCTGCCCCCGGTTGACCGCCACCCCGGCACTGCGGCCGTTCTGACAGCGGGCGAAGGAGAGCAGGGCGCCCCGGCAGGTGCCCCAGCGCAGCGCTCCCCGGCGCAGGGGATCGCTGGTCCTGCGCTGCCGGCCCAGGGCGGAAAACCAGGATACCAACTCCCGGTCCTCGTGCCCCCAAGGATAGGTGCGGCGGTTGAAGGGGTCCTCGTACCCCTCCATCCCCGCCTCATCCCCATAGTAAACCGTGGGGGCGCCGGGGAAGGCGAAGAGCACCGCGGCGCCCAGCCGCAGCAGCGCCCGGCCCCGCGCCCGCTCCTCCCGGGTCATGCGGTAGCTCCCCCGCTGTTCCTTGGTCCACTCCTGCCGCTGGCTCCCGGTACCCAGATAGGTCAGAATGCGCAGGGTGTCGTGGGTTCCCAGGGAGTTCATGGCATCATAGAAGGCGAAGGGGGGATAGTTCTCCCGGAGGGTCTCCATATCGCTCTGAAATATGGAGGCGTCTCCCCCCAGCAGATAGGCAATCAGGGCGTTGCGGAAGGGATAGTTCATCAGCCCGTCCAGATGCCGGCCCAGCAGGTGCCGGCGGCGCACCCCGTAGGCGATCTTGGTGGTTCCGTCCTCCCAAACCTCCCCAATGACGGCGGCCTCCGGCTTCTCCGCCCGGACCGCCTCATGGACCCCCTGGACAAAGTCGTCGGGCAGCTCGTCCGCCACGTCCAGCCGCCAGCCGTCGGCGCCCCGGCGCAGCCAGCTGCGCACCACCGAGTCATGGCCGCCGAAGATGAAGTCCCGGTAGCCCGGGTCATGCTCCTCCACCGAGGGCAGGGAGTAAATGCCCCACCAGGACTCATATTGGTCGGGCCAGCGGGAAAAGCGGAACCAGCTGCGATAGGGGGAGTCCTGGCTCTGGCTGGCCCCCACGCTGTCGGTATAGTAGCCGTCGCCGTTGAAATAACGGCTCACCCAGCCGGTGTGGTTGAACACCCCGTCCAGCAGAATGCGGATGCCCATGGCATGGGCCTTCTCACACAGGCGGCTGAAGTCCTCATTGGTGCCCAGCATCGGGTCGATGCGGCTGTAATCCGCGGTGCCGTAGCGGTGGTTCTCCGAGGCCTCGAAGATGGGGCAGAAGTAGATGGTCTCCACCCCCAGCTCCGCCAGGTAGGGCAGCTTTTCCTCCACTCCCTTCAGGTTTCCCCCGAAGAAGTCCCGGTTGCAGATGTCGTTGCCGTTCCAGGTCTTGCCCATGACCCCCACGGCGGGCTCCTCCTCCCAGTCCTGATGCACCCAGCGTCCCCCCACCATGCCGGCAGGGTCCGGAATCTCAGTGCGGCAGAACCGGTCGGGCAGGATCTGATAGCACATTCCCCGGCCGAACCAGTCGGGCACCCGCTCCGAGGCGTCATAGACCGTGAGCTGATAGGTGCCCAGTTCTGTCTGCCGCCCTCCAAAGCCGGTGAGGCGGAAGGTATACCACACCAGCCCCACATAATCCCC
The DNA here is from genome assembly GCA_959602365.1 of uncultured Eubacteriales bacterium. Lineage (GTDB taxonomy): Bacteria > Bacillota > Clostridia > Oscillospirales > Oscillospiraceae > UMGS1766. Next base: position 14,121 of record CAUGSS010000012.1, read on the forward strand.
GGTGTCCACCGTACAGGAGAACTCGTCCCGCACCCAGTCGGTGTCGCTCCAGGGCATGGGAATGGTCTCGGTGCGGTCCCCGTCGAACTCATAGCGCAGGGTGACCTCCCCCCGGCTGAAGCCCAGGCTCCGGAGCGGGCGCAGCGTCAGCCTGACCCGGGTGCCGGAGCTCACCGCCCCATAGGGAGATTTGCACCGCCCGTCCCGGGGGTCGAAGATATTGGTATCATACAAGAAAATCAATCCTTTGGTTGCAGGCTCAAAAACTCATCGGCTTTAGAGCATATCACGCCCCGTCGGGGTTGTCAACGCCGTCCCCGGCAGGGGTGGTGTCCTCCCCTGTCTGCGGCGGCTCCTCCCCGCCGGCCTCCTGGTCATCCGGGTCAGGCTCCTGGGTTTCATCCTGCCCCTCGTCCTGGCCCTCCTGGGGGCTCTGGGCGTCCTGGGGAGGCAGGTTCTGGGCGCCATCGTCCCGGCCATCCTGGGTGTCCCCGGTGCCGCCGGTGTTCCGGCCGCTGTCCTCCCCTTCCTCCTGTCCGGCGGCATCCTGCTCCGCTCCGTCCTGCTGGACATCATCGGTCTGGGCCGTACCGTCCTGGGTTTCCTCCGATTCAATGCCGAAGTAGGCCTCCAGCATCCGGGCGGCGATCACCGCGGTGGCGGCGCCGCTGCCGCCCTCCTCCACCGCCACGCAGATGGCGATCTCCGGGTCGTCATAGGGGGCGAAGCAGACGAACAGGCCGTTGGCGTTCTCCTGGCCGGTGACCTGGGCGGAGCCGGTCTTGGCCCCCACCTGAATGCCGTGGGCGGTCAGGTTGGCAAAGGCCCGGGAGACGGTGGAAGTGCTCTCCACCACCTCCAGCATGCCCTGCTTGACTGCCTCCAAATTTTCAGCGCTGATCTCCACTGTACCCAGTACCTGGGGCTCATAAGACGTGACATTGCCGTCGGCGTCGGTGACGCTCTGCAGCAGGTGGGCGGCATAGCGGGTGCCGCCGTTGACCAGGGTGGCCACATAATTGGCCAGCTGGAGCGGCGTGAACAGGTTGTCCGACTGGCCGATGGCAGCGGACAGGGTGTTGCCGCCATACCAGGTGGCGCCCACGCTCTCCGAATACGCCGGCCCGGCATTGACTCCGATGGACTCGGCCAGTTCAATGCCGGTGGACACCCCCAGCCCGAAGGCCTGAGCATACTCCGTCAGGGTGTCGATGCCCACGTCGATGCCCACATGGTAGAAGAAAATATTGCAGGAATCCCGCAGGGCGTCAGTCACCGTCTCCAGCCCATGGGTGGTCCGGCTCTCCCGGTAGAGCCAGCAGCGGAAGGTGGTGCCGTAATAGTCCATATAGCCGGTGTCCTGAATCTGGGTGTTCACGTCGATGACGCCGCTCTCCAGTCCGGCGATGGCGGTGACCATCTTGTAGGTGGAGCCCGGGGAGTAGGTGCCCTGGAGGGCCCGGTTGAACAGGGGGCTTAACTCCCCATAGCTCTCGTCATAGCTCTGGGTGGCCGCGTCAAAGGTGGGCCAGCTGGCGCAGGAGAGCACGCTGCCGTCGTTGACGTCAATGGCCACCGCGGCGCCGCCCCCCTGGCTGTCGTTCAGCGTGGGAATGTATTCCGCCAGGGCGTCCTCGGTGGCGCTCTGCAAGTTGAGATCCAGGGTCAGGGCCACCGTATCCCCGGCCTGGGCCGGAGTGGTGTCCTCCACGCTGACCACATCTCCATCCCGGTCAGTGGTGATGGTGCGCTCTCCGTCCTCCCCCCGGAGGTATTGCTCAAGGGCGTACTCCACCCCGGACTGGCCCACGGTGGCGTCCATACTGTAGCCCTGGGCCTTGTAGTTCTCCCCCTCGGTCCAGTTCTCCGCAGTGATCAGCCCCACCCGGCCCAGCAGATGGGCGGCGTAGCCGGTGACATAGGAGCGCACGCTGGTGGGTTCGATGTCCACCCCGGGCAGCTGCTCCTCCTCCACCACGGAGATCAGCTCAATGCTCACGTCAGAGGCAAAGATGTAATCCGTCCACAGGATCTCGCTGCGGCGCAGGCAGCAGGAGTAGAGCACCCCCAGGGCCTGGCGGGCCAGGGACACATCCGTCTCCTCCAGGCCGAAGTAGGCCGCCATCTGCTCCAGCAGGTCCTCGGCGCTCTCCGTGCGCTGCCACCCCAGGGCGTCGCACAGCTGCGCCAGCCGGGTGTCGGTCTGCGCTCCATCGCTGTCGGTGTAGGTGTAAATCTCCTCTGTGGTAAAGGTATAGGGGGCGCTTTCAGAGATGGGCAGCTCGCTGTCCGTCCACTCCACTCCCTTATCCCGGCAGATCTCCAGCAGCCGCAGCACGGTCTGTCCCTGGGCGGCGGCATCCCCCATATCGTTGAGGTCCAGGGTGATCTGATACTGGGTTTCATTGCCCACCAGCACCTGGCCGTTGCGGTCGGTGATCAGCCCCCGGGCGGCGGGGACAGTCTCCACCGCAGCCAGGGTGTTGATGGACTGGGCGGTGTCCTGGTCAATGGCCTCCACCACCTGATAGCGGTAGAGCAGCGCGACCATCAGCAACAGCGCCACCACGGTGAGTCCGGCCACCACACCGGTGCGGAGATAGAATTTCTTGCCTTCCATGGCTGGGCCCTCCTTTCTGGGATCTAAAGGCTGCCAAAGCGGCGGTGGACGAATCGGAACAGGATATAGGCGGGCAGGGCCAGCAGCATGGAGTAAATCAGCTCAAACAGGGCGATATGGACCAGCGTGCCGATGCTTCCCGCCCCGGTGAACAGCCGGGCAAGCACCCGTACCAGCTCCACCAGCGTCAGGCTGCCCAGGCTGGCCAGCAGGCAGGGCAACAGATTGGAGCGGTTGCGCCGCTCCTCCTGAAGCAGGCCGGAGAGCATCCCCAGCACAGCGCCGCAGAAAATCAGTCCGGGGCCGCTGTTTCCCTGGGCCAGACAGCCGAACAGTCCCAGGCACAGCCCGAAGACAGAGCCGGCAAAGCTGCCCTCCAACACGGCAACCATAGCAATGGCCACCGGGATAAAATCGGGCACGCTGCCCATCAGCGGGAAGCGCCCAAAGATCCCGGCGGCGAAAAAGTAACAGATCAAAAAGGCGACGGCATAGGCGATCCAGAGGAACACGCTGCCCCGGCGGTCTGTCATGGCGTCCCCTCCTCTCACTCGGTCACGTCGAAGCTGGTGATGACGAAGACCTGCTTCAGCTCATCCAGTTTCACCGCGGGTTCCACCACGGCATAACGCTCCATTCCAGAAGAGGTATACCCCTGCTCTGTCACTTCCCCCACCAGGATGCCGCTGGGGTAGACGCCCCCCAGGCCGGAGGTGACCACCTGATTCCCCGCCTCCAGCCCGGCGGAGGAGGCGAGATAGCTCAAAGTGCAGGTTCCCTGGCTCATATGGTCCAGGTCGCCGGTCAGCACCGCCGCGTCTCCGGTCTCCACCACCGAGGCGCCGATGCTGATGCCCGGGTCAATCAGGGTGGTCACAGTGGCCCAGTTGGGCCCCACCTGGGAGATGACGCCCACCAGCTCCCCGTGCTCCGTGACCACGCACATATTTTCCTCAATGCCGCCGGAGGAACCCTTGTTCAGCGTCAGGGTGCTCTCCCAGCTGGTGGTGGACCGGCCGGTGACCATGGCGGACGCAAAGGTAAAGTCGCTGTGGGCCGCCTGCAGGTCCAGCAGGTCCCGCAGCCGCTCGTTCTCCTCCAGGGCGGACTGGGCCCGGCGGTTTTCCTCCCCCATCTGGGCCACCTGTTCCTCCAACTCTTCCACCCGCTGCTGGAGGGCCTGATATTGAAAGAGGTAGTCATAGGCCGCCTGAATCTTGTCTGTGACAAAGGTGGCCGCCGCCCGGAAGGGAGTTCCCAGCACCCCCAGCACCCGCTCCGCCGGACCGGTCAGATTGGGAATAAAGACAGAGCCCACGCTGATGGCTGCCGTCAGCAGCAGGGCGACAATGAGTACCCAGATTCCATTGTGACGCAGGAATTTTTTCAATGGGATCGTCCTTTCTTGCCGAATGGGGACCAGCGGGCGGCCCCCTGTCTCACCGCTCCAGCTGGGCGAGCAGCTCGTGCAGGGCGCACACCGGCAGCCCCACCACATTGTAATAATCTCCCTGGATCCCCCGGATAAACACACAGGCCCGGCCCTGAATGCCATAGGCCCCGGCCTTGTCCATGCTCTCGCCGGTGGCCACATAGGCCGCGATCTCCTCCGCCGTCAGGGGGCGGAACTCCACCTGAGTGCACTCCACATGGGTGAACGCCTGTCCGCCGGACAGCACCGCCATGCCGGTGTAAACCTGGTGGCGGCGGCCGGAGAGGGCGGAGAGCATCTCCCGGGCCTCCTCCTCGTCGGACGGCTTCCCCAGCACCCGGCCATCCAGGGCCACCACGGTGTCGGCGCCGATGACGGTGGCCTCCGGCCGAAGGGCGGCCACTTCCCGGGCCTTCTGAAGGGCCAGGCGGGCCACCAGCGCGTCCGGGGCCAGCCCCTCGGGCGCAGTCTCCTCCCCCTGGGCGGGGAGCACTTCAAAATCCTCAATCCCCATCTGTCCCAGCAGCTCTCTCCGGCGGGGCGAGCCAGAGGCCAGCACCACCGGCCTCATCGCGTTCCAGTGCTGCCGAAGCCGCCCCGGTCCCGGCCGGACAGGTGCTCCACCTCGGCAAAGGTGATGGCGGGCTGGTGGGCCATAATACGGAACTGACAGATCCGGTCGCCGAACTCGATGACCGTGTCCCGGGTGGCGTAGACCGGCATCTTCCACTCGTCCCCGTCGCCGCAGTAGCTCTCGTCAATCACCCCCACCGAGTTGACCTGGAGAATGCCCCAGTTTTTGAAGGTGGAGGACCGGGGGGCCACATGGGCCTCGTAGCCCCGGGGCAGGGCCATGGCCACCCCCAGGGGGATCAGGGCGAACTGTCCCGCCTTCAGCTCGGTGCGCTGGGCGCAGCGCAGGTCGATCCAGTCGGATTTTCCGTCGATATAGGTCAGCTTCTCCAGCTCAGGGTGGAAATACTTGATTTGAATGGTCTCGCTCATGTCTGTTCTCCCGTATTTTTTCTTTATTCTACCTCCCGGTAGTAGAGCCCCCGGGTGTACTCCTCTGATGCTATCCCATTTCCTGTGCGATAGGCGTCGAAAACGCGGACGCAGTCCTCAGGTTTCTCCAACACGAAGTTCAGCCGCAGGGCCCACAGGCCGCAGCGCTCCAGCTCCTGCCGCCGGTCCGCCAGCCAGAGGGGCACCCCGTTGAAGATCTCATTGCGGCACCCCCAGGCCCGCAGCACCGGGAAGCGGGCCTTTTTCCGGTCCAGTATGCCCTGCCGGGCCTCGCAGCCCCGCCTGCACTTGCCGTCCCGGGCCTTGTAGATACAGTTTTCCGTAATCATCAGGGGCAGGCGGCCGTAGACAATCAATTCGCTGGGCAGGGGCTTCTTCTGATCCCGCACCCGAGAGAGCCGCTGCTCAAAGGACAGGGCGGCCGACTGCAGCCCCATCTCCCGGTACGCCCCGGCACACTGGCTGTTATAGACCTCCAGGCCGAAATCCCCCCGGGCGGGCAGTCCCACCCGCTCCGCCAGAGAAATACCGCCCAGGTTGCCCACCAGGACGGACCGGGCCCCGGAGCGCTTCAGCTCCGCCAGCGCCCGCTCCACCTCCGGCACCTCCCGGTCCCAGAGCACCCGGGGCAGAATGACGGAGGGCTCCACGCCCTGGCCGGCCATGTCCCCGAACCGGTCCCGGACCTTCAGGGCCTCCTCCAGGGGCAGATAGACCACCGCCGGGCGGCGCGCCAGCAGCGCATCGGTGAGCTGGGATGCGTCATGGAGGGCCACGGTAAACACCGGCGCGCCGGCATTGCTGCCCTGGTCCCCGTTTTCAGGGACAAAGGGCAGGCTGCGCCGGGCCGGAGGCTGGGCCCGCAGGGCGGTCAGCTCCTCCAGCGCCTCCCGGCGCAGGGCGTTGAGCTGGGCGGCGGGGGCCATCAGCCCCTCCCCGGCCTCCACCTCCAGGGCGGTGACGGCGTAAGGGGTGCCCCCGGTCTTTTGAATGCGCTCCCGGGCCTCCTGGGGGGTGGTGGGCCGCATCTTGGCCCGCTGGGGCGCCTCCCCCCGGGCGGTGACCTGCCTGGCTCCGTCGGACAGGGTCAGCGCCATGGCCTCCCCCTCCCGCAGGGTGAGCGCGCCGGTCAGCGCCACCAGGGGGTGCTCCCGGCCGTAATCCGCCCGGGCGGCGGCGAAGAGCTCCTTGGGCTCCCGCTCCTCCTGCCGGGTGCCGAACATATGGCGGCCGGTGTCATCCCTGAAATAGCCGTCGGTGAAGCCCTGGCGGGAGAAGGCGGCCCGGAGCTGCTCCAGCTCCTCCGATGTGGGCTCCCGGCCCTCCCGGAGGGCCCGGGCATAGATGGAGGTGACCACCGCCACATACTCCGGCCGCTTCATCCGCCCCTCGATCTTCAGGCAGGCCACCCCCAGCTCCTCCAGCTCCCGGAGGTGTTTGGCCAGGGACATATCCTTCAGAGACAGCAAAGGCCGGTCAGCCCTGTCTCCCCAACCGTAATTCAGCCGGCAGGGCTGGGCGCAAAGCCCCCGGTTGCCGCTGCGGGTGCCGATGACGGAGGAGAAAAAGCACTGACCGGAATAACACATACATTGGGCCCCGTGGCCGAAGACCTCGATCTCAATGGGGGAATGGGCGCAGATATAGCCGATCTGATCCCGGGACAGCTCCCGGGCCAGCACCGCCCGGGCGCACCCCAGGTCCGCCGCCCGCTTCACCCCGTCCAGATTCATCAGGCTCATCTGGGTGCTGGCGTGGAGGGGCAGGTCGGGCACAGCGCGGCGCACCGCCTCCAGCACCCCCAGGTCCTGGACCAGCACCGCGTCCGCCCCCACTTCGGAGGCAAACCGGGCCTCTTCCACCGCCCCGGGCAGCTCTCCGTCGGAGAGCAGGGTATTCAGGGTGAGGTACACCTTCACCCCCCGGACATGGCAGTAGGCCACCGCCTCAGCCAGGCTCTCCCGGGTGAAATTTTGGGCGCCCCGCCGGGCATTATAGTCTCCGAACCCCAGGTAGACCGCCCCCGCCCCGCTCTGGACCGCGGCGGTGACCGCCTCCCGGGAGCCGGCGGGGGACAGCAGTTCCATCATATCGATTTACTTCTTGCCGCTGCTCAGGCGGAAGATCTCCCGCTTGGCTTCGCTCAGGTCGGCCTTGATCTGGGCGGCCTCATCCAGGGCCTCCTTGAGCTGACGGCGCAGCCGCTCGCTGGCCTCCATCTCCTTGAAATAGTTGTCGGCGATGTTGGCGGCAGCCAGCACCGCGGCGTCCATGGCGGAGACGCCGGAGGTGCGCATGGTGTCCTGGATCTGGCCGCTCACATAGCTGGCCACCTTCTCCACATAGGCCTCGCCCTCGTCGGAAATCAGGGTGTACTCACGCTGCGCAATGGTAACGGTGACTTTGTTTTTCATCTCATTTGACCTCCCGCGGATGGTAAAATCCCTTCGCTCTTTATCATAGGGCGGATGTATCAGGCGACACCCGCCGATGGATAGATGCATTATAGCATAGATCCCCACATTTGAAAATAAATATTATGTGAATTATGGGGAAAAAAGCGGAGGATTGCGACGGCTTCTCCCCCTTGCCAGCGCAAGAAAATTTTGATATCATATAGTTTGTAATATTATGCGCTTCGGCGCTGAAAAAAGGAAGGAAATCATTGAAATTCGAAGCATTGGGCCTCACACGTCCCATCCTGGACGCTCTGCAGGAGCAGGGGTATCAGACCCCCACACCGATCCAGGAACAGGCCATCCCCGCTGCGCTGGCGGGGCGGGACGTACTGGGCTGCGCCCGCACCGGCACAGGCAAGACCTGCGCCTTCGCCGCGCCCATTTTACAGCGCCTTGCCGCCTCCCCCAGGGAGGGGCGGCCCATCCGCGCCCTGATCCTCACCCCCACCCGGGAGCTGGCCATCCAGATCCAGGAGTGCTTTGAGGCCTACGGCGCCCATCTGGCCCTCAGGAGCGTCGTCATCTTCGGCGGCGTGGGCCAGAACCCCCAGGTGGAGGCCATCCAGGCCGGCTGCGACATCCTGGTGGCCACCCCGGGCCGGCTGGAGGACCTGCACAACCAGGGCTTCATCGACGTGAGCCAGCTGGAAATCTTCGTGCTGGACGAGGCCGACCGGATGCTGGACATGGGCTTCATCCACGACGTGAAGAAGATCCTGACCTGGCTGCCCCGGAAGAAGCAGACCCTGTTCTTCTCCGCCACCATGCCCCGCGAGATCTCCCAGCTGGTGGACTCCCTGCTCCACGACCCGGTGAAGATCGCCGTGGACCCGGTGTCCTCCCCGGTGGAGGTCATCGACCAGAGCGTCTACCTGGTGGACAAGGGCAACAAGAGCAAGCTGCTGGTGCAGCTGCTGGAGGAGAAGCGCATCCCATCCGCCCTGGTCTTCACCCGCACCAAGCACGGGGCCAACCGGGTGGCCCAGGACCTGACAAGGGCCAAAATCTCCGCCGCCGCCATCCACGGCAACAAGAGCCAGACCGCCCGCCAGGCCGCCCTGGCCGGCTTCAAGGACGGCTCGGTCCGGGTGCTGGTGGCCACCGACATCGCCGCCCGGGGGCTGGACATCGAGGATCTGGGGTGCGTGTTCAACTACAACCTGCCCGAGGTGCCCGAGACCTACGTCCACCGCATCGGCCGCACCGGCCGTGCGGGCAAGGACGGCATCGCCATCTCCTTCTGCGACTACGGGGAGAAGCCCCTGCTCCGGGACATCGAAAAGCTCATCGGCAAGTCCATCCCGGTGGTGGAGGATCACCCCTTCCCCATGCAGGTCTTTGAGGCCCCGGTGAAGGACAAGCACGGCCGGGTGGTCAACCCGGAGGACGCCGAGGCCCGCAAAGCGGCCAAAGCCCGAAAGGCCGCGGGCCAGAAGGGCCAGCCCGGCGGGGAACCGCTTCCGGGAAAACCGGGAAAGCAGGAAAAACAGGGCAAGCAGGAACGTCAGACGGGCAAGGGGGACCAGAAGAGACCCGCAGCGGTCCAGCCCGCCCCGACGGCGGAGGAGAGCGCACCCTCGGACATCAAGCTGCCCGGGCAGCGCACTTACAAGCGCCCGGTGCGCAAGCCCATGTCCGCCCTGGACGAGATCGCCCCGGCCCTGCCCCCGGAGGAAATGCCCCAGCCCAAGTACGGGGCCAAGCGCACCGGACACCTGCGCAACACCTTCTTCACGCCAGAGGAGCAGAAAGCTTACGGCGGCGAACCGGAACCCCTGATGGACGCCACCGCCCGGCTCTTCGCCTCCCGCAAGCCCATCCCCGAGCGCTATCAGGAGCCGGGCTACCGGGCCCCGGGCCAGGAGGGCCAGGGCAGGAAGAAGGGCAAAAAGAGCGGACAGACTTCCGCCGCCCAGGGCAGCCAGAGCGGAAAGGGCGCCGCTGCCAAGGCGGAGCAGTCCGCCCAGGGACAGAACGCCTCCGCCCAGGGCGCCAAGAAGAAAAAGAAGAAGAAAAAATCCTCCGCCGCCTCCGCCAAGCCCCAGCCCCAGAATCAGGGCACTCCGGCGGCTCAGGCCAGGCTGCTCAAACCCACCAAGCAGAAGCGGCGGCGCCACGACCGGCCGCCCATGCAGCAGCGCTCCATCTACGGCGTCCACAAAAAGGACTCCACCGAGCAAAAGGGTTCGCTGATGAAGCCCTATTACCTCTCCGACGACTGACCGTCTCCGGCGGCCGCCCCTGCCATTCCCCGCCTTCCGTCCCCCCGCCTGTTCTGTCTTCTGACCCTAGTGAGGACTCCAGCGCCCGCCGCCCGGCATGACCGGGGACGGGCGTGTCCCAAGGAGACGGGAGGTCCGGGCTGAAAAGGCGCCCTCCCGGAGAGGACCGGAAGGGGCTTGTCCCAAGGCGTCAGTCCCTGGCCGGGCGCCGTGTCCGGGGACTGGATGCCATCAACCCTGAAAGAGGAACATCTGCCTATGCGAAAGAAACTTCCCCTGTTCCTAGCCGCCGCCGCGCTGGTGGCGGTGGACCAGATCATCAAAGTCCTGACCCGCGCGCTGATCCCCCTGGGGGAGCGGATCACCCTCATCCCAGGCGTGGTGGGGCTGACCTATGTGCAGAACACCGGAGCCGCTTTCTCCTCCTTTACCGGAGGCGCCCGGCTGCTCGCCCTGCTCTCCTTGGCCATGACCGTGCTGCTGGGGGTGGCCATCGCCAAAAACTGGCTCAAGCACCCCTTCGCCCAGTGGTCCATGGCGGTGATTATGGCCGGGGCCTTCGGCAACTTCATTGACCGGGCCTTTCTGGGCTATGTCACCGACATGGTGGACACCCTGTTCATGACCTTCGCCGTCTACAACTTCGCAGACATCTGCGTGGTGCTGGGGGTCATCGCCCTGGCGGTCTACGTCATCTTCTTCTACGAGAAATACGAGGGCAAAAAAGCCCCGAACACCGATGCCCCGGCTGACTCTGCGGGCTGACCGGAGCGGGGAGCGGGCCGACCAGCTGCTCGCCCGCCAGATCGAGGGATTGACCCGCTCCGCCGCCCAGCGCCTGCTGGAGCAGGGACGGGTGTCCTGCCGGGGTGCCGTCCTGAAGAAAAACGGGCGGCCGGAAGCCGGGGATGAGCTGACGGTGGAGCTGCCCGAGCCGGAACCGGCGGACGTGCTCCCCCAGGACATCCCCCTGGACGTGGTCTATGAGGACGCGGACGTGATCGTGGTCAACAAGCCGGTGGGCCTGGTGGTCCACCCGGCCCCGGGCCATCCGGACGGCACCCTGGTCAACGCCCTGCTCTACCACTGCGGGGACAGCCTGTCCGGCATCAACGGCGAGCTGCGCCCGGGCATCGTCCACCGGATCGACCGGGACACCTCCGGACTCATCATCGCGGCGAAGAACGACGCCGCCCACCTCTCCCTGGCCGCCCAGCTGGAAGACCACACCCTCTCCCGGGTCTACGAGTGCCTGGCCCAGGGCAACCTGCGGGAGGACGAGGGCACCATTGACGCCCCCATCGGCCGCAGCCCCAAGGACCGCAAGAAGATGGCGGTGGTGGCCGGAGGCCGCCGGGCGGTGACCCACTACCGGGTGCTGGGCCGCTACAGCGGCTGCACCCACGCCCAGTGCCGGCTGGAGACCGGCCGCACCCACCAGATCCGGGTCCACATGGCCTACACCGGCCACCCCCTGCTGGGGGACACGGTCTACGGCGGCCGGGCGGTGAAGGGGCTGGCCGGCCAGTGCCTCCACGCCCGCCGGCTGACCTTTGTCCACCCCCGCACCGGAGTGCCCATCACCGTGGAATGCCCGCTGCCCGACTGGTTTACCGCCGTACTGAACAAATTGGAAAGGGGCCAAACGCTATGACCAAAGCGACTGAACCATATCCCCGGCTGTTCTCCCCCATTGAGATCAAGCCCGGGTTCACCCTGAAAAACCGCATCTTCATGCCCGCCCTCCAGAGCGGATTCTCCGAGGACGGCAGCGTCAACCGCCGCTTCACCGAATACTACAAGGCCCGGGCCAGAGGCGGCGCGGGCCTGCTGATCATCGGGGCCTGCCGGTTCGAGTCCACCGGGGCCAAGCCCAACGTGATGCGGCTGGCCGGGGACGAGGACATCCCCATGTGGCAGGCCTTCAATGAGGAGATCCACGCCGCGGGGCCGGGGGTGAAGACCGCCCTCCAGCTCTTCCACGCCGGGCGCTATGTGGCCAACGGGGCCAGCGCCGGGGGCGGGGACGCCCTGGCCCCCTCGGCGGTCTACTCCTCCTACTCCCACGACACCCCCCGGCCCATCACGGTGGAGGAGATTCACCGCCTGATCGCCGACTGGGCCGCCGGGGCGGTCCGGGCCCAGCGGGCGGGCTTTGACGCGGTGGAGATCATCGGCTCCGCCGGCTACCTGATCTCCCAGTTCCTCTCCCCGGTGACCAACCTGCGCACCGACGAGTACGGGGGCTCGGCGGAAAACCGCCGCCGCTTCCCCCTGGAGGTCATCCGGGCGGTCCGGGCGGCGGTGGGGCTGGAGTATCCGGTCATCCTGCGCCTCAGCGGCAAGGACTTCATCCCCGGCTCCAACGGCCTGGAGGAGGCCGCCGCCTTCGCCCGGGAGGCGGAGGCGGCCGGGATCGACCTGCTCAACGTCACCGGCGGCTGGCACGAGACCACCGTGCCCCAGCTCCCGGGGGATCTGCCCCGGGGCGGGCTGAGCTATCTGGCTGCCGGGATCAAGGGGGCGGTCCACATCCCGGTGACCGCCTGCAACCGCATCAACTCCCCCGCCGTGGCCGAGGAGATCCTGGCCCGGGAGGACGCGGACCTGATCGGCATGGGCCGGGCCCTGCTGGCCGACCCGGAGCTGCCCAACAAGGCCCGGGAGGGCCGCACCGCGGAGATCCGGCCCTGTGTGGCCTGCAACCAGGGCTGCCTGGTGGGAGCCTTCTTCGACCGGCCTATCTGCTGCCTGACCAACGGCCTGGCGGGCCGGGAGGCCGAACTGGCGCCCCAGCCCGTCCTCCGGCCCGAGCCGGTGCTGGTGGCCGGGGGCGGCCCCGCCGGCTGCGCGTGCGCCATCACCCTGGCCCGCCGGGGCTATTCCGTCACCCTGTGGGAGGCCTCCGGCAGGCTGGGAGGCCAGCTCAACCTGGCCGCCGCCTGCCCCGCCAAGGGGGAGTTCCGCTGTCTGATCCGCTATTACCAGGCGGAGCTGGCCCAGCTGGGCGTCCAGGTCCAGTACAACACCACCGCCACCCCCGAGGCAATTCAGGCCGCCGGGTTCCGGCGGGTGGTGGTGGCCGTGGGGGGCGCGGCCAACCCCATGCCCTTTGAAAACGCCGTCACCGCCGAGGACATCCTCACCGGGGCCGTCATCCCCGGCAAGCATGTGGTGGTGGTGGGCGGCTCCTTCAAGGGGGTGGAGACCGCCCGGTACATCGCCCGGGCCTCCTCCATGAGCCCCGAGGCGCTGTTCTTCCTGATCACCCAGAAGGCCGAGACCCCGGAGAAGGCCGCCGAAATGGCCGATTCCTGCCGCCGGGAGATCACCCTGGTGGAGCAGGGCAGGAAGATCGGCCTGGGCTACGAGCCCGGAGTGGCCTGGACCGTGCTCCAGGAGCTGCGGCGGCTCCACGTCCGCACCGAGAAGCTGACCCATCTCACCGACCGCCGGGCCGTAGACGGCACCGTGGTGCTGGAACGCCAGGGCCAGGACGGGACGGTGACCACCCGGGCCATCCCCTGCGACACCCTGGTCTGCGCCGTGGGCGTCCACCCGGACGAGGGCCTGACCCAGTCCCTGACGGAGCGTGGCATCGAGGCGGTCAGCCTGGGCAACTGCGCCAGGCTGGGCCGGGCCATCGGCGCCATCTCCGCCGCCACCGAGCTGGGCTGCATCTTCTGAGCCCGGGCAGCTTATGCGCCTCAGGTTATAACGCAGCGTGAAAATAAGTATTTTACATTTCTGCCCAGTCTGGTATGATAAATCATAGGATGTTATACCCATTTCCCATGAGACACGCAAGAAAGGATGGATCAAATCATGGATCGTTTAAAAGGTAAAGTTTCCATTGTCACCGGCGCCAACTCCGGCATCGGCAAGCGCACCGCCGAAATCTTCGCCCGGGAGGGCAGCGACCTGGTGCTGGTGGCCCGCCGGCTGGACAAGCTGAAGGAAGTGGAGGCCGAGTGCGCCGCCATGGGCGTCAAGGTCATCAGCGTCTCCGCCGACGTCAGCGTCTATGACGAGTGCAAGAAGGTGGTCAAGGCCGCCATCGACACCTTTGGCCGCATCGACGTGCTGGTCAACAACGCCGGCATCGCCGACAAGCACCGCCCCATCACCCGCTGCGACGCCGATTGGTGGGACCACGTCATCAAGGTGGACCAGTACAGCGTCTACTACATGATGAAAGAGGCCCTGGTGTACATGGAGCAGGCCGGCAGCGGCTCCATCGTCAACATCTCCTCCATCGGCGGCACCGGCTACTGCGCCGGCATCTCCTACTCCGCCGCCAAGACCGCCGTCATCTCCATGAGCAAGAACGTGGGCATCCAGTTCGCCGGCACCGGCATCCGCTGCAACGTGGTGGCCCCCGGCCCCACCCCCACCGAGCTGAACACCCCCGAGGCCATCGCCACCTTCGACGGTGAGTTCGCCGCCCAGTGCGCCCGTCACTTCGACGACACCGTCCCCGAGGTCACCGTGGACGACCAGGCCAACGCCATCCTGTTCTTCGCCAGCGATGAATCCAAGGGCTGCAACGGCCAGGTCCTGATTGTGGACAACGGCCGCACCATCTGAGCCGTTTCCATCCAAAACCAGAAACCCGCCCTGACGTTCAGACGTCAGGGCGGGCTTTTTCATTGGCAGCCGCCGGCAGGCGGCAAAGTGATTCAATTTGACCGCAGGTACTTCAGGGCGCAAAAAATGCCCAAAATAACCAGGACACATTTTACAATACTATATACGACTCCGACAATCGCTGTAATAATGCCAATCATCTGATCTCCTCCCTTTCTTGTCAGCGGCGTTTGGATGGAGGCTTATTGCCACTTACACCATACAATAAATTACAATTTTTGTCAACCAAAAGGATGCATCCGCCTATTTCGCCTCAGAGCCCGACGACGGGGCTGCCAAAGCCGCACGTCCGCTCCGGTCCGGCCAGACGACGCCCCTGGCTCCGGCAGCCCTCCTGTCCCCGTCAAATTCCCGGCGCCGGGGCGCATGCGCCCTTCCCCGGAAGCCGGCCCCACTGATCTATGTTTTTCGCCAAAAAGTACAGTTTTCCCCAGAATCATAAAGCAGTTTGATAAAAGTTTCCCACGAAACTCGCAACATTTTTTTATAAAAAATGGAGAAAAATCAAAATAATAACGGTTTTACTGTTGAATTTCTCATGTGTATGGATTAAAATGGCTTTGGCTCTGAAAGGGGTGATTTCGTGCTGAATTTAGTTCTGGTGGAACCCGAGATCCCGCAGAACACCGGAAACATTGCACGCACTGCGGCAGCCACCCGCTCCCGCCTGCATCTGGTCCGCCCCCTGGGCTTTGACATCAGCGAAAAGGCCGTCAAACGGGCGGGCCTGGACTACTGGCCCATGGTGGACCTGCAGGTCTGGGACAGCCTGGACGCCCTCTTTTCCGCCTGCCCTGAGGCCGGGCGGGACCTCTGGCTGGCCACCACCAAGGCCCCCAGGGACTACAGCCAGGTCCGCTTCTCTCCTGACTGCTGGCTTTTCTTCGGCAAGGAGACCGCGGGACTGAGCGAGCCCTTCCGCCTCTCCCACTGGGACAGGTGCATCCGCATTCCCATGTATGAAAACGCCCGAAGCCTGAATCTCGCAAATTCCGTCGCAATTTTGACCTATGAGGCCCTGCGGCAGAACGGATTTCCCGGTTTGCTCGGCCAGGGCGAAATGGGCAAAGGCAGCCAAAGCTGACGGCGCCCAACGGACGAAAGGAGATCATCTCACTATGAATTACAACAAGAAAACCGTCACCGACATCGACGTCAAGGGCAAGAAGGTGCTCTGCCGCTGCGACTTCAACGTCCCCCAGGACAAGCAGACCGGCGCCATCACCGACGACAAGCGCATCCGCGCCGCCCTGCCCACCCTGCAGTACCTGCTGGATCAGGGCGCTGCCGTCATCGCCTGCTCCCACCTGGGCAAGCCCAAGGGAGAGGTCAAGCCCGCCCTGACCCTGGCCCCCGTGGCCCATCGCCTGGAGGAGCTGCTGGGCCGGGAGGTCATCTTCGCCTCCGACGTGGTGGGCCCCGACGCCCAGGCCAAGGCCGCCGCGCTGCAGCCCGGCCAGCTCATGCTGCTGGAGAACCTGCGCTTTGAGAAGGGCGAGGAGAAGAACGACCCCGACTTCGCCAAGGCTCTGGCCGACCTGGCCGGCCCCGACGGCGTGTATGTCTCCGACGCCTTCGGCACCGTCCACCGCGCCCACGCCTCCACCGCCGGGGTGGCCGACTATCTGCCCGCCGTGTCCGGCTTCCTGATCCAGAAGGAGCTGGAGATCATCGGCGGCGCCCTGGCCGATCCCAAGCGCCCCCTGGTGGCCATTCTGGGCGGCAGCAAGGTCAGCAGCAAGATCGGCGTCATCAACAACCTGCTGGAGATCGCCGACACCATCATCATCGGCGGCGGCATGGCCTACACCTTCTCCGCCGCCCAGGGCGGCAAGATCGGCGCCTCCCTGCTGGAGAGCGACTGGATGGACTATGCCAACGAGATGGTGAAGAAGGCCGCCGACAAGGGCGTCAAGCTGTTGCTGCCGGTGGACACCGTCATCGCCGACAAGTACGCCGCCGACGCCAACAGCCAGGTGGTCCCCATGGGCGAGATCCCCGAGGGCTGGCTGGGCCTGGACATCGGCCCCGAGACCATTGAGCTCTACTCCGCCGCCGTGGCCGACGCCGGCACCGTGATCTGGAACGGCCCCATGGGCGTGTTTGAGTTCCCCGCCTTTGCCAAGGGCACCGAGGCCGTGGCCGAGGCCCTGAGCAAGACCGACGCCATCACCATCGTGGGCGGCGGCGACAGCGCGGCGGCCGTGGAGCAGCTGGGCTACGCCGACAAGATGACCCACATCTCCACCGGCGGCGGCGCCAGCCTGGAGTTCATGGAGGGCAAGGCCCTGCCCGGCGTGGTCTGCCTGCTGGACAAGTAAGCGAAAAAGCACGCGCACAGCTGCATGTTATCCCCTGTTTTGCAACAAACTTGATTTGATAGAGATAAGGAGAAAACACAACCATGAACAGACGTTACCGCAAGACGATTATCGCCGGCAACTGGAAGATGAACAAGACCGCCACCGAGACCCGGGCTTTCGCCGACGAGCTGAAGGCCGTCATGCCCAAGGCCAAGTGGTGTGAAGTGCTGCTCTGCGTCCCCTTTGTCAATATCCCCGCCGCCCTGAAGGCCTTCAAGGACACCCGGGTGGCCATCGGCGCCCAGAACCTGCACTTCGAGGAGAAGGGCGCCTACACCGGCGAGGTCTCCGCTGAGATGCTGAAGGACCTGGGGGTCAAGTACGTCATCATCGGCCACTCCGAGCGCCGCCAGTACTGGAACGACGACGACATCATCGTCAACAAGAAGGTGCACGCCGCCATCAACGCCGGGCTGCGTCCGGTGGTCTGCGTGGGCGAGAGCCTGGAGCAGCGGGAGCTGGGCATCACCAAGGAGCTGATCGACCTGCAGGTCAAGACCGCCCTGGCCGGAGTGCCCGCAGAGAAGATGCGCCATGTGGTCATCGCCTACGAGCCCCTGTGGGCCATCGGCACCGGCAAGACCGCCACTGCCGAGCAGGCCAACGAGGTCAACGAGGAGATCCGCACCGTCATCCGCAAGCTCTACGGCGCCCGGGTGGCCCGCAGCGTCACCATTCTCTACGGCGGCAGCATGAACGCCAAGAATGCCGCTGAGCTGCTGGCCCAGCCCGATGTGGACGGCGGCCTGATCGGCGGCGCCTCCCTGAAGGCCGAGGACTTCAACATCATCATCAACGCCGCCAACCAGGAGTGAGCCCGGCGGCGCTCTGACAGCACAAGGCATCTCTCAGGATTGGAGTAATTGATCTTCATGAAAACCCCGACCATTCTTATCATTATGGACGGCTTCGGCCTCCGGGACAGCGACCAGGGCAATGCGGTCCATGCGGCCAAAACCCCGGTGCTGGACAAACTTTTCTCAGAAAATCCCTGCTCCCGCCTCTCCGCCTCCGGCCTGGACGTAGGCCTGCCCGACGGCCAGATGGGCAACAGCGAGGTGGGCCACACCAACATCGGCGCCGGCCGGGTGGTGTTCCAGGACCTGCCCAAGATCTCCAAGGCCATCACCGACGGCGACTTCTTCCAGAACAAGGCCTATCTGGAGGCCATGACCGCCGCCCGGGACGCGGGGAAGGCCGTACACATCATGGGCCTGACCAGCGACGGCGGCGTCCACTCCCACCTTGAGCACATGAAGGCCGCGGTCAAAATGGCCAGCGAGCTGGGCTGTGATCCGGTGTACGTCCACTGCTTCCTGGACGGCCGGGACGTGCCCCCCACCTCGGGCAAGGGCTATGTGGCCGAGATGAAGCAGGTCTGCGACCAGTACGGCGCCGAGATCGCCACCGTGGCCGGCCGCTACTACGCCATGGACCGGGACACCAACTGGGACCGGGTGGAGAAGGCCTATGCCGCCATGGTCTACGGCGAGAGCGCCGAGTTCAACCCCGACCCGGTGGACGCGGTCCAGAAGAGCTATGACGCCGGCGTCACCGACGAGTTCGTCATCCCCGTGGTCTGCGCCCGGGACGCCCGGATCGAAAAGGGGGATGCGGTCATCTTCATGAACTTCCGGCCCGACCGGGCCCGGGAGATCACCCGCACCCTGGTGGACCCTGACTTCACCGGTTTTGAGCGGAAGAACGGCTATTTCCCCGTCCACTTCGTGTGCACCACCTCTTACGACGCCAGCATGCCCAACGTGGAGGTGGCCTTCCCCAAGGAGAGCCTGCACAACATCTTCGGCGAGTATATCTCCCAGAACGGCCTGACCCAGCTGCGCATCGCCGAGACCGAGAAGTACGCCCACGTCACCTTCTTCTTCAACGGCGGCGTGGAGCAGACCTTCCCCGGGGAGGACCGGTGCCTGGTGCCCTCCCCCAAGGTGGCCACCTACGACCTGAAGCCGGAGATGAGCGCCTACGAGGTCTGCGGCCAGTGCGTGGAGCGGATCAAGAGCGGCAAGTACGACGTCATCATCCTGAACTTCGCCAACTGCGACATGGTGGGCCACACCGGCGTGTTTGAGGCCGCCGTCCAGGCGGTGGAGGCGGTGGACACCTGCGTTGGCCGGGTGGTCCAGGCCATCTCCGATATGGGGGGCATCGCCCTGATCACCGCCGACCACGGTAACGCCGAGCAGATGCTCCAGGACGACGGGGTCAGCCCCTTCACCGCCCACACCACCAATCTGGTGCCCTTCTGCATTGTGGGCGCCGACGTGAAGCTGAAGGACGGCCGGCTGGCGGATATCGCCCCCACCATGCTGGATCTGATGGGCCTGGAAAAGCCGGCGGAGATGACCGGCAGTAGCCTGATCCTCTGATTTCTCCCCACCGCCGGGCGGAGCGTACAGAAAAGCGACGGCAAACTTGGAAAACTCCGCCCGGGCGGCGATCACCCTGCAAAACCATCACCCGGCCCGAAAAAACAGGGCCGGGCGAGAGAAAGGAAATGTGTGACTATGATCTACTCCAGCGAAGTACAGAACATGTGTCCGGTGGCCAAGGGCGCCTATCACGGCCCCGCCCCCATCCCCGAGGAGGGCAAGTGGGTCCAGGCCAAGGAGATCTCCGACATCAGCGGCTTCACCCACGGCGTGGGCTGGTGCGCTCCCCAGCAGGGCGCCTGCAAGCTGAGCCTGAACATCAAGAACGGCATCATTGAGGAGGCTCTGGTGGAGACCATCGGCTGCACCGGCATGACCCACTCCGCCGCCATGGCCGGCGAGATCCTGATCGGCAAGACCATTCTGGAGGCCCTGAACACCGACCTGGTGTGCGACGCCATCAACACCGCCATGCGGGAGCTGTTCCTGCAGATCGTCTACGGCCGCAGCCAGACCGCCTTCTCCGAGGGCGGCCTGCCCATCGGCACCAGCCTGGAGGACCTGGGCAAGGGCCTGTGCGGCCAGGTGGGCACCATCTTCTCCACCAAGGCCAAGGGCCCCCGCTACCTGTCCCTGACCGAGGGCTATATCACCCGGCTGGCCCTGGACGAGGAGAACCAGATCATCGGCTATGAGTTTGTCCATCTGGGCAAGATGATGGAGTCCATCCGCAACGGCATGGATGCCAACGAGGCCCTGGAGAAGGCCAAGGGCCACTATGGCCGCTTCAACGCCGAGGACGGCGCCGTCAAGTATATCGACCCCAGAAAGGAATAAGGTGATTACAATGGCACTGTTTGAATCTTACGAAAGACGCATCAACCAGATCACCCCTGTTCTGGCTGAGTACGGCATCTCCTCCGTGGAGGAGTGCCTGGACATCTGCAAGAGCTACGGCTTCAACCCCTACGACATCGTGGCCGGGGTGCAGCCCATCAGCTTTGAGAACGCCCGCTGGGCCTACACCGTGGGCGCGGCCATCGCCATCAAGAAGGGCGTGAAGACCGCCGCCGAGGCCGCCGAGGCCATCGGCATCGGCCTGCAGGCCTTCTGCATCCCCGGCTCCGTGGCCGACGACCGGAAGGTGGGCCTGGGCCACGGCAATCTGGGCGCCATGCTGCTGCGGGACGAGACCAAGTGCTTCGCCTTCCTGGCCGGCCACGAGTCCTTCGCCGCCGCCGAGGGCGCCATCGGCATCGCCCGCAACGCCAACAAGGCCCGCAAGGAGCCCCTCCGGGTCATCCTGAACGGCCTGGGCAAGGACGCCGCCCAGATCATCTCCCGCATCAACGGCTTCACCTATGTCCAGACCCAGTTCGACTACTACACCGGCGAGCTGAAGGTGGTCCGGGAGATCCCCTACTCCAAGGGCGAGCGGGCCGCCGTCAAGTGCTACGGCGCCGACGACGTCCGGGAGGGCGTGGCCATCATGCACCACGAGGGCGTGGACGTGTCTATCACCGGCAACTCCACCAACCCCACCCGCTTCCAGCACCCGGTGGCGGGCACCTATAAGAAGGAGTGCATCGAGCAGGGCAAGAAGTACTTCTCCGTGGCCTCCGGCGGCGGCACCGGCCGCACCCTGCACCCCGACAACATGGCCGCCGGCCCCGCCTCCTACGGCATGACCGACACCATGGGCCGCATGCACTCCGACGCCCAGTTCGCCGGCTCCTCCTCCGTGCCCGCTCACGTGGAGATGATGGGCTTCCTGGGCATGGGCAATAACCCCATGGTGGGTGCTACCGTGGCCGTGGCTGTGGCGGTCAACGAGGCCCTGAACAAGTAAGGACTCTCTGCGCCATGGGGCCGGGTGCGATCTGCCCCCGGCAGATCGGGCCATTTCACGCGGCGCTCTGCGCCGCCCCCATGGTAGGCGCTACCGTGGCCGTCGCTGTGGCGGTCAACGAGGCCCTGATGGCAGACATCTGCCTCTTTAAAATCAAAGCACGCTTCTGCCATTGCTGGCAGAAGCGTGTTTTTTGCGTCTTGGCAACACCTCGGCTCATATGGAAGAAAAAATCAAGGCCAATATTACGCCATACAAGACAGTGCGCACACAAAACGTGCGGCGGGTCATTATCCTGTCCTCTGATAAAATGTAAAAAACTATTGACATTTCAGGGCAGCCGTTATATACTCAGAAGTGTCAAAAGAGTTTTACATTTCACGCCGTAAAAAAGAGGAGGAGTCCATATGCCTATAGGCGCAACCATTTTCTTGTTGGTCGTCCTGTTGATCTTTGTGGTCCTGGACGGAATCATGCTGGTGACAATGCTTCTGCCGGGGGACGAACGCAACCAGGTCATCGTGTGGAAGGCGAGCACCTTCACCCTGCTGGGCACCACCGGAGCGACCCTGTTGGATGTGATCGAGAACTATGTGCGCTCCCAACCCATGGCAGTCAATCCCTTTATCCAGTTGGAGGTGGCCGCCATCATCTACTTCGCGGCGCTGATGTTCTACCGGTGGAGGCACAGCGGCAGCCATGGAAAATCGGATTAAGGAGCGGCGGAAGGAGCTGGGCCTCTCCCAGGAGGAGCTGGCAAAGCGGTGCGGCGTATCCCGTCAGACAGTCAACGCCATCGAGAACAACAAGTATGACCCCACCCTGTCCCTGGCCTTCCGGCTGGCCGCGGAGCTGCAGCTCACGGTGGACGCCCTGTTTCATCCGCCCGGGCCCGAGGGTTGAGCCGGCGGAGCCGAAAGAAACAGCGCCCCCGGCGGACACATCTGGATGTGTCCGCCGGGGGCGTTTCCATATCTTGCGCAGCGGCGCAGTTTGCCGTTTACACGATGGGCAGAGTCATGGGAGGCTCTTCCTTTTTCTTCTGAGAGAAGGCGATATTCTCCCGCTTCATGGGGTTCTTTTTGAGCAGGAAGCCGGGCAGGCCGGAGGCGGTGGCCAGCTGGTTGACCGTGCTCTGGAGGAAGGGGAAGAGCTGGTCATAGCACTGGACATGGGCATCCCGCTTGGTCTCCTCGTCCACCACACCCTGGAGGCTGAAAATGCCTACGATTTCGGCGGAGATGAAGAGCTTGTCGGGGTCGTCCTTGTACTGGGCGCTCTGATAGAGCTTGGCCACGCAGCGGGTATTGTCCGCGGCATAGTCCACGTGGAAGTTAAAGCTGCTGGACAGCTTGATCTGGCCGGATTTGTCCAGGCGGTTGACAAAATGGACCTCCCGGACGCGCTGGGTGGTCAGGGTGACGTTCACCATGGGTTGGGCCTCCTTTGGACGTAGAATGGAAATCGGATGGATTGGATGTAGTATACCACAGTCAAGGGGAAAATCAACGGCTGTTTTGCCTCACTGGTAGAGACGTCCCTGCTCCACGAGCCGGTACGCTCCGCCGTCGTATTCCAGCACCGTGCAGGAGCAGTTGGGCTGGGGCGGGTCGGTCCAGAACTGGGCGAGCGGGCGCCCCAACAGGCGGCGCACCACCCCTTTGATCAGGGCGCCGTGGCTGCACATCAGCACGTCGTGGTAGCGCCCTTCCAGGGGCGGGATGATCTCCTCCAGCAGCACCCGGCACCGCTCGTCCAGCTCAGGATAGCTCTCGCCTCCCTCGGCGGGGACATAGCGCTCCGGGTCGGAGAAAATGCACTGGTATTCCGGGTAATCCCGAAGCAGTTTGCCCTCCAGGGCGCCGAACCCCATTTCGATCAGGTTCTCCTCGATGAGCACCGGCACCCCCCGTCCCGCAGCCACCGCCTGGGCGGTCTGTTTGGCCCGGCGCAGAGGACTGGTCAGAATGCGGTCGATGGGCAGCCCCCGCATTCCGGCGGCGGCCTGCCGGGCCTGGCGCAGGCCGTTGGCGTTGAGTGGGATGTCCGAGTGGCCCTGCATTTGGCGGGCGATGTTCCAGTCGGTCTCCCCGTGGCGCATGAGATAGATGTGCATGTAGCGTGGTTCCTTTCCGGCGGGATGGCCGGGGCGGCGTCCGGCCGCCTGTCACCGGCGGCCTTTCCAGCGGAAGGCCGCCCATCCCGCAGATCATACTCTTCCCCTCTATTATACCTTCCGGCCAGAAATTTGCAAGGGCGGGGCGGCCTTGTGGGCGGGGGCGGGGTGTGGTAAAATGGGGAAAACCGTGGGAGAGAGGTGTTCAAAGGATGATACGCCGGGCAGAGAAGCGGGATCTGGACTGGATGCTGACCCTGTACGCCGGGGCCCGGGCCTTTATGGCCCGCAGCGGCAACCCCACCCAGTGGGAGGAGGACTACCCGGACCGGGGGCTGCTGGAGGCTGACCTGGCAGCGGGGCAGCTCTATGTGGTGGAGCGGGCGGGGCGGCCCTGCGGCGCCTTCGTGCTGGCTCTGGGGGAGGACCCCACCTATGGGCACATCGACGGGGGCGGCTGGCTGCGCCCGGGGCCCTACGGCACCATCCACCGCTTGGCGGGGGACGGGAGGCATCCCGGCATCTTCCGGGAGTGCCTGGCCTTCTGCCGCGCCCACGCCCCCGACCTGCGGGCGGACACCCATGCCGACAACCGCACCATGCAGCGGCTGCTGGAGCAGAACGGCTTTGTCCGCTGCGGCACCATCTACATCTGGGACGGAAGCCCCCGGATCGCCTACCAGTTGTCCCGGCGCCCCGGGGAGGGGCCGGGGGCGGAGGAGCCGCCAACAGAGCGCTGAGAGAAGGGAGGCTGCTGCAGATCCTGCAGCAGCCTCCCTTTTGTCATCCTGAGCGCTGATCGGCTGTCATTCTGAGCGCCGGCGAAGGATCTTCTCCCGGCTCTCCGCCCTGCGGAAAAGATGCTTTGCCCCCTTGGGGCTCAGCACGACAAAATCAGTTTGTTTTGCATCCGTCCCTTTTGGGGCGATGGAGAGAGATGGGTGCGGGGCGGAGAACCCCGGCCTCGCCGTCTACCCCGCTCTCCCGGCCCAGGGCGGCGCAGCTATTCCGGCTGAAACTGATAGCCATATCCCACCAGCGTGCGGATGAAGCCCCGCTCCGCCCCGTAAGGCCGCAGCCGCCGCCGGATCTGAAAGACGGTGTTCTCCACCGGGTGGAGGTGCTGGTTGGCCGGCTCCCGCCACACCCGCTCATAGAGCGCCCCCTTGGAGAAGGCGGTGTCCGGAGCGGAGTAGAGCAGAAACAGCAGGTCGAATTCCTTGACCGACAGCCGCACCTCCCGGCCATCTACAGTGATCCGGCGCTTTTCTCCGTCCATCGCCAGCCGGGGGCCTTCCCCCGTCAGGCCCCAGAAGGCCCGGGCGGCCAGGCAGTCCCTCTGAATCTGGGCCAGCAGCTCCCCCAGGGTGTCAAAGCGCCGGGCGGGGCGCAGCCGCCGGTAGAGCAGCAGGGTGAGCTCCCGCCCGTAGAGGTCCTGCGTGGCGTTTAAAAGGTGGGTCTCGATCCTCACCCCCTGGCCCGGCGCACAGGCAGGGCGGGGGCCGATGTAAGTGACCGCCGGATGGGCGCAGCCCTCCAGCACAGCTTTCGAGGTGTACACCCCCGGC
This sequence comes from uncultured Eubacteriales bacterium, assembly GCA_959602365.1. GTDB lineage: Bacteria > Bacillota > Clostridia > Oscillospirales > Oscillospiraceae > UMGS1766. Next base: position 38,813 of record CAUGSS010000012.1, read on the forward strand.
TCGGGCAGCGTTGTCCCCGACCCGGGGCACAGGTTGGCAGTGGGGGTGCCCACATGTTTCCCCAGTCCAAACCCGGATATGACGCTGCCGGTCAGGGCGCAGATCGGCTTTTCACCCTTCCAGTGTTCCATGGCCCTCCTCCTCAGATGGTCCCGTTCATGGACAGGATCAGCAGCACGCAGGTGACTGCCGCCAGTCCGGCCGCCAGCAGCGGCCCGGCGGGGTGGCGGCGGGGAGATTGCCCGGCCCGGGGGATCAGGCCGCTGCGCCCCAGGGCGGACACCACCGGCCGATACAGCACAAAGGTGAGAGCCGCGTTCAGCCCGGCCTTCAGCAGGTTGAAGGGCAGAAACACCGGCAGCAGCAGCTGAGCCACTGCCTGGCGGGGATAGCCCATGTAAATGGGGGTAATCAGATAGTTCCACAGCAGCATGACCGCAATCATGGCCCCGCAGCCCGCCGCCAGCCCGGCCGCCGCCCCGCCCAGCGTGCGCCGCCGCCGGTAGATGAGGCAGGCGGGACCGGCAAAGGAGAGGGTCTGCACGATGTTCATGACGCAGCCCAGCACCCCGGTCTCACTGACGGTGACCATCTCCAGGACGGCCACCACGGCCGATACGGCGCAGGCGGTCATGGGGCCCCAGATCAGTCCGCCCAGCGTGACCACCACGTCGGAGGGATCATACTTCAGAAACAGGACGACTGGAATTCGGCCCACCGCCATGACCAGGTAGGTGAGGGCGCACAGCATGGCGGTGACAGTGACGTTTTTTGTGGTTGGACGCATAACGGTTTCCTCCAGAATCAAGCATTGGCGCCGGACAGAGACTGTCTCGCCGGCGCCAACCTGACCGCACACCGCAGCGCCGGTTTTTCACCGGAGCCGGAGGGCGGAACTGGTCTTCTCTCATCCAGACTGTACTGTTGGTTTTGGAATTGCACCAAATCATGCGCTGCGCGCTTGCGGACTGTACCGCCAGTCGGGAATTTCACCCTGCCCTGAAGACATCCCTATTCCGTTGTTCCCCTTCAGCATAGTCCGATTTGGCATCAGGTGCAAGGGTGTTGCGCCAATTCGGAGGCAATTCGGAAACCGCCGCCGTGGGATGGGCGGGGCAAAAGCCGGCGCCGGGCCGCCCTCCGGGGCAGTCCGGCGCAAAGTCATTCCTTTTTTCCCTTTTTCTCCGGGGGGAACACAACGGTGAGCAAAAATTTGAAGGCCTCTTTCCCCCGCACGGCGTGGGGCTTTTTGGCGGGCATCAGCAGGGATTCCCCGGCCTTGACCTCATGGGTCTTGCCCTCCACGGTAAAGGCCCCCTCGCCGCTGAGCACCGTGGCCAGGGCGTCCCCGGGGGACTCGTGGGCGCTGATCTCCTCCCCCTTGTCAAAGGCAAAGAGGGTGAGGCTGACCTGATCGTTCTGGGCCAGGGTGCGGCTGACCACTTGGCCGGGCTGGATCTGCACCAGATCTGCCAGGGCCACCGCCTCTTCTCTTGGCATATTCTTAATGAGTGGTTTCATGACGGCGTCTCCTCTCTCCGTGTATCCGGGTGTGCTCCCAGTATGCCCGGAAAAAGCGGGGATTATAGCCGCAACGCTGTCCGCATCACCCTGGGGCGGAACTCTGGAAAAAGGGCGGGGCGGCCTGTGGGAAAGGCCGCCCCGGCGGTTATGTCCTGCGCCGCCACTTCAGCAGCAGCGCCGAGTTGAGGATGACCAGCACTGAGCCGGCGTTGTGGACCAGCGCCCCCACCACCGGGTTCAGGATGCCCGGGAAGGCCAGGGCGATGGCCACAAAATTCAGGGTCATGGAGAAGGTCAGGTTGAGCTTGATGGTGCTCATCATCCGCCGGGAGAGGGAGAGCAGGTGGGGCAGCTCCTTCACCTCGTCGTCCACCAGGGCGATGTCGGCGGCGTCCACGGCGATGTCGCTGCCCACGCCCCCCATGGCGATGCCCACGTCCGCCTTCTTCAGGGCGGGGGCGTCGTTGATGCCGTCGCCGATCATGCACACCGCGTCGCCCTGGGCCTGATAGCCGCCGATGATCTCCAACTTGTCCTCGGGCAGGCAGTTTGCATGGACCGCTTCGATCCCCAGCTCCCCGTCGATGGCCCGGGCGGCGTTTTCGTGGTCGCCGGTCAGCAGCACCGGCTGAACCCCCAGGGCCTGGATGCGGCGGATCATGGGGGCGCTCTCGGCGCGCACCGTGTCCGAGAGGGCCACATAGCCTGCCAGGGCGCCGTCCACCGCCAGGTAGATCACGGTGCAGCCCTGCCGCAGCCAGCCCTCCGCCTCTGCCGCCGCCCCGGCGGGCAGCTCCACCGCCTCCTCCCGGAGCAGCTTGGGGTTGCCCGCCAGCACCCGGCGGCCCTCAATTTGGGCGGACACGCCCCGTCCGGGCAGCAGTTCAAAGGCCTGGCATTCCGGGAGGGCCTCCCCGCCGCCCTGCCGCCAGCAGTTCAGGACGGCCCGGCCCAGGGGGTGCTCGGAGCGCTGTTCCGCCGCCGCGGCCAGGGCGTAGACCGCCCGGTCCCTCCAGCCGGAGACCCCCTTGACCGCCACCACCTGAGGGGTGCCGCAGGTCAGGGTTCCGGTCTTGTCAAAGGTGATTTTACGCACCTTGGCCAGCCGCTCCAGGGCGTCCCCCTCCCGGACCAGAAAGCCGTGGCGGGTGGCGTTGCCGATGGCCGCCATGATGGCGGTGGGCGTGGCCAGCACCAGGGCGCAGGGGCAGAACACCACCAGAATGGTCACCCCCCGGATGATCTCCCCCGAAATCAGCCAGGTCAGCAGGGCGGCGGCCAGGGCGATGACCACCACCCAGGTGGCCCACCGGTCCGCCAGGCCCACAATTTTGGCCTTGCCCGCATCGGCGGACTGGACCAGCCGGATCATGCGCTGGATGGAGCTGTCCTCCCCCACTTTGGTGGCCCGCATCTCAAAGGCGCCGAACTGGTTGACGGTGCCGCTGGAGACCTGGTCCCCGGGACCCTTGTCCACCGGCAGGGACTCCCCGGTCATCACCGCCTGGTTGACCGAGGTCTGGCCGGACAGCACCGCCCCGTCCACCGGGACGGTCTCCCCGGGCAGCACCCGGAGCAGATCTCCCAGGGCCACTTGCTCCGCGGGGATGATTTCCTCCGCGCCGCCGCGCAGCACTCTGGCGGTCTGGGGGGTCAGATGAACCAGCTTTTCGATGCCCGCCCGGGCCCGGGCCACGGTCAGATCCTCCAGCAGGGCGCCGATCTGCATGATGAAGGCCACCTCGCCGGCGGCAAAGTCCTCCCCGATGCACACCGAGGCGATCAGCGCCATGGAGACCAGCACGTCGGCCTTGATGTCAAAGGAACGGATCAGGCCGATGATGGCCTCCAGCACAATGGGGACGCCGCACAGCACAATGGCGATCCAGGCGGCGTCGAAGGGCAGGGGGAGCAGGTGGAAGATGCTGGCGATCAGCGCCAGGCCGGAGATCACCAGCAGCACGATCTCCTTTTTGGTGCCGCCCAGCTCCAGCAGCTCCTCCAGCCGGTCCAGCAGATGGGACATGGTCAGGCCTCCTTTATACTTATAGGGGTATATGCATATAATACCCATAGGGGTATAGGTTGTCAAGAGAGAGTTAACAGTGAAAGAGGCGCGAAAGCAGGCCGGAAGGGCAAACAAAAAGACACACCGCAGGGTTCTGCGGTGTGTCCCGTTGGAGACTACTGCATATTGGCGAAGCGCTCCACCGCCTTGGTGAAGCGTTCGATGGTCTGATCCGCGTCCCCGTGCTCGATGCCGTCCCGGACGCAGTGGCGGATGTGGCCCTCCAGCACCACCTGGCCCACCTTGTTCAGGGCGGACTTGGCGGCGTTGATCTGGGAGAGAATGTCCTCGCAGGGGATGTCCTCGTCCACCATCCGGTCGATGGCCTGAACCTGGCCGATGATTTTCCTGAGCCGCCGGTGGAGATTGTCGGCGTCCATACACTGTCTCATGGCTTCTGTCCCTCCATACCAGTGGGAGTATAGGTATATAATTATTATACCGACCCGCCGTGGATGCTGTCAAGGCCGCTGGGGCCAGGGCCGCATCGAAAGAAACCCAATACTTTTGAAGGGAACAAACTTTTTATTTCTTTAAAAGGGCAGGAGAATTCCTGTCAGGGAAAAGAAGCGCCGGAAGCAGGCTTGACAAAATCGAACAGATGTGCTATATTTCAAAATAGAACAAACGTTTCACCCCCCGTTCTGCCGCATAACAAAACCTCGGTTAACCATAACGCAACATATTGTGGGCTTTACCTGTAAAAAAAACTGAAAAAGACAATATTTTGTTATTCTATTTCATTTTTTCACTAGACGCAGGCGCTCAGTTGTGGTATATATAAAGAGAAAAAGTCTGCGGACACAGAAGCGCCCCGGCTCCGGAGAATGCGGATTACCGCCGCTCCGGCCCTCTGCTGATTCCAGGGCGGCCGCGCCCTCCCAGGGCAGCCCCCTTCCGGGGCGGCGATGAAAAGTCCGTTCTATCGGACATAGATCGAATTATAATCTGGACAACGAAAACGCGTAGGAGGTTCCCACCCATGAAAACGCTGTATTTCCATACAAATCAATATGTCCGACGCCAGGGGAACGTCATTGACTTTACCGAATACCGCAACCGGCTCCAGCGCTCCGCTGTCGCGGCCAATGCCGCCCCCGCCGCCGTGGGGGATCCCGTCAGCTACCACTGGGAAGTGGACGAGTCGGTCTGGCACGAGGAGGAGCCCAAGCCCCAGCCCCGCCGCCAGCGCCGCGGCCGCTCCCGCCTGGAGCTGAGCCTGGCCGATGTGCTGGAGCTCTGCATCACCGCCGCCACGCTGGGCCTGGTGATCACCGTGTGGGTGATGTTCCTGGTGTGAGGGAATCCGGCGCCGCCGGAACAAAAGGACAAAAAACACCCCGCGCCTCTGCAGCAGAGGCGCGGGGTGTTTCTGTCTGCTCCGCCCGGAGGGACGGAACACAAAGGCCGGTATTTTTCTCGCACCCCCCCGGCAACGCTATTGCGAAGCCTGTGCGATCAACACCGGTCTCAGTGTGTTCATTGTATCAAATTCGACCGCTTTTTGCAATTGATTCGAATGTGAAAAATAGCACAATCTTTTCCCTCTTCTTCGCCCGCCCATCGTGCAGAAACACAAAATTCCATTTTTTGTCCTCCCCCGGCGGATGCCTGTCTGCCGTCTCCGGAGTGCAGCACGGCAGAAGTTCCGACTCCGGAGAGAAAAATGCACGCCCGCCCCGCCATCTGATCAGGCGCTGCCGGCCCGCCCCACCGCATCCGAAAACCCCTGGTATACAATCAAATTTTCCTTTACAAATCGAGCAAACTGTGCTATACTAGCTCAGCTTTCATGATGCGTTATCATGAGCGCCGCCCTTCGGCTTAGTCTCGGGATTTACGCCCGCAGCGCTTACGCGGGGTTTTCACCCGCCCGCGACCCAGCCGAGAGGGATTATTTTAAGAAAGGTGGAATCGTCCATGATCCGCAAAGAAGAAAAGACCGCCGTCATTGAGGAAAACCGCACCCATGAGAACGACACCGGCTCTCCCGAGGTCCAGGTGGCCATTCTGACTGCCCGCATTCAGCAGCTCACCGAGCACCTGCGGGTGCACACCCATGACAATCACTCCCGCCGGGGCCTGCTGAAGATGGTCGGCAAGCGCCGCAAAATGCTGGATTACCTGGCCAAGAAGGACATCGAGCGTTATCGCGCCCTGATCGCCAAGCTGGGCCTGCGTAAGTAAGTGTTCCTTTCAGGGCGGCGCACGCCATGCGCCGCCCTGATTTCCGTTGCACCAACTGAAATCAGGAGGCGAGCCGCACGCTTTAGCAGTTGAATCTGCCCTTGATCCACCGGGGAAAAAATCCCGGCAAGGCTGGATTCAAGTGCTAAACGGCACGGCGAAGCCTCCCCACAGAGGAGGACAAACAATGTCAACAATTATCAGCCAAAAGACATTCCCCAACTACCGCAAGTACGAGATGGACCTGGCGGGCCGTCCCTTCTCCATCGAGGTGGGCAAGGTGGCGGAGCTGGCCAACGCCGCCGCCATGGTCAAGTACGGCGAGACCACCGTCATGGTGGCTGTCACCGCCTCCCCCCGTCCCCGGGACGGCGTGGACTTCTTCCCCCTGAGCGTGGATTTTGAGGAGAAGCTCTACGCTGTGGGCCGCATCCCCGGCTCCTTCATGCGCCGGGAGGGCCGCCCCTCTCTGCCCGCGGTGCTGGCCAGCCGCCTGATCGACCGGCCCATGCGCCCCCTGTTCCCCAGCGACCTGCGCAACGACGTGTGCATCACCTGCACCGTCATGAGCCTGGACCGGGATTGCTCCCCTGAGATCACCGCCATGATCGGCGCCTCCGCCATGGTGGCCATCTCCGACATCCCCTGGAACGGCCCCATCGGCGCCTGCGAGGTGGGCTATGTGGACGGCAAGATCGTCATCAACCCCACCCGGGAGCAGCGGGCCGCCAGCCAGATGGACACCACCGTGGCCTCCACCGGCGAGAAGGTGGTTATGATCGAGGCCGGCGCCAACGAGATCCCCGACGAGATCATGTTCGAGGGCATCAAGGCCGCCCATGAGGTCAACAAGACCATCGTGGCCCTGATCAACCGGATGGTGGAGGAGATCGGCAAGCCCAAGTTCACCTATCAGCACGCCGACTTCAACCAGGAGCTCTTCGACAAGATCGTGGAAGCCACCATGGAAGAGGCCAAGGCCGCCATGGACACCGATGACAAGAACGTGCGGGAGGAGCGCTGGAACAAGCTGATCGACCACTGGCACGAGCTGTTCCTGGAAGACTATCCCGACATGGACAAGTATCTGGAGACCATCACCTACAAGTTCCAGAAGAAGATCGTCAAGGCCTGGCTGCTGGAGGGCCACCGGGTGGATGGCCGCCAGAGAAACGAGATCCGGCCCCTGGCCGCCGAGGTGGGCGTGCTGCCCCGGGTCCACGGCTCCGGCCTGTTCACCCGCGGCCAGACCCAGGTGCTGAGCATCGCCACCCTGAACACCCTCTCCGCCGCCCAGAAGCTGGACACCATCTGGGAAGAGGAGTCCAAGCGGTATATGCACCACTACAACATGCCCGCCTACTCCACCGGCGAGGCCCGGGGCGCCAAGAGCACCAACCGCCGGGAGTACGGCCACGGCGCCCTGGCTGAGCGGGCGCTGCTGCCGGTGCTGCCCTCGGTGGAGGAGTTCCCCTATGCCATCCGGGTGGTCTCCGAGGTGCTCTCCTCCAACGGCTCCACCTCCCAGGGCTCTGTGTGCGGCTCCACCCTGGCGCTGATGGACGCAGGCGTGCCCATCAAGGCCCCGGTGGCCGGCATCTCCTGTGGCCTGATCCAGGACGACGACGGCAGCTTCAACACCTTCATTGACATCCAGGGCGTGGAGGACTTCCACGGCGAGATGGACTTCAAGGTGGCCGGCACCAAGGCCGGTATCACCGCCATCCAGATGGACCTGAAGAACGACGGCCTGACCATGGAGATCATCCGGTCCGCTCTGGACATCACCCGGGACGCCCGCTGCGCCATCATCGACGAGGTGATCCTGCCCTGCATCCCCGCTCCCCGGGCTGAGGTCAGCCCCAACGCCCCCCGGATGCTGAAGATGAAGATCGACACCAGCAAGATCCGGGAGGTCATCGGCTCCGGCGGCAAGGTCATCCAGAAGATTCAGGCCGACTCCGGCGCCAAGATCGACATCGAGGAGACCGGCGACATCTTCATCTCCGGCCCCGACACCCAGAGCGTGGAGGCCGCCAAGAAGGCCATCGAGACCATCGTCTTTGTCCCCGAGGTGGGCGCCCTCTACTTCGGCAAGGTGGTGCGCATCATGCAGTTCGGCGCCTTTGTGGAGCTGGCCCCGGGCAAGGACGGCCTGGTTCACATCTCCAAGCTGGCCAACCACCGGGTGGCCAAGGTGGAGGACGTGGTCAACATCGGCGATATGATCTGGGTCAAGGTCACCGACATCGACGAGAAGGGCCGGGTCAACCTGAGCCACAAGGACGCCCTCCGGGAGATCCGGGAGCAGCAGGCCAAACAGGGCCAGAAGTAAGATACCGAAAAATTCGGTGATACTAAGCCGGACGGACGAAATGTGAAAACGTCCGTCCGGCTTTTCGATTCCGTCCGCGGCCGGCGCGGCCAATACCCCCTCCTCCCCGGAGGCGGCCGGCTTCCGCCCGGGCGGCCATCTTGAATGCAGCGAGGCTGAAACTATGTATGACTATCAACTGACCACCCTGCCCAACGGCGTCCGGATTGCATCCGAGCGGATGCCGGGGGTCCGCTCCGCCGCCCTGGGCATCTGGGTCTCCACCGGCTCCCGGGACGAAAAGGCCTCTGAGGGCGGCGCCGCCCACTTCATCGAGCACATGCTCTTCAAGGGCACTCCCACCTGCTCCGCCGAGGCCCTGGCCCGGCGGATGGACGCCATCGGGGGCCAGATCAACGCCTTTACCACCAAGGAGAACACCTGCTTCCACGCCCGGTGCCTGGACACCCACCTCCGGGAGGCCCTGGACATCCTGTGCGACATGTTCTTTGACAGCGCCTTTGCCGAAGCGGATGTGGCCACCGAACGGGGGGTCATCCTGGAAGAGATCGGCATGTACGCCGACGATCCCTCGGACCTGGTCAGCGAGAAGCTCTTTGCCGCGGTCTTTCACGGTTCCTCCCTGGGGCGGCCCATCCTGGGCCGGAAGGCCACTCTGGACAAGATGACCGGTTCTTGGCTGAAGGCCTACAAGGAGGGCCACTACACCGCCGACCGGGTGGTGATCACCCTGGCGGGGAGCTTTGACGACGCCATTCTGGAGGAGATCAAAGCCCGGTTCTCCGCCATGGCGCCAGGCAAAGCCAAGCCATTGAAGCCGGCCGCCATCCAGGACTCCATCGTGGTCAAGAAAAAGGCCACGGAGCAAAACCATCTGCTGGTGGCCTTCCCCTCCATCACCGACCGGGACCCCCGGAAGTACCAGATGCAGCTGCTCTCCTCCATTCTGGGGGGCGGCATGTCCTCCCGGCTGTTCCAACAGGTGCGGGAGAAAAACGGGCTGTGCTACAGCGTGTACACCTTCGGCACCAGCCACGAGGAGGTGGGACTGTTTTCGGTCTACACCGCCCTGGGCCAGGAGCAGGAGCCCAAGGCCATTGCCTGCATCCGGGAGGTGCTGACGGAATTTCTGCAGAACGGCCCCACCCAGGAGGAGCTGGAGCTGGCCCGGGAGCAGAGCAAGGCCAACGTACTGATGGGGCTGGAGGCCACCTCCGCCCGGATGAGCCATCTGGCCCGCTGCCTGCTCCGGGAGGGGAAATTCCTCACCCCTGACGACATCATCGCCGCCTACGATGCGGTGACCCGGGAGGAAGTGCTCCAGCTGGCCCGGGGCACCTTCGACTTTGAGCATGTCTCCTTCTCCGCCGTGGGACGGGTGGCCGCCCCGGAGGACTACCGGAAGCTGCTGCTGGCCTGAACCGGTCTGCGCCGGCATGTATCAGGCGTATCAAATGGCGGGGCTGTTGCAGTATCTGCAACAGCCCCGCTTTTTGTCATCCTGAGTGGAGAAATGTCATCCTGAGCGACAGCGAAGGAGCTTCTTCCAGCCCGCGCCGGATTCACAGAAAAAGATCCTTCGCCGCTGGCGCTCCTCAGGATGACAGGGGGGCGGAAAAATGTCATCCCGAGCGACAGCGAAGGAGCTTCTTCCCGCCCGCGCCGGATTCACAGAAAAAGATCCTTCGTCGCTGACGCTCCTCAGGATGACAGGGGGGGCGGAAAAATGTCATCCCGAACCCCGGCGAAGGATTTTTCCTCCCCAGCCCCGGGGACAAGGAAAAGGTCGGTTGCGGCGGCGGGCGAAATCTGATAGGATCATCTCAGAGGCCCGGCAGACCGGCGCCGGGCCAATTCACCGCCCCCAGGGAGGCATCTGAAATGAAAATCGAAATCGACAGGGACTTCCCCCAGTATTTCCGTCCATCCTATCCGGAGGAGTTTGAGCTGTTCTCCCATCTGGAGACCACGGCGGCCATCCCCTCCCCCCTGTTTGCCATCACCACCTGGAAGGACAACGGACTGCCCAACGTGTGCTTTCACGCCTGGGGCAGCTTCCACGGGGACCGGACCGCCTTCTTTGCGGTCATGGGCAACCTGTTCCAGCACACCCACACCTATGCCAACCTCCGGCGGGAGGGCTGCTTTTGCCTGAATTTTCTGCCCATGAGCTGCTATGACCGGCTGGTGGACACCATCCATCACAACGGCGACGAGACCGACGAGTGCGCCGCCGGAGGGTTCACCGCCGCCCCGGCGAAGACCGTCCATGCGCCGGTGATCCAGGAGGCCTTCCTCACCCTGGAGTGCACCCTGAAGGAGGTGCGGGATCTGAGCGGCGCGGGTATCACCGCCATGGTGATCGGCCAGGTCCAGCACATCTCCGTGGAGGAGGACTACGCCCAGGGGTACGAAAAGCGCTGCGGCGCGGACGGCTTTATGCTGCTGGTGCCCGCACCCCAGAATCTGGTGACCGGGGCGCCGGGCCAGTCCGCCATCGCCACGGTGGACATCCGGCGGCTGGACTGAGCTCGCCCCTCACTCCCTTCTCCGGACAAAAAAACGGGGCGCGCCGCCTGAAAAGGCAGGGCGCGCCCCGGATGCAGCGGGATTTTTTCTATTCAGAGCCATCGTCAGCCGGCCCCGCTCACCACAGGTGGAGCTCCTCGGCCTGGCGGCGCAGCTCGGCCCGGAAGTCGGGGTGGGCCACGGCGATCAGGTTGTCCACCCGCTGGCGGACGGAGCGGCCCTTGATGGGGGCGATGCCGAACTCGGTGATGACATAGTCCACGGTGTTGCGGCTCATGGTGACCACGCTGCCGGGGGCGTGCTGGCCCACGATGGAGGACAGAGTGCCCCCCTTCTTGGAGGCCTTGACGCAGATGATGCTGCGGCCGCCCTTGGAGTAGGCGGCGCCCTCGCCGAAGTCGTTCTGGCCGCCGGTGCCCGAGTACTGGCGGGAGCCGATGCTCTCGGAGCAGATCTGGCCGGTCAGGTCCACCGCCAGGGCGGAGTTCACCGAGACGAAGTTGTCGTTCTGGCCGATGACCCGGGGGTCATTGACATAACTGGCGCTGTAGAACTCCACTCCCGGGTTGTCGTCCACCATGTCATAGAGCTCCTGGGTACCCAGGGCGAAGGTGCAGATGCACCGGTCCTTGTGCAGCGTCTTGCGGCGGTTGGTGATGACCCCCGCGTCGATCAGGTCCACGATGGAGTTGGTCAGCATCTCGGTGTGCAGTCCCAGCTCATGCTTGTCCATCAGGGACATGGCGGCGGCGTCGGGGATGCCGCCGATGCCCAGCTGGATGGTGTCCCCGTCGTTGACCAGGCTGGCCACATACTGGCCGATGGCCTGATCCACCTGGGTGGGCTGGCTCTTGGGCAGGTAGGGCAGCGGAGTGGCCGCCTCCACAATCATGTCCACGTCCCGGATGTGCAGGGCCGTGTCCCCCCGGGTCCTGGGCAGATTGGGGTTGACCTGGACGATGACCTTCTTGGCCGCCGCCAGGAAGGTGCGCTCGTGGGAGATGCACAGGGGGATGGTGAAATAGCCGTGCTTGTCCATGGGGGAGACCGCGGCGATGAACACGTCCGGGTCCCCGTTGACGTCCAGCCAGCGCTGGCCGCCGTCGTGCATGTGGCTGGGGTAGTAATTGATGGCGTTGGCCTCCAGCGCCCTGCGGGTGTCCGCCATCAGAAAGGCCACATCGATGTCAAAGGTGTCCCGATACAGGGGGTTGACCATGAATTCGTGCTCAAAGCAGCACATGGGGCCGTACATCTTGATGTCGTGCACCCGGCCCCGCAGCTCATGCAGTCGGTCCAAAATGGCGGTGGGGTCGTTGGCAGCCTGGGAACAGGTCAGCGTGTAACCGCTCTGGATGGAGTCCAGCACGTCATCCACGGTGGCCAGTTTGCGTCGGTATTCTGCTTGATAATCCATGGTAATAACCTCCTGTTTTCATAGTCTGTCTGATCTCAGTTCGCCAGGGAGCGGCTGTAACCGTAGTAAATGCCCATGGCAGTGCACACCGGATGATCCGCATCGTCCCCGCTCCAGGCGGTGGCGCTGACGTCAATCTTGGTGCCGTCGGTGCCCAGCAGCTTGACCTTGATGTACAGCCGGCGGTCAATGGGAATGGGGCGCAGCAGGGACATCTGCATGGTGATGGTGGGGGTCATGCTGTCCACAAAGTAGACGCACAAAATGCCCATGGTCTCATCCAGCGCAACCGAAAAGGCACCGTTGCTCATCCCGCCGGTGCGGTCCGCCATCCAGGGGGTGGGGTCCACACAGACCGTCATCGTCCGCTTCTGGAAATCGCAGTCGTGCAGGTAGAGCGGCACCCACTCCATAATGGTGCCGGGCTGATCCTCCCGGAATCTGCGCAGCCACTCCTCCAGCTGAGCCCGCATTCCCTCCTGAGTGTAATACTCCGGTCCCATATGCAATGCCTCCCAAAGGTGAATATAAATAGTATAACATAAAATAACCGCCGGGGAAACCCTCTTTTCTTCTAATCTCCCGCCGGAAGGGCCGCCCTGGGCTGGCACCAATTCCCTTCGAATCCGACGGATGTTTTACAGCGCGTTCACATTTGACGTGGTACAATATCCTTGTCAAATCTTGAAAATCTGGTACAATAAAATAATGTCTGTTCTCTGTCAAACGCAGGCCGCATCTTCCGGGATGCCCCGCACTGACAGCATTTTAGAATTTAGATAAGGTGGACGTATATGAGCCTTCGCATCGGCATCGACATCGGTTCCACCACCGTCAAAGTGGTGGTGCTGGACGAACAGAATCAACTTCTCTTCCGCTCCTACGAGCGACACTTCTCCAAGGTCCGGGAAAAGGCCTGTGAGATCCTGAACTCCATCGCCCCCCGCTTTTCGGGACAGGACATCAAGCTGGTCATCACCGGCTCCGCCGGCCTGGGCGTGGCCAAGGCCAGCGGTGTGGACTTTGTCCAGGAGGTCTACGCCACCGCCGCCGCGGTGAATGAGTACATCCCCAACGCCGACGCCGTCATTGAGCTGGGCGGCGAGGATGCCAAGATCATCTTCTTCGGCGGCGCCCTGGAGGAGCGGATGAACGGCTCCTGCGCCGGGGGCACCGGCGCCTTCATCGACCAGATGGCCACCCTGATGAACGTCACCGCCGACGAGCTGGATGAGCTGTCCCTCAAGCACGAGAAGATCTATCCCATCGCCTCCCGCTGCGGCGTGTTCGCCAAGAGCGACATCCAGCCCATCCTGAACCAGGGCGGGCGCAAGGAGGACGTGGCCGCCTCCATCTTCCAGGCGGTGGTGGACCAGACCATCGCCGGCCTGACCCAGGGCCGGGAGCTCAAGGGCAAGATCGTCTTTCTGGGCGGCCCGCTCCACTTTCTCCAGGGGCTGCGGGAGCGGTTTGTGGAGACCCTGAAGCTGGATGAGGAGCACGCCATCTTCCCGGAGGACGGCGACTGCTTCGCCGCCATCGGCGCCGCATTGTGCGCCGGGGACTTCAGGAGCATGCCCTTTGACGAGGCCCTCCGGCTGCTGGAGGAGAGCCGGGAGGCCACCACCAGCATCAACACCGCCCCCCAGCTCTTCCGGGACGAGGCGGAGTACAAGGCCTTCTGCGAGCGCCACAACGCCTCCCATCCCCCGGAGGTGGACCCGGACACCTATGCCGGGGACGCCTATCTGGGCATCGACGCGGGCAGCACCACCACCAAGCTGGTGCTCATCGCCCCGGACGGCGGGCTGCTGTACACCTATTACCACTCCAACCAGGGCAACCCGGTCTCCATTGTCAAGGAGCAGCTGGAGAAGATCTACGCCCTCTGCGGCGACCGGATCCAGATCCGGGGCAGCGCCGTCACCGGCTACGGCGAGGACCTGATCCTCAACGCCTTCCGCTGCGACCTGGGATTGGTGGAGACCGTGGCCCACCTGAACGCCGCCCGCCACTTCAACCCCGACGTGGACTTCATCATCGACATCGGCGGCCAGGACATGAAGTGCTTCAAGATTCGCAACGGCGCCGTGGACTCCATCATGCTCAACGAGGCCTGCTCCTCGGGCTGCGGCTCCTTTATCGAGACCTTCGCCCGGGCCCTGGGCTATGAGATCGCCGACTTCGCCAAGCTGGGCCTGTTCACCGAGAAGCCGGTGAGCCTGGGCTCCCGCTGCACAGTGTTTATGAATTCCTCGGTAAAGCAGGCCCAGAAGGACGGGGCCAGCGTGGAGGACATCTCCGCCGGCCTGGCCATCTCCATCGTGAAAAATGCCATCTACAAGGTGCTGCGAATGTCCTCCGCCGACGACCTGGGCCAGCACATTGTGGTCCAGGGGGGCACCTTCCTCAACGACGCGGTGCTCCGGGCCTTTGAGCAGGAGCTGGGCCGCGACGTCACCCGGCCCACCATCGCCGGCATCATGGGGGCCTTCGGCGCCGCCCTGGCCGCCAAGGAACTGGCCCTGGAGAAGTCCGCCATTCTGTCGCCGGAAGAGCTGAAGACCTTCCAGCACACCGCCAAGCCCATCACCTGCAACGGCTGCACCAACCACTGTTCCCTGACCGTCAACCAGTTTGACGGCGGCCGCCGATTCATCTCCGGCAACCGGTGCTCCAAGCCCCTGGGGGGCAAGAAGGAGCAGATGCCCGACCTGATGCGCTACAAGTACGAAAAGCTCCGCGCCCTCCAGGGCAAGGGGAGCGGCACCGGCGTCCGGGGCAGAATGGGCATCCCCTTCGGGCTGAACATGTACGAGAACCTGCCCTTCTGGTTCGAGTTCTTCACCAAGCTGAACTTCGAGGTGGTGCTCTCCCCGGAGTCCAGCCGTCAGCTGTACATCAAGGGCCAGCGCACCATCCCCTCGGACACGGTGTGCTACCCGGCCAAGCTGGTGCACGGCCATGTGCTCAGCCTGATCGAGGAGGGGGTGGACGCCATCTTCTACCCCTGCATGAGCTACAACTTCGACGAGGGCATCAGCGACAACAACTACAACTGCCCGGTGGTGGCCTACTACCCCGACCTGATCGCCGCCAACATCCCCGCACTGAAGGGGGCGCATTACATCCACGAGTACTTCGGCCTCCACCGGCCAAAGGACTTTGAAAAGCACGCCGCCGAGTACTTCCACCGGGAGTTCGACATCCCGAGGAAGGAGACCGTGGCCGCCGCCCGGGCGGCCTATGAGGCCTACCACGCCTATGAGGAGGACGTGCGCCGGACGGGCCAGGAGTACATCGACTTCGCCCGCAAGAACGGCTATCCCATCATGGTGGTGGCGGGCCGGCCCTACCACATGGACCCGGAGATCAACCACGGCATCAACGACCTGATCACCGGTTTCCATTTCGTGCTCATCACCGAGGACAGCGTGGCCTGGCACATGGACAAACAGTCCCGGAAGGTGCTCAACCAGTGGACCTACCACGCCCGGATGTACAACGCCGCCCGGTATGTGTGCACCCAGGAGGACATGGAGCTGATCCAGCTGGTCAGCTTCGGCTGCGGCGTGGACGCCATCACCGGCGATGAGATGCGCTCCATCCTGGAGGAGGGCGGCAAGCTGTACACCCAGCTGAAGATCGACGACATCTCCAACCTGGGGGCGGTAAAGATCCGCATCCGCTCCCTGATCGCCGCCATCGAGGCCCGGAAGAAGCAGGCCGCCCATGGCGCCTGACCTGTCTCCCTGCCGGGCAATGTTCGAGACCGATCCGGTCCGCTATCTGGACCTGACCGAACCGGTCCGCCGGGGCACCGGGGAAGTTGTGTATGCCGGCCCCGACGGAGCCCTGGTGGCGGTGGACACCGGCCGGGGCGTCCGGCCGGAGGATCAGCTGTTCACCCTCTCCGCCCGGGATGCGGACGCCGCCCGGCGGCTGTGCGCGCTGCTGCCCGGCCCCGCCGTCCAGGTCACCGTCCACCAGGAGTGCGCCTTTCCCGCCCTGGAAGAACGCCTCGGCATCCGCGCCTGGAACCCCTGCTGGCAGGCGGGCTATCTCTCCACAGCCCCCCTGCCGGAGCTCCCCTGCGGGCTCCCCTTCGAGCTGCGCCCCCTGGGGCCGGAGCACCTGGAGCAGGTGTACGCCCACTACCAGCTGCCCGGGGAGGCCTACCTGCGCCGCCGGCTGGAACGCGGGGCAATGCTGGGGGCATTCACCCCCGGGGGGACGCTGGCCGGTTTCATCGGCCGGCACGAGGAGGGCACCATCGGCATGCTGGAGGTGCTGCCCCCCTACCGCCGCCGGGGGCTGGGAAAACTGCTCCAGAGCCGGATGGCCAACCTGGCCCTGGCGGAGGGACACACCCCCTACTGTCAGATCTTCGCGGACAACGAAGTCTCCCTGTCCCTCCAGCGTTCTCTGGGCTTCCAGATCTCCCGGGGCTTCATGTACTGGCCCCGCTCCGAATTCGACTGAATCAATCCATAGAAAGAGGTTTCCCCCTATGGCTGAACTCGTATACGACAACTCCGGACGCCTCCTCTTTACCAAGGAGATGAAGGAGGAGTACACCATCCTGATGCCCCAAATGCTGCCCATCCACTTCGGCATGTTCAAAAAAATGCTGCAGCTGGAGGGCTACCACGTGGAGCAGCTCAACAACCAGGGCCGCGCCGTGGTGGACGAGGGGCTGAAGTACGTTCACAACGACACCTGCTACCCCGCCCTGCTGGTCATCGGCCAGTTCATGGACGCCATCAAAAACGGGGGCTATGACCCCCACAAGGTGGCCCTGTTCATCACCCAGACCGGCGGCGGCTGCCGGGCCAGCAACTATATCCACCTGCTGCGCAAGGCCCTGACCAAGGCGGGCATGGACTACATCCCGGTGATCTCCGTCTCCTTCGGGCTGGAGAAAAACCCCGGCTTCCAGCTGACCATCCCTCTGATCCGCAAGCTGATCTACGCCATGATGTACGGCGACCTGATCATGAACGTGGCCAACCAGGTACGCCCCTATGAACTGAACAGCGGGGACACCGACGCCATGGTGGACAAGTGGTGCGACGAGCTGATCCGCCGCTTCACCGCGGGCAAGGGCATGAGCCGCAAGCAGATGCGCGCCGCCTTCACTGAGATCTGCGACGACTTCAAGTCCATCCCCTACACCCCCGGCGAGAAGATCCGGGTGGGGGTGGTCGGCGAGATCTACGTCAAATTCTCTGCCCTGGGCAACAACAACCTGGAGCGCTTCCTGCTCTCCGAGGGGGCGGAGCCGGTGGTGCCCGGCCTCACCGACTTCATCATCTTCAAGATCTACAACCGGGTGGTGGATGTGGACATCTACGGCGGCAGCGCCCTGAAGCGGGCGGTGTGCAAGTTCTTCATGGGCTATATCCAGAAGTGCCAGCACGACATGATCGACGCCCTGAAGGCCTCGGGCCGGTTCCGGGCCCCCGGCGACTTCGCCGACCTGCAGCGGCTGGTGAAGGGCTACCTGGGGGACGGCTGCAAGATGGGCGAGGGCTGGCTGCTCACCGCCGAGATGCTGGAGCTGATCCACTCGGGCACCAACAACATCGTGTGCGCCCAGCCCTTCGGCTGCCTGCCCAACCATATCGTGGGCAAGGGCATGATCCGGGTGCTGAAGGACAACTACCCCAACTCCAACGTAGTGGCCATCGACTACGACCCCTCCGCCACCGAGATCAACCAGGAGAACCGCATCAAGCTGATGCTGGCCAACGCCAAGGGACTGGCCGCCAAGGTGCAGGCCGGGGGCGCCCCGGAGACCCCGGCGGAGCAGACCGCCTCCCCTGTCTGATCCCAGAGATCACGCTTCTGAAAAATCTGAAAAAGAAAAGGTGCTGCCAGAGGCAGCACCTTTTTTCTATGCTCTGAAGGGCGGAGACCCGCGCCGCGGCAAAGCCCGCTTCTCAGCGCAGCAGTTCCTCATAGCTGGTATCCAGCACATCCCGGATGCCCCGCAGCTGGGTGGCCCGGATGTGCTGGGTGCCCCGCTCAATTTTCACCAGGGTCTCCCGGGTCATGTCTATCCCCTCCAGCTGGAGCCGGCGCACCAGCTCGGTCTGGCCCATCCCCCGCTCCAGCCGGATGCGTCGGATATTGGCGCCGATGCGAATTTCGTCCTGTTTAATCTTCTGTTCCACAGGCATACCTCTAAATTCGGACTCATTTGAGTCCATTTTTTCTTCATTTTAGAGATTGCCCATGTTATAATGGGACCAGAACTGGTCCACCTGTGACAAATGCAGGAAAACTGACCGGGATCAGGAGGAAGAAAAATGAGCGCTGACTACAAAAAGATGTACGCCATTCTGTGCGGAGCCGCCTCGGACGCCCTGGACGCGCTGCCCGACGCCCCGGAGTGCGCCCCGGCCCGGCGCATCCTCACCGAGGCCCTGGAGCAGGCGGAGGAGCTCTACCTGACCGCCCAGCCATAACCGCCCCTTTGCATGCTTAACTCCCCACTCTGCGTTCCTGTCATGCCGAGAAGCCCCGCCTTTTTCCCTGTCACGCTGAGGAGCCCTGCCTTTTCCCCTGTCATGCTGAGGAGCCTTGCGACGAAGCATCTTCCCTCCGCTCAGGCCTGAATCTCCCCGCATGCCGGACGTCCTGCCCCGCTCCTCTGTCATGCTGAGGAGCCTCGCGACGAAGCATCTTCCCCCGCATACAACCGGCAGCAGGCCAAGAAGATCCTTCGCTTCGCTCAGGATGACAGGTCGTGCGGCGGATGTGGGGCGGCAGAGGGAAAGCGGACGATGAATGTCACGGAGCGTGGGCGCGGCTGGAGCAGGCGGAGAAGTTCTGTCCGGCCGCCAGACATAGCCGCCCCCTGCATACCGGACACCTCGCGCTCCCTTCCTGTCATGTCGAGAAGCCCTGCCTTTTCCCCTGTCATGCTGAGGAGCCTCGCGACGAAGCATCTTTCCTCCGCTCAGGCCTGAATCTCCCCGCATGCCGGACGTCCTGCCCCTCTCCCCCGTCATGCTGAGGAGCCTCGTGACGAAGCATCTTTCCTTTGCTCAGGCCTGAATCTCCCCGCATGCCGGACGTCCTGCCCCTCTCCCCCGTCATGCTGAGGAGCCTTGCGACGAAGCATCTTCCCCCGCTCACATCGGGCGGTAAGCCAAGAAGATCCTTCGCTTCGCTCAGGATGACAGGGGGACGCAAGCGGGCAATGTCACAGGGACGCGGACAGGATGCCCCAGGAGAAGCAGGGGGCGGGATATCCAGGGGAACGGGCCAAAGAGACAATGCGGCAGGCCGGGCCGCAGGGCGCAAAACCCCGCGGGGTTTCTTGCGTTCCGGGCCGGTTGGCGGTATAATAACAGGGATAATAAACGAAAGCAGGTGTTACCCATGCCCAAAATTCCCATGACGACCCCCCTGGTGGAGATGGACGGCGACGAGATGACCCGCGTCCTGTGGCAGATGATCAAGGACGAGCTGCTCCTCCCCTTCGTGGACCTGAAGACCGAGTACTACGACCTGGGCCTCCAGCACCGGGATGAGACCGGCGACCAGGTGACTGTGGACGCCGCCAACGCCACCAAGAAGTACGGCGTGGCCGTCAAGTGCGCCACCATCACCCCCAACGCCCAGCGGGTGGAGGAATACAACCTCCATCAGATGTGGCCCTCCCCCAACGGCACCATCCGGGCCATGCTGGACGGCACCGTGTTCCGTGCCCCCATCCTGGTCCGCGGCATCGAGCCCTGCGTCAAGAACTGGAAAAAGCCCATCACCCTGGCCCGCCATGCCTACGGCGACGTGTACAAGAACACCGAAATGGTCATCCCCGGCCCGGGCAAGGTGGAGCTGGTCTACACCGCCGAGGACGGCACCGAAACCCGCAAGCTGGTCCACCAGTTCCAGGGCCCCGGCATCGCCCAGGGCATGCACAACCTGAACGCCTCCATCTCCAGCTTCGCCCGCTCCTGCTTTGAGTACGCCCTGAGCACCAAGCAGGATCTGTGGTTTGCCACCAAGGACACCATCTCCAAGCAGTACGACCACACCTTCAAGGACATCTTTGCCGAGATCTTTGAGGCCGAGTACCAGGAGAAGTTCGACCAGGCCGGCATCACCTATTTCTACACCCTGATCGACGACGCGGTGGCCCGGGTCATGAAGGCCGAGGGCGGCTTCATCTGGGCCTGCAAGAACTATGACGGCGACGTGATGAGCGACATGGTGTCCTCCGCCTTCGGCAGCCTGGCCATGATGACCAGCGTCCTGGTCTCCCCCCACGGCTACTTTGAGTACGAGGCCGCCCACGGCACCGTCCAGCGCCACTACTACAAGCACCTGAAGGGAGAGGAGACCTCCACCAACTCGGTGGCCACCATCTTCGCCTGGTCCGGCGCGCTGCGCAAGCGGGGCGAGCTGGACAACCTGCCCGAGCTGGCGGCCTTCGCCGACAAGCTGGAGCAGGCCACCCTGGACACCATCGCCTCGGGCAAGATGACCAAGGATCTGGCCCTGATCACCACCCTGGAGGACGTGACCGTGCTGAACAGCCGGGACTTCATCCTGGCCATCCGGGAACGGCTGGAACAGTAATACTCCATAAAAATTTTCAAAATTTCCCCGCCCTGGGCCGATAAAATCCGGCCCAGGGCAAATTTTATTTTCAGCAGAAAGCATCTTTAACACTTTTTAAAGTGTTCCCCTCTGTCATCTTAAAAAAAGCTGTGGTAGGATAAAGGGAAGAAGAATGTTAGGATGGCCGGAACCCT
Organism: uncultured Eubacteriales bacterium; assembly: GCA_959602365.1. Taxonomy (GTDB): domain Bacteria; phylum Bacillota; class Clostridia; order Oscillospirales; family Oscillospiraceae; genus UMGS1766. Next base: position 59,641 of record CAUGSS010000012.1, read on the forward strand.
GGGATGGGCCGGCTGGAACAGGACGGGGGAAGGAAACCATCATGTACAATATTTTGGTCTGCGATGACGAGCGGGACATCGTCTCTGCCATTAACATCTATCTCTCCGGGGAGGGCTACCATGTGCTGGAGGCCTACTCCGGCGCTCAGGCACTGGAGCTCATCGACCGGGAAAAGGTGGATCTGGTGCTGATGGACATTATGATGCCGGAAATGGACGGCCTGACCGCGGTGGCCAAACTCCGGGAGAAGAGCAACGTGCCGGTGCTCTTCCTGTCCGCCAAAAGCGAGGACACCGACAAAATCCTGGGGCTCAACATCGGCGCCGACGACTATATCACCAAGCCCTTCAACCCGGTTGAGCTGTGTGCCCGGGTGCGCAGCCATCTGCGCCGCTATATGTTCCTGGGGGGCGTCTCCCAGGAGACCACCACCCTCCGGGTGGGGGGCATCGTGCTGGATGATGAGAGCAAATCCGTCACCCTGGACGGGGAACCGGTGAATCTCACCCCGCTGGAGTACAGCATCCTTAAGCTGCTGATGGAGAGCCCCGGCAAGGTGTTCTCCTCTGACGAGATCTATCAGGCGGTCTGGAACGACACCCCCTATGGGGCCAACGCCACCGTGGCGGTGCACATCCGCCACCTGCGGGAAAAGCTGGAAATCGACCCGGCCAACCCCCGCTATCTCAAGGTACTCTGGGGCCACGGCTATAAAATGGAGGCGGATCATTGATGAAGTTTGCCCGCAAGACCCCGGTAAAACTGCTCGCCTGGCTGCTGTGCCTGATCTGTATTGTCCTTGGTACCGTGAGCACTCTGGCCTTCTCTCAGCTCTCCCGCTACGGCGGCTACCACAACGATCGGGACACCTTCGTCAGCGATATGCAGGCCAACACTCTTTCCGAGGACATCTATCAGGTTTCTCAGTACTACTCCCTTCGCATGAGCGGCCTGCCCTGGACAGAACAGCTCATTGAAACCTATCAGCGCTCCTTTGCTCAGGAGAACACCAATTTCTTCTTCACCGTGACGGATTATGACAGCGGTGAGACCCTGTTGGACAGCTACACTGCCAGAGCCAGCACATACCTGCGGCAGGAATTCTATCTCTCTGCCGCAAATTACTATGACTATGAGTTCTATGAGGACTATTTTGTCTCAGGCGATGGCAGCGCCTATAATACCGCCGCTTCCTCTTCAGACTCCTATGCCATGGATGAGGCAGAGCTGCAGGCAGCCACCACCGGCGAAGTGGCTGACAGCAGCCTGCGCCATGTCATCATCACCGGGTATATCGCCCAGGATCTGACGGCTCAGGATGACTACGCCTCTATTGCGTCCATTGCCGGACAGCTCTATGAGGCGCGCCACCAGGTCCTGGTGCTGCTGGCGGTCTGCGTTCTGGGATTGGCAGTGGGACTGCTGGTGTTGGCCCGGGGAGCCGGACGGCGGTCCGGATCAGAAGTCATCCGTTTGGGCAGACTCTCCCGCATGCCCTGGGATTTGCTGCTGGTGCTGAGCGGAGGGTATGCCTGGCTGCTCACATGGCTCTGGGGCCTCTTTATCAACGCGGTGGCGGCAGACCTCTATACGGTCTACAGCCGCATTATCTACCAGGGCGTTGCCGCCCTCGCCCTCTGCGGCGGCGCGGTGCTCCTGGCCCTCTTCGTCTCTCTGGCCGCCCGAAGCAAGGAAAAGGGCTGGCTGAAAAACGCTTTGCTCTACCGCCTGGGCTGCTGGTTTGGCCGGGTTCTGCACCATCCCCTGCGCCGGCTTTGGGATATGCTGCGCTCCCTGCCTATGATCTGGAAGACGGTGCTGTTCTGCGCCTGTGCCATCGGTGTGGAATGCCTGTGCCTTTACTGGCTCTACTGGGACGGCGCCGTGCTGCCCATTATCCTGTTCAATATAGTGATATGTCTGGTGCTGCTTGCCTGCGCCGCCTGCAATAAGCGGCTGCAGCAGGGCTGCCGGGCCATTGCCGACGGCAATATGGATTTTCGGGTGGACACCCGCCGCATGTTTGGGGATTTCCGGGCCCAGGGCGAGGCCCTGAACCGGATCGGCTCCGGCATCGCCGCGGCGGTGGAGGAGCGGCTCAAGTCGGAGCGGTTCAAAACCGAGCTGATCACCAACGTCTCCCACGACCTCAAGACCCCCCTCACCAGCATCGTCAACTATGTGGATCTGCTGAGCAAGCTCTCCCTGCCCGAGGACGCCCGCTCCTATGTGGAGGTGCTTCAGCGCCAGTCCGCCCGGCTGAAAAAGCTGACGGAGGACCTGGTGGAGGCGTCCAAGGCCTCCACCGGCAACCTGAGCGTGGAGATCACCCCCCTCAATCTGGGCGAGCTGGTCAGCCAGGTCACCGGCGAATACGGCGACCGCTTCGAAAAGGCGGGGGTTGCTCCGGTGCTTCAGGTCTCCGAGGAGAAGATCACCGCCCTGGGCGACGGACGGTATCTGTGGCGCATTATGGACAATCTGTTCAGCAATGTCTGCAAATACGCCCTCTCAGGCACCCGGGTCTACATTGACGCCTCCATCCAGGCCGAGCATGCGGTAATCGCCGTGAAAAACATCTCCCGGGACCGGCTCAATGTCAGCGCGGAAGAGCTGATGGAACGCTTTGTCCGGGGGGACGCCTCCCGGAACACCGAGGGCAGCGGCCTGGGCCTCTCCATTGCCCGGAGCCTGGCCGAACTGATGGGCGGCCAGCTGAGCCTGACGGTGGACGGCGACCTGTTCAAGGCGGAGATGCGGCTGCCGCTGGCATGACCCGCCTCCCTCTTGTCCGGCGGAAATGCCGGTGCCTCTCTGAAGGAAAAGATAACAGCGGGGCTGCTGCAGAAGTTACAGCAGCCCCGCTGTCTGTCATCCTGAGCGCCAGCGAAGGATCTTTTCCCGGCATTTGTTCCGGCGGAAAAAGATGTTTCGCCCCCTTGGGGCTCAGCATGACATACTTGCGTTCTTTTGGAGCCCTTCAAAGCGAAAGGGCCGTCTTTTCCGACGGACAAAAGCGGGGATACGGCATTAGCCGTATCCCCGCTTTGTTGTCGAATGCAGATCTTCGATTAGAACTCGTACCAGTCGGGCTCGTTGCTGTGCTCGAAGACATAGGGGTTCTCGATCTCGCCGCGGCGGACCTTCTCCCACCACTCGCCGGCCTTGGCAGGCATGCTGCGCCAGGACTCAGCGGTCTGGGGCTCCTCCATGTCGTGGGTGGCATAGCGCCAGTCGTTGACACGGGAGATGTACTTCTCGTCCTGCTGAGCGGAGTTCTCGTCGCCCAGGTCGCCGGCGGCGATCCGGAGCAGGGAGCCGTACTGCTCGGAGACGGTGTGCAGCTTCAGGTCCTCCACAAAGAGCTTCTTCAGCGGGCGCTTGGCCAGGTTGGACATGATGGTGCGGTTCTCATAGGGCATGGTCTTCCACAT
>CAUGSS010000013.1 GCA_959602365.1 uncultured Eubacteriales bacterium
ATTGCTGCGGTTAGAAAGCACTAACCAAATCATACCGCATTTGTTCCCAAAAGGAAAGGGATGTAATTCACTTTTTTACTTTTGCATAGAGGAGGCGCGCTGCAGGACTGCAGCGCGCCCCTTTGTTCCATTCAGGCAGAAAAATGGGCCAGCAGAGAGCGGTAAAATTCCCGGACGGCCTGGGGAAGATAGCGGTCCTCCAGATAGGCCACCCCGCAGAGCCGGCGGCAATACTCCTCTTTTAGGGGCCGGAAGGTGATATTCTCTTCCCAAGGCCTCCGATCCGGCCTTTGCATGGAGCGGAGGTACCCCCGCTCTGAGATGATGGACACGCCGTGCCCCAGACTGATGGCCTCTCCGATAAAGGAGGGGAATTCACATTCAAAGTGAATGTTGGGATGAAACCCTGCCCGCTCGCAGAAGACATCGGTCAGCTCCTGCACGTCGGAATTGGTGTTGTTGCAGTAGAACCGTTCGTGGCACAGGTCAATCATGGACAATTCCTGTCGGGCGGCCAGAGGGTGGTGTACGGAGAGAATGATGCCCATTTTTTCCACAAACAGCTCCCGCCAGACAATGCCGCTGCCCGCCAGCGGAGTGGTGGACAGGGCCAGTTCAATTTCACGCTCCTCCAGAGCGGACCGAAGCCCCGCCGCCGAGTACTGCCGCAGCCGGATGCTCACATCCGGCCGCCGGAGCGCAAAGGTGCGGATGCACTCCAGAATCCAGTTGGGTTCGCCCGCGGGAAAGGAGGATCCGATGCGCAGCATTCCCGCCGCTCCGGCAGACATCTCCTCCAGTTCGGCCTGCATGTCCCCCAGGCTGTTGAATACGCGTCGGGCATAGTTCATGACAACGGTTCCATACTCATTGAGCCGGATGTTTTTTCCCTCCCGATCAAAGAGCTTGACCCCCAAATCCTCTTCCAGCCGGGCAATGACCTTGGACAGAGCGGGCTGGGTGATATGCAGTTGTTCGGCGGCCTGGGTGATGTGTTCCAGTTTGGCCACCTCCAGAAAACAGTTCAGCTGGTGCAGTTCCATAATCGCATTCCCCCTTGGGACTAGATTACCTCATGGAAATGGAAATGGCAACCAAAACATGACATTAACATTATGTTTTTATGTTTTGTTATGAATTGGACAGAATGAAAAGACGCCTATATACTGGCATTAACGGAGCGACAGGACGCCGAAGGCAATGTGTGATGCGTCCGGAACGCGCACAGCTGAGCTGCAGGGCGTCGAATACGGGATGGGAGGAAGCCTATGGATATCACAAAAATTGTATTCCTGCTGCACCAATACCGCCGGGCCCGGAGTATGATCGATCCGCTGCGGTACAGCTGTACCATCCCGGCCATCCAGCACAGCGGCGGAATCTTCGGCATGAATTTCGAACAGCTGTTTTCACTGCCGCCGGAACAGCAGGCGGACTGGTTTCTCACCCAGCAGCGACAGGCGGAGCTGCTGCGCCGGCTCATTGCCGGGGAGCAGGTGGAGGAGCGGGAGCTGATGGAGCAATTCCACTGCACCGAGTCTGAACTGACCGGACAGACCGCCCGGTATACGCCGCTGCGCAAGAGCATTCCGGACAAGTTGGTTGTGCTGAATTTTGACGACGCAATCCGGGATCAGTATGAGGTTGCGGTGCCGCTGCTGCAGCGATATGGTTTCCACGCCACCTTTTTCCTGGCGGAAATTCAGTCCTCTCCCAGAGGCCCCGGATTTGAGGACAAGGGGCGCTATATGACCTGGGAGCAGATCGGGGAGTTGGAGCGGATGGGGTATGAACTGGGCAATCACACCAAGCACCACCGGTTCGGGCTCCAGGATATGGGTCGCGACGCCTTTGTCGGCGAGGTGCTGGCCATGGAGGACACCTTTGCCGCCCATGGTCTGGCCAAGCCGGTCTCCTTCGCCTATCCCAGCGGGATCGCCAACCGCGATGCAGTGGGCTTTGTCCGGGAATGCGGTTATCTGTGGGCCCGGGGGAACTGTGAGAACGGGGTGTGCGGCATGAGGGGGATGTCCACCTATGTGCCGGAGGTGGATACCCCGCTGGCAATGCCCAACTTCGGAGACCCGGACTTTTACAGCGAGGCGCTGCTGCGGGCCAGAATTGCCCTGGCGCGGGACGGCCATATCTTGGGGCTGACCTATCACAGCGTGTCCCCGGAGAGCTGGCCGGGCCCCTGTTCCTTTGCCCGGCAGATGGAGATTCTGGCCGAGGAGGGCTGCAAGGTCATTTCGGTGGCAGAACTGTCCGAGTATATTGATCCCAAGGCGGCGGACGCCATGAACCCCGCATAGGGATACAGAAAGAAGAGAAGACCGAAAGAGAAAGGAGTATTTTCATGAAGCAAGAGAACAAGCCGAACACCAGCTCCGGATATGATTCCCTCAACATGACGAAAAGTAACTTTGGAAAATACGGCTGGCTGATGATTTTGATCAGCGCGCTGCTGTTTCTGTTCTGTTCCGGCAACACCACGGACAGTTTGAATGTCACAGTCGCGGCCTTCGCGGAGAAATTCCAGTTGGATGCCAATCTGATTCTGGGCTATAACTCTCTGTGCGGCTACATCTCCATCATCGGCATCACCGTCATCAACCGATTCATGACCAAAACCGGCGTCCGGAACATGATCACCGTGCTTCTGATTCTGAACGGCATCCTGTACTTCGTCTTTGCAGCCATCTCCTCGGTGACGGCCTATGTGATTGTTCAGACTATCAATCTGATTCTGGGCAACGGCTATGCCTATGTGTGCGGCACCACGCTGATGGCCAACTGGTTCCCGAGAAAGAAGGGGCTGGCCCTGGGGTGGTCCACCATCGGAGTCCAATGCGCCACCTTTATCTACCTTCCCGTGATGAACTTCCTGCTGGCCAAGATTGCCCTGTCCGCGACGCTGGTGGTGTTTGGCGTGGCTATGCTGGTGCTGGCCATCCTCTGCTGGATTGTGGTGCGGGATTATCCTGAAGAGAAAGGGCTTACCCCGGACAACGCCGACCTGTCCCGGGAGGAGGTTGACCGGCTGCTGGCCGCCCAGCAGAATTATCAGCACCGCATCTCTGTGATGGACTGTGTGCGCAATAAGGATGTCTGGCTGATCGGTATTGTCTTCGGCATCCTCTCCATGTGTGTCTCCGCTGTGCTCTCTCAGTTCATTCCCCGGTGCAACGCCTACGGCATTGACCCGGCTTTGGCCATCCTGCTGATGTCCGTCTCCGCGGCCATTGGGGTGCCCGGCTCCTATGCCTGGGGCTGGATTGACCAGAAAATCTCCACCAAAAAGTCCATTATGGCAATTTGCCTCTGGTTCGCCGTCTGCCTGGTGCTATTTGGCTTCCTTCTGCCGGTCAACGCGGTAACCACCTCGATTTTCATGGTGATGCTGGGTGCCGCCGGCGGAGGCATTCCCAATCTGTCCGCCTCCATGTTTACCACAATCTTTGGCCGCAGCGAGTATGCCCAGGCCTATACGGTTTTCAATCCCATTATGACGGTCATCCGCACCTCGTCTTTTGCGATCCTGGCCGTGGTGCTGGCCATCACCAGCAACAGCTACTCCCATGCCTATCTGATCTTTGGCCTGCTGGCCTTTGTCGGTTTTATTCTGACGGCGCTGATCTGCGATAAGCCCGTTGTTGAGGATCTGTGATCGCCGAACCCACAAGGAGTGTCTCTCATGTTAAAGTATTCTCATCTGCTCTCTCCGGTGCGCATCAACAACGTGGTGCTGCGCAACCGGCTCATCAGCACCGCCTCCAACCCCCATTTTGTTCAGGCCACCGAAAAGTGGCCCACCGAGGCGCTGATCTCCCACTATGCCAACAAAGCGAAAGCGGGGGCGGCAGTGGTCACCTGCAAGGGCAACAACCCGGTGAAAACCGACGATCCCCACTCCCTGACGCTGGATATCCACCAGGGCCAGCACCAGCACATGTTTGCCCAGGTGGCGGACATGGTCCATTACTATGGGGCCAAGGCCAGCTATCTGGTGCTGCCGGATATGAACATCGTCAAGGGCTACGACGCCTCAGACGGGGTGCTCAGTGAATTTGTGGCCGGCGACGGCTCCAGGGCCGAGTATGGCAAGGCCGCCCCCAAGGAGCTGCTCTATCAGATGGTAGAGGCCTATGCCGAGGAGGCCAAACTGGCCCAGTCTCTGGGGTTCGACATGTGCTTTATGCATATGGCCTACCGGCTCATGTTTCCAGGGCGGTTCCTGTCCCCGCTCTCCAACAAGCGCACCGATGAGTTCGGCGGCAGCATCGAGAACCGGGCCCGTTTTCCGCTGATGATCTGCGAGGCCATTAAAAAGGCCTGCGGCAAGGATTTTTTGATCGAGATCTCCATCTCCGGCCGGGAGGACGACCTGTTCGAGGGCGGACTGACTTTGGCCGACCAGATCGAGTTTGCCAAACTGGCCGCCGGCAAGGTGGACATTTTACAGATCCGGGGCGGGTCCATTGACCCCTCTCAGCCCACCTATTTGGACCTGCGGGAGATCCCCCAGCGGGACAACGCCGCCGCCATCCGGAAGGGGCTGCGGGAGGCGGGCATCGGCAATGTCTATGTGGATGTGGTGGGAGGATGCCAGGATCTGGATCGCTGCGAGGACATCATTGCCTCCGGCGATGCAGATTTTATCGGAGCGGCCCGCTCCTTCATTGCCGATCCCCAGTGGGGGGTCAAGGCATACGAGGGCCGCAATGAAGATGTGGTGCCCTGCCTGCGCTGCAACAAGTGCCATGTGGCGGGCCCCGGCAATTGGAACACGGTCTGTTCGGTCAACCCGGAGTGGGGATTGGAGCACAAGATTGAGCGGCTGGTCACCCCGCCTAAGAGGGCCAAGAAGGTGGCTGTGGTGGGCGGTGGTCCCGCCGGCATGGAGGCGGCCCTGCTGCTCTCACGCCGGGGACACAGCGTCGCCCTTTATGAGAAGGCTGGGCGGCTGGGTGGTCTGCTCAATGCCACAGAGGGCATTGATATCAAGTGGACGCTGCTCCGGTTCCGGGATTATATGATCCGCCAGATCGAAAAGTCCGCTGTCGATGTACATTTGAACACTGCCGCCGATTCGGCGCTGTTGGAACAGGAGGGGTATGATGAGGTGGTTGTGGCCATCGGCGCCCAGACGGCCTATCCGCCGATCCCCGGCGTTCACGGGGCGCAGGTGATTCCCGCCGTGGAGTTGGTGGCCCGGGAGCGCGAGCTGGGCCTCCAGGTGATTGTGGTAGGCGGCGGCGAGATCGGCGTGGAGATGGGCCTGCACCTGGCCAAACGCGGCCACACAGTCACTGTGCTGGAGATGGGAAGCATCCTCTCTCCGGAGAGTGTGCCGGTCCACTTCCGCTCCCTGTTTGAACATGCCTGGGAGACCCAGGAGGGGTTCTCCTATCGGCTCAACGCCCGGGTGACTGCCATCGGTCCCGACAGCGTGACCTATGTGGACCAGGAGGGGGCGGAGCACACCCTTCCGTCCCAGGGGGTGGTGCTGGCCGCCGGCCTGACTCCCCGGCAGGAGGAGGCCATGGCCTTTATGGACGGCCGGGTGCGCACCCATATGATCGGCGACTGCAGCCAAGTGGGTAGCGTTCAGACCAGCATGCGCGCCGCCTATGCCCTGGCCAACAATATGTGACTGCTGATTTTCTCGGCACTTGGCGCTGTTCTCTGGGCGTGGAAGCCAGGAGCGGCAGATAAGCAGATAAAAAAGAAAAATCCTCCCCCTTCTCCAGCGGCCCCCGCCAAAACCGGCGGGGGCCGCTGCACTGTGTTTGTGTCCAGAGGCATTTTCGGAAGATGCCGGATTTCCCAGCTGGGTGTCTTTTCAAAAAGTTCACATATTCTTAAGAAAAATAATATAGACGAATTCGTCTATAAGTACTATACTTCCGGAATATAGACGAAACCGTCTATAAAAATGAGAGGGAGGACATCGACTATGGGTGTTCTGGGTGATGTTCTGCGGCTGTTGCTTGCGATTGGGATTGCATTTGTGGCGGGGAAACTGATCTCTAAGCTGAAACTGCCCTCTATCCTGGGGTGGCTGATTGCCGGAATGATCATCGGCCCCCATGCGGTGAACCTGTTGGGAAGCTCTGTGCTGGATGCGCAATGGTTTGAAATTCTGGAGAGCATTTTCGAGTGCACCTTCGGTCTGATGATCGGAACCGAATTGATTTGGAAGCAGATGAAGAAAGCGGGGCCGCAAATCCTGGTCACGACCATCACAGAATCGCTGGGCACGTTTTTGGTGGTCAGTCTGGTGTTCGGCATCATCTTTTGGTTTGCCGGCCTTCCGATTTATCTGGCCTTCCTGTTTGGCGGGATCGCCCTGGCCACGGCGCCTGCCCCCTCGCTGTCGGTGGTCAACGAATTTAAAACAGACGGCCCGGTGACCAGAACGCTGATCCCCATGGCGGCCCTGGATGACTTGGTGGGGGCGCTGGTCTATTTCTTGGTGCTGGCCTTTGTGTCCGCCCACCTGTCCACGGCGGGAATTCCGGTCCCGGTGATTTTGCTGCTGGTGTTTCTGCCGGTGGTCATTGGCATCGTAACCGGGTTTGTCACAGGAAAAATGCTGCAGCACACCAAAAAGCGGGGCACTACCCTGGCCGTCATGCTGGCAATGCTGCTGGTCTCCGCCGGCATCGGATTTGCCATCAACAGCGCCTTGGCCACGCCTGCGCTCAACTTCATGCTCATCGGCATGTCCTTTTCCGCGGTGTTCGCCAATATGATCCCGGAAGAAAAACTCAATGACATGATGAAGGTGATGAATCCGGTCATCGGCTTCGCCATGATTGTGGTCATTTTAAATCTGGCCGCGCCGCTGGACTATCATCTGATCTTTGGGGCGGGCATCTATACGGCGGTCTATATCGCGGCCCGGGCCGTGGGCAAGTACAGCGGCGCCTATTTGGGGGCGTCCATCACCCATGCGCCTGCCGCGGTGAAGAAGTATCTGGGCTTTACCCTGCTGCCTCATTCGGGCGTATCTTTGGTATTTACCGGGATTGCGGTCTCCGTTCTGGAGGGCCCCGCGCCGGAGTGCGCCTCCATTATTCAGGGGACGATTGCGGCGGCCGCGGTCATCAACGAGATTATCGCGGTGTTTATGGCAAAGAAAGGCTTTGAATGGGCAGGAGAGCTGCATCAGGCAAAAGGAGGGAGTTCGACATGACCCAAAAGGAGCGTCAGGAGCGCAGCAGGGAGGAGATCTACCAGGCGGCGCTGGAAGAGTTCGGGACCTATGGCTATGACAAGGTGAATATGGAGCGCATCTGCGGGCGGCACGGCATCTCCAAGGGCATGATGTACCACTATTACTCCAACAAGGACGAACTGTTTCTGCTCTGCGTGAGACGGACCTTTGAGAGCTTGAAGGAGCACATCGAGCGGGACGCGGCCCAGTTGACCGGGCGCAGCGCTCCGGAGGCCGTCAAAGATTACTTTATGATCCGGGAGTATTTTTTCGAGCTCCACCCCAAGGAAAAGGTGATTTTTGAAAATGCTATGCTCCGCCCGCCCAAACAGTTGGCGGAGCAGATTCACCAGCTGCATGCCCCGCTCCGGGAGATGAACCGGAAGTTTATGGCGCGGCTTGTGGCCGCGCTGCCGCTGCGGCCCGGCCTGGACCGGGAGAAAGTGACGCAATATCTGGAGAGCGTAGGCTCCTTCCTGCAGAATGCCATGGCGTATTACCAGGGCAGGGAGGGGACGCTGGACCTCCACGCTATGCTGGAAAACGCCGGCGAGTGGACGGATATGATTCTGTTCGGCGTGTTCCAGCAGGTGGATCCTCTGCCGGCGAAAGCGCCCTCGTCCGCCCGGTAAGGGCATGAGCAACTACCAATGGTCCCTGGGAAAGGAGAAAACGTATGCTGAAATTGCTTCGTAATATGCGGCGGCGGGAATGGGTTATGGCCGCTGTATGCGCGGTGCTCATTCTGGGACAGATCTATTTTGATCTGTCGCTGCCGGACTATATGAGCAATCTGACCGTCCTGATCAAGACGCCGGGCAGCACCATGGCGGACATTCTGCGCACCGGCGGGGAGATGCTGGGGTGTACCCTGGCCAGCGCCGTGCTGTGCGTGATCTGTGGATACCTGTCCGCCAAAGTGGCGGCCGGGTTCAGCTATTCCATCCGGGAGGCGGTCTTTCACAAGATCGCGGACTTCGGCCAGCAGGAGATGATGGCCTTCTCGGTCCCCAGCCTGATCAACCGCACCACCAACGACATCACCCAGGTGCAAATGCTGGTGTCCATGGGCCTTCAGATCATCATCAAGTCCCCCATTATGGCCGTGTGGGCCGTCATCAAGATTGTGGGCAAGAGCTGGACCCTCTCCGCCATCACGGCGGGCTTTGTGGTGGCGCTGCTGGTGATGATGGTGGTCATCATCGGGGTTGTGGTGCCCCGGTTCCGCCGGGTGCAGAAGCTCACCGACCACATCAACCTGGTGGCCCGGGAGAATCTGAACGGCATCAACGTGGTCCACGCCTACAACGCCGAGGACTATCAGAACGCCAAGTTCCGGAAGGGCAATGAGACCCTGATGCGCACCCAGCTCTTCAACCAGCGGGCCTTCGCCTTCCTGCTGCCCGGAGTCACGCTGGCCATGAACGCCCTGTCCCTGGTGATCTACTGGGTGGGGGCGGTGCTGGTCAACAACGTGCCCGCCGCCGCCGCGGCCCGGCTGACCACCTTCAGCAATATCGTGGTCTTCGGCACCTATGCCACCTATGTGATTATGACCATTATGATGCTGGTCATGATTATCATGTTCATGCCCGCCGCCCAGGTGTCCGCCCAGCGCATCAACGAGGTGCTGGACACCCAGGCCAGCCTGCGGGAGGGGGACAAGACCGAATCGCCCGAGCAGGGCACGGTGGAGTTCCGCCATGTCTCCTTCCACTATCCCAACTCGGAGAAAAATGTCCTGGAGGACATCAGCTTCCAGGCCAAACGGGGAGAGACGGTGGCCTTCATCGGCGCCACCGGCAGCGGCAAGACCACCCTGGTCAGTCTGGCCGCCCGGTTCTATGACGCCACTGAGGGCGAAGTGCTGGTGGACGGCATGGACGTCAGGGAGTACACCTTTGACGCCCTGTATGACCGCATCGGCTATGTGACCCAGAAGGCGGTGCTCTTCTCCGGAGACATTCAGGAGAATGTGCTCTTCGGCGAGAGCCGGGGAGACGGCTCCGACGAGGCGGTCCGCCAGGCGCTGGATCTGGCCCAGGCCAGCGAATTTGTGGAGAAGCTGCCCTACGGCGTCCACGCCCCCATCGCCGAGGGGGGCACCAATGTGTCCGGCGGCCAGAAGCAGCGGCTCTCCATCGCCCGGGCGCTGGCCCGGCGGCCGGAGATCCTGGTGTTCGACGACTCCTTCTCCGCCCTGGACTACCGCACCGACGCCAAGCTGCGGGCGGGGCTGGCCCGGGATCTGAAGGATACCACCCGGCTCATCGTGGCCCAGCGCATCGGCACCATCCGGGACGCGGACAAGATCATCGTGCTGGATGAGGGCCGGATGGTGGGCATGGGCACCCACGAGGAACTGATGCAGACCTGCCCGGTCTACCAGGAGATCGCCCGGTCCCAGCTCTCCCAGGAAGAGCTGGGCGCGTAAGGAGGGAGAACACACTATGAGCAATTTTGCACAGCGCGGGATGCGCGCGCCGGAAAAGAGCAAGCGGGGCATCGTCGGCGTGCTCAGGGAGTTGTTTACCTACTCCACAAAGCTGAGGATTCCCTCTGTCATCGCCCTGGTGTTTGCCATGGCCGGAGCCGTGCTGACCATCGTCGGCCCCAATCTGCTCAGCCAGATCACCGACCTGATTTCCAACGCCCTGGGCGGGGAGATCGACCTGGCGGCCATCAGCCGCATTGGCGTGCTACTGCTGGTGATCTATGTCCTGAGCGCCGTATTCACCTATGTGGAGCACTATATTATGGCTACGGTGACCCTGGACCTGTCCCGGGATATGCGCCAGGACCTGTCCCGGAAGATCAACCGGGTGCCCATGAGTTACTTCAACAAGGTGTCCCACGGCGATATCCTCAGCCGGGTCACCAACGACGTCAGCACCCTCCAGCAGGCCCTGGCCAACAGCCTGCCCTCCATGATCAGTGCGGCCACCCAGTTCGTGGGGTGCCTGATTATGATGTTTGCGACCGAGTGGCGCATGGCCCTGGCCGCCATCGGCGTCACGCTGCTGGGCTTCGTCATCATGGCGGTGGTCATGTTCCGCTCCCAGAGATACTTTGTCGCCCGGCAGAAGAACCTGAGCTCACTGAACGGCTATATTGAGGAGATGTACTCCGGCCACGACGTGGTTCGCATCTCCCGGGCCAACGGCCAGATCAAGCGGACCTTCGGCGAGATGAACGCGGCGCTCTATGACGCCGAGTGGCGCAGCCAGTTCCTGTCCGGCATCATGCAGCCCCTGATGACCATTGTGGGCAACCTGGGCTATGTGGTGGTGTGCGTGCTGGGCTCCGCCCTGGCCATGAGCGGCCAGATCTCCTTCGGCGTCATCGTGGCCTTTATCCTCTATGTGCGGCTGTTCACCTCTCCGCTGAGCACCCTGGCCCAGGGGATGACCCAGATGCAGACGGCCGCCGCCGCCGGCGATCACATCTTTGACTTCCTCCACGAGGAGGAGCTGTCCGACGAGACCGGCAAGCGGGAGGCCCCGGTCCACATCCGGGGCGAGGTGGAGTTCGACCACGTCCGCTTCAGCTACCCGGACACCCCGGACAAGGTCATCATCAAGGACTTCTCGGCCCATGTCCAGCCGGGCCAGAAGATCGCCATTGTGGGCCCCACCGGTGCGGGCAAGACCACCCTGGTCAACCTGCTGATGCGGTTCTTTGAGATCAACAGCGGCAGCATCAGAATTGACGGCATCCCCACCTCGGAGATGACCCGGGAGAGCGTCCACAACCTGTTCAGCATGGTGCTCCAGGACACCTGGCTGTTTGAGGGCACGGTCCGGGAGAATCTGGTCTACAACAAGCAGGGGGTTACCGACGGGCAGCTGGAAGAGGCCTGCCGGGCCTGCGGCATCTATCACTTTATCGAGACGCTGCCCAAGGGATTTGACACGGTGCTGGACGACAGCATCACCATCTCCGCCGGACAGAAGCAGCTGCTCACCATTGCCCGGGCCATGATCCAGGACAATCCGATGCTCATTCTGGACGAGGCCACCTCCTCGGTGGACACCCGCACCGAGCTGATCACCCAGCGGGCCATGGACCGGCTGACCGAGCACCGCACCAGCTTCGTCATTGCCCACCGGCTGTCCACCATCCGCAACGCGGACCTGATCCTGGTGCTGAAGGACGGGGACATCATCGAGCAGGGGAACCATGAACAACTGCTGGCCAAAGGCGGGTTCTATGCCGAGCTCTACAACAGCCAGTTTGAAAAGGCGTCCTGACGGGGACAGGGAGAAGCCTCCCCGGAGCGGGACAGAGAAAAGGCACGCGGAAAGCGTGCCTTTTCCACTGCTTATGACTGCAGGTCTACGTCCAAGGCAGAGAGGGAGCCACGCCCCGGCCCCAGGCACAGAGAGGATTGTCTGTCCGGAGCAATAGGGCCGGCGCCCCTGGGATATCAGAACCGACAGCGCGAAAGTGAACCCAACGGCCCACCGGTCCTCTCCGGTCCAGGGAGCGGATCCGGAGCAGGGGCGTGACCGGGCCCGCCGGACCGCCCACAGCCGGACAGGCTGTGTTTTGCCGCCTCGCCGCAGTTCCCCCGACTGCGGCGGGGCTTGTTCGGCTTTATCTACTTTGCCGGGGGATCCCGGCCGGCCTTATGAAAATTTAGGTGTATCTCCATTGCGC
Source organism: uncultured Eubacteriales bacterium (assembly GCA_959602365.1). Taxonomy (GTDB): domain Bacteria; phylum Bacillota; class Clostridia; order Oscillospirales; family Oscillospiraceae; genus UMGS1766. The sequence continues at coordinate 11,879 of CAUGSS010000013.1, forward strand.
TCAGGCCGATAATGGGGTACAGTATTCCTGTGGAGCGGAGCGCCGCTCCGCCTGAAATGGCCCGCTGTTCCCGCGGAAGGCGGGCGATATATCCTGTTTGCACGCACCTCCTGTTTTTCGGGGGATGGCAGGGGGAGGAGGAAGATATGGAAAAACTGCAGAAGGATCCAAAGGTGAGGCTGCTGATCAATGTCCTGTACTATGGGGTGATCCTGGCGCTGATTTATGTGGGGATCAAGTACGCGCTTCCGGTGGTTATGCCCTTTGTTCTGGCCTTTCTGATCGTTCTGCTGCTCCGGGGACCGGCCAGGCGGCTGTCGGCCAGGACGAAACTTCCGGCGCGGTGGCTGCGGCTGCTGTTTCTGGTGGCGTTCTATGTAGTGTTGTTCGGGCTGATTGTTCTGTTTGGGGCCAAGCTGATTTCCTGGCTGGGGGATTTCATTCAGCAGATGCCCACATTTTACCAAAACACCATCCGCCCTGCCATTGAGGCGATCTCCGGCTGGGTGGAGTCTGTGGTGGGCCAGTTTGACCCCTCCCTGGTGGCCTCAATTGACAACGCCTTTGAAGCGATGTCCTCCAGCCTGGGTACGGCCGTATCCTCCTTTTCCTCTTCGGCGGTGGGGGTGGTCACCAATTTCCTGGCGGGTATGCCCGGGGCCATTGTCAATGTGGTGCTGATGGTGGTGTCCAGCTTCTACCTGGCTTCGGACTATGAGCGGGTCACTGGGACCATCGTGCGGCACCTGCCGGAGAAGTGGAGAAATCTGCTCTTTGAGGTCAAGCGCAAGCTGAAGCAGTCCTTCGGCAGTTATCTGAAATCATATTCTCTGATTTTTTTGATGACCTGGGGCGAGCTTCTGGTGGGACTGCTCTTGCTGCGCATTCCGTTTGCGCCGCTGATTGCGCTGCTGATCGCCATCTGTGACATTCTGCCCGTGCTGGGGACCGGGACGGTGCTGATTCCCTGGGCGGTGATTGCGGCGATTTTGGGGCGTTATCCCCTGGCCATCGGGGTGGGCATCCTCTATCTGGTCATCACCGTGGTCCGGAATATGGTCGAACCCAAACTGGTGGGCAAGATGATCGGCCTGCACCCGCTTCTGACGCTGCTGGGTATGATTGTGGGCGCCCGGCTCTTTGGCATTCTGGGGCTGTTCGGCGTTCCGGTGACACTGTCCATTCTGGTGCAGTTTCGCCGCAGCAGACAGGAGGAGCAGGCCGAGGCGGACCGGCCGACGGAGGGAGGGCCCGGCCCGATGGAGCAGTTGTAGGCCCAAAGGAAAAGAACACCCGGTCCATGAGGCGGAGAATGGGGAAAAGATTCTATTTTTCTCAAAGCATTCCTATCTTTTGGCCCCGCCGCAGTGTATAATCTAAATGTAATATGACGAAGCCGGAAGTTGAGCTGTGGAGGGATCTGTCATGACCGTCACTTTTTTGATGGAATCCGGAACAAAAACATGCTGTGCCCAGCCGGGCCAGACTATTTTGGATGTGATTCGGGCCCAGGGCAATCTCCCCATCCAGGCGCCCTGCGGTGGGCAGGGCACCTGCCGGAAGTGCACCGTCTATCTCTTTGGACCAGAGGGGGAGACCCCGGTGCTGGCCTGCCAGACCCCGGTACAGGAGGGCATGACCGTCCGCCTGCCGTCGGCGGCCCCGCTGTCGGTGACGCTGGAGGGGGCGGAGGCGGATGTCCCCTGCCCGCCGGACGGAGGCCTGGAGGGGTACGGGGTGGCCTGCGATATCGGTACCACCACGGTGGTATGCCATCTGGTGGATCTGAGCTGCGGAAAGCGGGTCGCCACAGTGGGGGAGGGCAATGCCCAGCGCCCCTATGGCGGTGATGTCATCTCCCGCATCCGGGCCTCTATGGAGGGATACCGTCCCGCGCTGACCGCCGCCATCACCGGGCAGCTGTCCCGGATGATCACAGCGCTGCGGGAATCCGCCGGGCTGGAAGCAAATCAGATTACCCGGATGGCGGTGGCCGCCAATACCACCATGTGCCATCTGCTCACCGGTATGGCCCCGGACAGCCTGGGGGCCGCGCCCTTCACCCCGCTGTCCCGGTTCGGGGACCAGTGGGACGCCCGGGCGCTGGGACTGCCCTTTGAGGGAAGTGTTTATATTGCCCCCGCCGTGTCCGGCTATGTGGGGGGCGATATCACCGCGGACCTGCTGGCAGCCGGATTGGACAGGGCGGAGCGCCCCGTCCTGCTCATCGATGTGGGGACCAACGGGGAGATGGCGCTGGGCCATGGGGAGCACTTCCTCTGCTGCTCCACTGCCGCCGGTCCTGCCTTTGAGGGGGCGCAGATCCGCTGCGGCATGACTGCCGCTCCGGGGGCGGTGTCTTCGGTGCGCTATGAGGATGGCCGGTTGGTGTGCTCCGTGATCGGCGGCGGCGAGGGGAAGGGGCTGTGCGGCTCCGGCCTCATTGACGCCATGGCGGTTATGCTCACCCTGGGGGCGGTGGATGAGACAGGGCGGATGCTGGATGTGGAGGAGGACGAGGACGAAATTCCCGACCCGGCCCGGCACTACCTCTTCCTGTTGGAGGATGAACCGGCCTTCCGCCTGACCGACCAAGTCTTTGTCACCCAGGCCGATGTGCGGAAGCTCCAGCTGGGCAAGGGTGCGATCGCCGCCGGCGTCAAGGTGCTGATGGACGCCTATGGCGCGGCCTGGGAGGAGATCGGCGCACTGCTGCTGGCCGGCGGTTTCGGCAGCTACATCCGTCCGGAGAGCGCCGCGCGCATTGGGCTGATACCGGCCCAGCTGCTGCCCGTCACCCGGGCGGTGGGTAACTCCGCCGCTCAGGGGGCCCAGATGGCGCTGGTGTCCCAGCGTGCCCGGGAGCGTCTGGAGCGGCTGCAGGCCAATATGGAATACCGGGAGCTCTCCGGCCTGGCGGAGTTCAACGACGCCTATATGGAGGCCATGATGTTTCCGGAGGAGGAATGAATTATGACAGATCAGGAACTGCTGGATCTGGCCGCCCGGTGCGGCTTTGACCACAGCGGGGCGCTGAACACCGGCGCTCTGGACTTCAACCCCGCCGTCCGGGACATGTGCGCCGCCGACCGCTGCCACAGCTATGGCAAATGCTGGACCTGTCCGCCGGGCTGCGGCACCCTGGAGGAGATATCCCGCCGGGCTGCCGGCTATCGGCGGGGGGTGCTGCTCCAGTCCACCGGGCAGATGGAGGATGACTTTGACGTGGAGACCATGATGGACACGGAGAAGCTGCACAAGGAGCGTTTCCGGCAATTTGTGGGCACCATCCGGAAAAGCTATCCCGACTGTCTGCCCATGTCCTCCGGGGCCTGCACCGTATGCTCCGCATGCACTTATCCGGACGCGCCCTGCCGCTTTCCCCATCTGGCCATCCCCTCCATGGAGGCCTATGGGCTGGTGGTCAGTCAGGTGTGCGAGAGCTCCGGAGTGCCCTACTATTACGGCCCACAGACCATCACCTATACGGCCTGCGTGCTGACGGATTAAACCGAAAAGAGAAACACCAGCCGGGCTTTGATACCGCAAAGTCCGGCCGGTGTTTCACTGTTTTTCCCGATAATACTCTTTTGCCGCCTGCACAAAGTCCTGCTCGGCGGGGGTGAGAGTGCGCTCTCTGGGGTAGCATATGGTCAGCTGCCAGCGCTGATGTTCTGTTTTCAGACGGTAGCTGCGCAGGCCGGGGGTCTCAGGTACCTTTCCAAAGCAGGCCCAGGCCACCGGTTCAGGCAGGATCAGCGCCGCGTCCCCCCGGCGGCAGAAATCCGCCGCCAGCTCCAGCTGGCCGATCTCCGTCTCGCTGCGGGGCTTAAAGCCGGCGTAGAAGAACAGCTGATCCTCCTGCTGCCGGAGGAAGGAGCCCCAGGGCTTTTGCACGAAGAAGCACAGCTTCAGGGCGCGCAGGTTGCCCTCCGCCGCCAGTTCCCGGGCGGCCTCCTGCCACTGGGAGCCATAGGCCCGTTCCAACAGCCGGTCGTGGACGGTCACCACGAACTGTTCGCTCTCCAGCACCGGCACATGGGTCAGTTTGATGCCCGCGGGGACCGCCCCCATGACCAGTGATACCTCCGCCGGAAGCTCCCGGAGCCCTTCGGAGGGTTCCTCCAGCTCCAGCACCTGCACCTGATACTGGGGATTCTGATCCTTGAATCTGGCCAGAAAGTCGGGAAAATAGATGGGCGCTCCGCTGTTCAGGATACCAACCCGCACCTCTGCCGACTGGCGGCTGCGCCGCTGCTCCAGATTTTTCAGCAGGGTATCCCGGATATAGAGGATGCGGGTGGCGGCCAGCAGAAACTGTTCTCCGGCTTCGGTCAGTTCCACCGGCGTGGTGCGCAGCATCAGCTGAATTCCAAGCTCCCGCTCCAGCTTGTTCAGCTGCCCGCTGAGGGCCTGCTGAGAGATGAACAGGTCGCCCGCCGCTTTGCGGATGCTCCCCGCCCGATAGATCGCCACAAAATACTCGCAGGACAAAAAGTTCATAGGCCGCTCCCTTCTCCTGGAATTTGTTTCAGGATAACAAATTGCATGTCGTATTGCAAGGAAAAACTCCTTTTTCTGTCGCCGCATCAAAAAAATTGCATATCCTGCGAAGACCACCCGCCCGGGTATCTCAGCGGGCTGACCCCTGGAATGGGCTGCCGCTGCAGTGTAGAAAAAATGGTAGGGTACAAGCATTTGGTTGTATCCTTCGAAGTAATTTAGTGCTGGTTTTTACCTGGTAGTGCCGATATAATAAATAAAAAACGATATCGATATAAAACAGGTATAAAGGAGGATTTTTCATGGCAAGAAAAGACACCTGCCTGGCTGTTCTGGCCGGGGAAAAAACCACCCGGTTTGTGCATCCCGAGGACTGCGTCATGCTGTTTACGCCTGGGGAGCGCAACATGGGGGGAGAGAAGCAGCCGGACGGCTCCACAATCGGTTTGGACTGGTTTGGGTGCAGCTGGACGGAGCCTGCCAATCCCAGCCCGATCAACGGTCCCACGGTCACCCCGGGCACCCAGCGGCTGGATGATCTGGCCGATTTCCGGGAGGCCATTCCCACCGCGGAACAGGTGCATGCCTTTGACTGGGCAGGCTATGCCGAAGAGGTTTTGGCGGGGGTAGACCGGGAGGAACAGCTGGTGATGATCCGCAGCATGACCGGCCCCTTTGAGCGCATGCACTGCCTGATCGGTTTCGAGGATGCCCTGTGCGCCTTCTATGAGGATCCCGAGGTGGTGGAGGAGTTCTTTGCCGCCATGCTGGAGTACAAGAAGGCGGTGGTGGACTGTGTGGCCGAGTACATCAAGCCGGAGATTATGATTTTTGACGACGACTACGGCACCTCCCGGGCCACCTTCATGAATCCCGACATGTGGCGGGAGTTCTTCCCCCAGTTCTGGAAGCCCCTGGTGGACTATGTCCACAGCAAGGGCATCAAGTTTGAGCTGCACTCCTGCGGCTATATCACGCCGCTGGTGGGGGATTTTGTGGAGCTGGGGATGGACATCCTTCAGCCCATTCAGACCAACAATGACCTGAAGGCCATGAAGGAGCAGTGGGGAGACAAGATCATCTTCCGGCTGGCTATCTTCGACAAGCAGTTTGACCGGCTGGAGCAGACGGAGGACGAAGTCCGGGCGGACATCTGGAGCTATTATGCCACGCTGGCCCCCGGCGGCAACTTCATCCCCGACCTGGTTCCCATCGATGACCGCTATTATGAACTTCAGGGGGAAGTTCAGGCCAAGTTCGAGGCGGAATTTTTCGGAAAGTAATCTGTAGGGTCTGACCAATAAGAATATGGAGGGATTTTAATGAGTGTTCTGATCGAAATCGGCAACGCCCTGGAAAAAGGCAAAAAGAAGCTGGTCGTGCAGTACGTCCAGCAGGCGCTGGAGGAGGGTTTCTCCGCCCAGGATATCCTGACCGAGGGCCTGCTGCCCGGCATGGATCGGGTGGGTGTCAAATTCCGCGCCAATGAGATCTTTGTCCCCGAGGTGCTGGTGGCCGCCCGGGCGATGAACGCCGGCGCCGCCCTGCTCAAGCCCCTGCTGGCGGAAGAGGGAGCGGAGAGCCTGGGCAAGATGGTGCTGGGCACCGTCAAGGGAGACCTGCACGACATCGGAAAGAACCTGGTCAAGATGATGGTGGAAGGCAAGGGCATCGAGGTCATCGACCTGGGCGTGGATGTGGAGCCCCAGGCCTTTGTCCAGGCCGCCATTGAAAACAACGCCGGGATCATCGGCTGCTCCGCTCTGCTGACGACCACCATGCCTGTCATGGAAGAGGTGGTCAAGGCCGCAGAGGATGCGGGGATCCGGGACAAGGTGAAGATTATGGTGGGCGGCGCGCCGGTCACCCAGGACTTCTGTGACTCCATCGGCGCCGACTACTACACTGAGGACGCGGCTTCCGCCGCCATCTGCGCGGCACAGATTCTGTCCGCCTGAACGAGGAGGAACGGGATGAAGCGAAATATGAAACAGTGGGTGGCAGACACCATTGCCGCCCCGGTCAAGCAGCCCCTGCCGGTGCTGTCCTTTCCCGCGGTCCAGCTCATGGGCATTACCGTCCGTGATCTGATCTCCAGCAGCGACCACCAGGCCCAGGGCATGAAGCTGGTGGCCGACCGGATTCCCTCCGCCGCCTCCGTGAGCCTGATGGACCTGTCGGTGGAAGCTGAGTGCTTTGGCTCCACCATCCGGGTGTCCGACGACGAAGTCCCCACTGTGATCGGCTCCATTGTCTCCGACGAGGATGAGGCGCAGGCGCTGGCCGTCCCGCCCATCGGCTCCGGCCGGACCGGCATCTATATTGAGGCCATCCGCAAGGCCACCGAGCTCATCACCGACCGTCCGGTGTTCGCCGGCGTCATCGGCCCCTTCTCCCTGGCCGGCCGTCTGATGGACGTCAGCGAGGCCATGATCTACTGCTATGAGGAGCCGGACATGGTCCACACCATCATGGAAAAGACCACCGCGTTTCTGATCGAGTACTGCAAGGCCTACAAGCAGGCCGGCGCCAACGGCGTGGTGATGGCCGAGCCGCTGACCGGAATGCTCTCTCCCAATCTGGCGGAGGAGTTCTCCCACCCCTATGTCAAGCAGATTGTGGAGGCGGTGCAGGACGACGATTTTGCCGTGATCTATCACAACTGCGGCAACAACGTGGTGCTCATGTCCGAGGGGATTTTCGGCAACGGCGCCATGGGGTATCATTTCGGCAACGCCATCCGCATGGCGGATATCCTGCCCAATGTTCCCGCCGACCGGCTGGCCATGGGCAATGTGGACCCGGCGGGGCAGCTGCGCAACGGCACCCCTGAGTCCGTCCGGGAGGCCACCCAGGCTGTGATGAGCGAATGCTGCAGCTGGCCCAATTTTGTCATCTCCACCGGATGTGACATTCCCCCCATGTCTCCCTGGGAGAATATCGACGCCTTCTTTGCGGCGGCGAAGGAGTTCTATCAGGCGTAAGGCCGGAGACCCCATCGCCTCCGAAGGGTGATATCAGTTGAAATAACAGCCGCGGGATGCTTTGGCATCCCGCGGCTGTTTTGCTTTTTCCCCGGCAGGCCTTCGGGGGATGCTCAGGAGGGCCGGACCGCAAAACCGGCGGCGGCTTTGCGCGGGTTGGACCAGGGGGGCTGGCCCGATCTGTCCCAGTTCGCTTAAGCCCCAGAGGCGGACAGCGCTGGCTGCGTTCCCCTTGCTTGCGCTGGGGCGGTGTGTTGCCTGGCGCTGCGGGGACAGAGCCGGGCCGGAGAGAAACAGCAGCGGCAGACGGGATGTTCTGTCTGCCGCTGCTGTAATTTTTGGGAAGCTCAGGTCAGAAATGCGGCCAGCGCCTCCAGGGCGCGCTCCTCGTCCGGGCCGTCGGCCTGGATGGTGACGGTCATACCGGCCTGAAGCGTCAGCGCGATCACGCTGAGGGTGCTCTTGGCGTTTGCGGTGGCATTGCCATGGGAGAGTTTGATTACGCTTTTAAATTCCTTCGCAAGCCGGATCAAATCGGATGCATTCTGCATGTCCACACTGCGCCGCTGAATGGTTAGCGTTCGACTTAACATGATTCCTCACCTCATTCATTTTCATCTGAGCCGAACAAGCTGCCCTTTTGTTATTTTAAGCGTAGCACATCTTCGCCCCGGATGCAAGGCGGGATTCTGCCTGCTCTTGTTCTATGGTGTGCTGTTTTGGATTGCAGCCTGTCCGCACGCTGCAGGATGAGCCGCGGCTCAGCGGAAAATCTTGCGGATGGCGTAGTCCAGCTCGAACACGTCCCCCGCCCGCCGGGTCAGAGGCATCATGGCCACCAGGACGGCCTCTTTCAGAGAGGGGAGAGGGGTGGGCAGGATGACACAGGCGGCGGTGCTCCGCCGCAGCAGGTGGAACAGCTGGTCCATATAGACGCAGGTGCTTCCGCTCACGGCCACCAGCGCCGCCATGGGCCGCTCCCAGGTCAGCATCTTGACATAGGGAATCAGCAGCGGCTGAATTTCCTCCTCGCTGGCCGAGATGCAGCACCCCCGCAGTTCGGTGTCCTGCTGCAGCCTGGTCTGGAGGCTGCGCAGCTCGTCACACACATCTGCGTGGCGGGCGCCGCTCAGGGATCTGAGGGCTTCCTTCACCGTGTTCTGCATTTCCTGTAGTTTGATCACCTTTGCCGTCATTGTTATCCCTCACAATCAGGTCTGGAAGCGGGCGGGGGCGGTGGGAGGGCGTGAGCGCTGTCCCGTTTGCAGAATGGCTCTGCCGGTGGGTCTTATGAAGTGATGAGAGCAAATGGAACCATGGAAAAAAGAAGGGCTCCGTGACAAATGTGTTACCCAAGTCATGGAGTCCCCTGCAGGTCTGATTTAATTGTATGTGGTTTTGGCCGCATTATGAACCCGTGTGTCTTGCCGCGGTCTGAAACCCAGTGTTCCGGCTGCTTGCCTGTCCGCAGCCGGGGGCGTCTTGACTCGGGGGCGCTGCTGTTGTCAATGTCCTGGTCGCTCGATGGATTCCAGCGGTGATCTGCCGCGCCGGCGATTGTGGCCGGTATGGGCAGATCGCGGAAGGGAAGGGTACATTTGCTGCCGCGCCGGCGCCGTCAGCGCGGGCTGATACTGCTATCCTAACATATTTTTCTCCGGTTCACAACCGGGTTTTCCATTTTTCGACAGGGAAGCAGGGCGAAGATGCGGCGGGCGGCGCGGATCGGCATGGCTGGGAGGGGAGAAGCTCTGCCCCGCGGGGGCTGGGTGGAGATGAAAGCGGCCGGGGCCTCTCTGGGGCAGAGGAGCGCACGGGAGGGCACCGGCCGGAGGCCGGATTGAATATCGCAGCCACTTGACCGGCATGCATCTTTTGTGGTAATCTAAACCAGTACAATCATAATAAAACTGAATACGCCCATTTCATAAAACATTATTTATTTTGCGCCGGCCCTTGCCGCCGGCGGGTTTTGCAGCGCAAAGCCGTTACATAGCATGGCGAATGTTGTGCGAGAGAGTCCCTCCCGCTGGTTTGTCATGCCTGTGTGACGGCTTTTTTGTTTGAAACAGCCGAAATGTCGGGTCAGAGACAGACGGTATTTAGAAAGGGGCGGCAGATATGAATGACAGTGCGTTGATCCGCGGCCGGAGCTATCATTTTCTCAAGCAGATTGCTTCGCTGGAGGGAGGGGAGCCATGGATCCTCTGCGCAGACGCATCGGGGGAGACCTTTGTGTGTTCAGAGGCATTGTGGCGCAGCAGTTTCCTAGGGGAGAAGCAGGTCGCTCCGGTCCACGCCCAGAGTCCTGCGCGGGAAAAGATTGCGTTTTTCCTCTCCCTGTTCCGGGGGCGGGAAGGCCTGTACGCAAAGCGGTATTACAGTGCCGGCAGCGGGAAAAGCGGGTATACGCCTGCGTGCAGGAACGAATGGAGCGCGGGATTGTGCGATAAAAAGAGATACCGGTGCCCGGATTGCCCCAACCGCGCATTCCTGCCGCTGTCTGAGCGGGAGGTCAGGGGGCACCTGGTGGGGCGGGACCCGTGGTGCAGGGATGTGGCGGCCATTTATCCGATGCTGGAGGACAATACCACCTGGCTGTTGGCCGCCGATTTTGACGAGGAAAACTGGCAGGCTGATGTGAGCGCATTTTGTCAGTGCTGTGAAGAGCTTGGCCTAGTGCCGGCGGTGGAACGCTCCCGCTCCGGCAGCGGAGCCCATGTGTGGTTTTTTTTCTCCCGTCCCGTGCCTGCGGCGGAGGCGCGCCGCCTGGGCAGCGGCCTGATTACCCGCGCCATGTCCCGCCGGCATGAGCTCTCTTTTTCGTCCTATGACCGGCTTTTTCCATCCCAGGATATGGTGCCCAAAGGCGGCTTTGGCAATCTGATTGCGCTGCCCTTTCAGGGACAGGCCCAGAAAAATGGGAACACCCTGTTTGTGGACGGGCAGTTTGTGCCTTATCCGGACCAATGGGCCTTCCTGTCCACGCTGCCGCGGGTGACGCCGGAACAGCTGACGGCGTGCCTGCACAAGCTGTGCAGTGAGGGCGATATGGGCGCATTGGCCGATGCGGCGGAGGGACAGGCGCCGTGGCAGCGGAAGCGGGGGGCGGAAAACGCTGAGCAATAAGGATTTCCCCATTCAGGTGACGGCGGTGATCTCCAACCAGATTTACATTGCGAAACAGGGCTTTTCCCAGGGGGCGCTGAACGGCCTGAAACGGCTGGCGGCCTTCCCGAATCCCGAGTTTCGGATCAAGCAGGCCATGCGCCTCCCGGTGTACGGGGTGCCCCGGGTCCTGGACTGCGGATATGAAGACGAAGCCTATCTCGGAATTCCCCGGGGATGTAAGGATGCGCTGCTGGAGATGTTGGGAGAGTATGGCGTTCCGGCGGTGTTCCAGGATCACAGATGCGCCGGGCGCGACATTGACGTCTCCTTCCGGGGGGCGCTTCGCCCCGAACAGGAAGCCGCGGCCCAGGCACTTCTGGCCGAGGAGATGGGGGTCCTGTCTGCGGCACCCGGATTTGGCAAGACGGTGATCGGTGCCTATCTCATAGGACAGCGCAAAACCAACACGCTGATTCTGGTGCAGTCCAGCGCATTGCTGGAACAGTGGAAGTCGGCGCTGGAACAGTTCCTGGAGATCCGGGAGGTTTTGCCGGAGCCGCCCAAGAGGCGGGGGAGGGCAAAGCAGGTTCAGCGGATTGGCCAGATCGGCGCAGGCAAGCATACCCGGGGCGGAATCGTTGATATCGCGATTATGCAGTCCATGTTTGAAGGCAAAGAGAGGAGCGTCAAACCCTTTGCCGCCGAATATGGCATGGTCATCGTGGATGAGTGCCACCATGTGGCGGCCTTTACCTTTGAGCGGGTGCTCAAGGCGGTGGAGGCGAAATATGTCTACGGCCTGTCCGCCACGCCGGTGCGCAAGGACGGGCACCACCCCATCATCTTCCTGCAGTGCGGGCCCGTCCGGTACCTGGTGGACGCCAAGAGCCAGGCGGAGAAGCGCGCCTTTTCCCATTTTGTCATCCCCAGGTTTACCCGCACCCGGCTGCCTGATGCCAACGGCATTCAGGCGCTGTACGCGGGCATTGTGGACAATGAGGACCGAAACCAGCTGCTGATTGCCGATACCCTGAAGCTGGTCCGGGAGGACCGCACGCCGATTTTGCTGACCCAGCGGACGGATCACGCCGCCCGGCTTGCGGCGCTGTTGGAGCACAAGGTGCGCCATGTCTTTTTGCTGGTGGGCAGCGATAAGCCCAGGGACAGAAGAGAAAAGCTGGCCGCACTGCAGGCGGTGCCCCAGGAAGAGAAGGTGGTGATTGTCGCCACCGGCAGGTACATCGGGGAGGGCTTTGACGTGCCCAGGCTGGACACACTGCTTTTGGCAATGCCCATCTCCTGGAAGGGGACGCTGACCCAGTATGCGGGCCGGCTCCACCGAAACTATGAGGGGAAGCGCGAGGTGCGCATCTATGACTATGTGGATCTGCAGGTGCCGGTTCTGGAGCGCATGTATCACAGACGGCTGAAGGGATATGCGGAATTGGGATATCAGGTGAAGTTCGGGGCCCAGGATGAGAGCGTCAGCGCAATCTATGATGGGCCTTCCGCCTTGGCGACCTTTGAGCGGGATCTGGCCAAAGCGGTCAGGAATATTGTGATTGTCAGCCCATACCTCCAGAAGGGCCGGGTTGCCCAGCTGCTGCCCAGCCTCCAGTCGGCCATGGCCTCCGGTGTTGAGGTGGTGGTCCACACCAGAGATACGGCGTGCCTTGCGCCGGAGGAGCAGGCCGGGGCCCATGAGGCCGGCAGGATGTTGGAGCAGGCCGGTATCGCTGTGGTTGGACACAGCGCGCTTCAGCAGCGCTATGGAATCCTGGACGAGCGGGTGGTGTGGTATGGAAGCGCCGACCTGCTGGCCTTTGGCCGGAGGGATGCCAGTATGCTCCGGTTTAAAAATGCGGATGTGGCTGGAGAGCTTCTGGACCTGGTACGGGAGGCCGGGGGCGAACAGCTCCGAATAGAGGAGGGGATATAAAAGCTGTTTCCAAACGTCCGTGCGGATACGGCTGCGGGCAGCTGGATTTGGCAAGCCCCCTGACCTGGATGGAGTAAGCGGTTTGGACAGAGCGGTGCACGGGGGCAGCGGATAGAGGATACGCCGGATCTGCCCGGAGACCAAAGGCGCCCCGGGACACCTGCCCGGGGCGTCTGCTGTCCTCCGAGACCCCTCCGGCCCGGCAGGGGGAATCATTCAGATTTTTTCTGCATAGATACTTTACAAATTCTGTTTTTCTGGTATAATAGCAAGGTCGATGATTGTATTTTTCCCTTTCGCATGATCATCCGGGCCTGTAGCGCAGCTGGGAGCGCATCACATTCGCATTGTGGGGGTCGTCGGTTCGAATCCGATCAGGTCCACCAAAGTTCTGAAAACCTCTGGTTTTCAGAACTTTTTTTATGCAAACATGTGGGCCGGCGACGCGGGTGGGGTGTCCTCGCCTTTCCCATTTTCATACCAGAAAAAATGCTGAAAATCCTCGAAAGAGATGTTGAATTCGATCTCGATCCGATAACCCCGGTACAGTTTTACCGATTTGATCAGTTGGGCGGCGATCACCTTTTGCTCGGCAAAGCTGCCCATTTCAAACAGGTCGGCCCAGGTCAGAATTTTCTGGTACTCCTTTTTGATAGAGGCAGCGGTTTCCATCAGCTCTTCCACCCGATCCTGGGCCTGCCGCAACTTTTCTTCTGTCTCCTGTGATGACTTTTCCGCCTCGTCCAGCAGCCCGTTGAGCAGATCGGCGCTGAATTTGCTCTCTCCGCGGATCACCTTGATGGTCTCCGCCCGGAAATCGGCTATTTCAGCTTGCTTTTTCTCCAGCTCCTCCTGAAGCCGTGCCACTTCCGCCTTGGCCTGTCTCAGCTCCACCTTCTGCTGCCTGGATACAATTGTGCTCTCTGGAATGGCCTTCAACCCTGCCAGCTCCGCGCAGATGACGGATTTGACGATCTCATCCACCTTCCGCACGACGTATCCGCTCTGGCCATCACACTCATCCGGGTGCCGGATTTTAAAATGACATAAGTACCGGAGACGTGGGTCGCAGTGCTCCGCGTCTTTTTTCTTCGTCCTGCGGCCACTTGTCGTCAGAGTCAGCCTGTTCCCGCAGTGTCCGCAGTAGATGTTCCCCACCAACAGCGATTGGCCTTTGCTATTGAAGGGGGTCGTACTGTGGTGGGTCGTCCGGTCCCTCATCATCTGCTGCGCCCGCGCAAAGGTGTCCTCATCGATGATTTGGAGTTCCGGAATGGGGCGGACTGGCTCTCACCATTCTTGATAATCCCGGTGTACATCACATTCTTCAGCATTCTGACGATAGAACAGTTGGGAATGCTCTTTCCACTCCGGGCGCGGATGTTGACCTCACATAAATAGCGGCTGATTCGCTGGGCACCGTAGCCTTCCCGGACGTACTTCTGAAAGATGAGCTGAACGACCTCCGCCTCTTTCTCGTCGATCTCCAGGTCATAGACCGGCTTGTTGCGCTTGTTCATCCTGCCCCGGTGGACCAGATGGTAGCCATAGGGCACAGTCCCGCCTGTATACAGCCCCTGTTCCGTCAGCTGTTCCAACCGGGTCTTGGTCCTGACAGAGGTCTTTAGGCTCTCGCCGGATGCCTGCCAGAAGCGGATGTAATTCATCAGCTTGTCCACATGGGTCTCAAAACGCTGTTGGCCCTCCATGGCGCTCCAGACTTCAATCCCATGCTTGGTAAACCACTCGACGACAAAGGGAGTTTCATTATCCCTGCGCCCCAGCCGGTCAAACATATGTAAAACGTCCGCAAACTCACTTTGGCTAATCCCCATATCTTCCCGCAGAGCACGAATCCTAGCTCCGCAGCGTTTCATATCAAAAAGCATAAAAACCTCCAGTTTAATGAATCTTGAGTTCATCAAACTGGAGGCAGGCGGGGAACGGCAATTCAATAAAAGATAAGCTTAAGAAATTATTTCCAAGTCAGTTTAAAATAGCACCAAAGGTATGTTTTCAGTAAAATAAAAGTAGAGCGAAAGGTCACGAAAAGTTAAGTGGGAGGGATGGCGAAAGAAGAGCCATTTCAGCACTTGAAGAAACAGCTACCCTTAGTTTGTCAAGGAATAAAGGAGGTAGCAGAAAGGTGAAGGTTAAAACATTGTAGTCTAAGCACCATCCTGAAAAAGGGCGCACAAAACCAAGCTCACTAAAAGTGGGCGAAAAACAAAGGTAAATCTATCTATTTGACAGGCGCAAATTTCTACACTTCCGACAACGGGGAAAAGGGCCGCAGAACGCAAAAAAGCGGGGCCTCCGACCTGAAAAATCAGGCGGAGGCCCCACAACGCTTTCGTCAAACGAAAATTTACACCGCAATAAACAAAGATAAATCAAAAGGCCCACGTTCGACCCAATATCCATTTCACTCAGTCCCCACGGCCCGTGCCGGACCGCTTTCATGCGCCGCTGGCAGCGCCGGAAAACAGGATCATATAAGAGCAAAGCGGCAGGCTGTTACAGATGACCTGCCGCCATGACTTGAACGGTTTCAATCCCTTATATAGGTTAAGGTAGTTGTGAGTGCAGAAGCTAGCCCGCTTATCTTTCCCGTTTCAATCCCTTATATAGGTTAAGGTAGGAGGTCCGTAAGGGCTTAGTCGACTAGGTAATTGGGTTTCAATCCCTTATATAGGTTAAGGTAGTCGATGCCTTCTGCTTCGCAGCGCCGAAGTCTGAGCTTGTTTCAATCCCTTATATAGGTTAAGGTAGTTATTATAGGCGGGTGTTGTCGTTCCGCACTTGCAGGAAAGGTTTCAATCCCTTATATAGGTTAAGGTAGAAAACAAGGCCGTATGCAAAGCTTGTGGCGGAGTTTGTTTCAATCCCTTATATAGGTTAAGGTAGATCCCAGACATCAAGCGAGCCGTATCGTGATTAGGAGAGTTTCAATCCCTTATATAGGTTAAGGTAGTGGAATATTTTGTATTCTATTTAAATTATACGCCGGATATCTTGTGTTGTCAAGTCGGAAGGTGGCAGATTCAGCTCAAAATATTTCGTTAACTGTTAAAAGCGGAGCTGATTTTTTCCTGCGTTTTTTCGGATACTACTTCGCGAAATATGCCGGTTACCGAAAAGAATTGTGTTTAGGGAATACTCATGTTATTATAAATTTTAAAAGGCAGGTGCAATGGGATGATCAAAGATATCTTTCAAAAGGAAAAATTGCTGTATTATGCGCAGGAATTAAAAAAGAAAAAATTCAAGCCGGGCTTTGACGGTATGAGCGCACAGTCGGCGCTTCTTTGGCTTGAGATAAATGGAGAAACTTTGATTCGGCGGCTGCTTCGCGGAAGTTATGATCCCATGCCTGCCGTAGGATTTTACACCGCGAAACAAAATGGAGGCTATCGTCAATTGGCCAAGCTGTCGGCGTTGGACATGGTGATCCAAAATACGCTCATCTCCGGAGTGACTCCTGCATGTGAAAGCCAGTTTTCCGATTATACCTATGCATATCGCCCCAACTGCGGCGTCACCGCAGCTGTCCGCAGTTTTTGTGAATACGGAAGTCACTGCGCCTATGCCGCCGTGATTGACCCAAACGCATGTTATGACAATATTGACCACGAGGTCCTTGAATCCGCGCTGCTGGAGATGCTGCAAGAGGAAGCTATTGTTGCTTTAATGATGAAGTACGTTCGGATGCCCGTATTCTCGGAGGGAGAGATCCACTATGTGACAAAGGGTATTTTGCAGGGTGCGCCGTTGAGCAATCTGATGTGCAACATCTATTTTACATCACTGGATCGCTATTTGGCGCAGAACGGGATCCCGTTTATCCGGTAGATAAG
This sequence comes from uncultured Eubacteriales bacterium, assembly GCA_959602365.1. GTDB lineage: Bacteria > Bacillota > Clostridia > Oscillospirales > Oscillospiraceae > UMGS1766. The sequence continues at coordinate 28,273 of CAUGSS010000013.1, forward strand.
GTACAATAAGTTTCCCAAAAATAAAAGAGACATGGTTTTGCAGAACTCAGGTAGAATGACGTTGCGACACAAAACATTCGAAAGGAGATAGCAAACCATGTCTGAGAAGATTGTACAGCTTAACGAGGAAGTTATCAAGGGGCAGCTTCCCGGAGGTCACTCTGCCCTCATGCTGGCCTGTGCCCGTCTGCGCCATGAGGCCGGCACCCAGTGGGGCAACAAGAAGCATATGAATATGAAGCTCCTGGAGGTTGCCCTTGAGGACGCCTCCGTTGTTGGCTGACTTCTTCACACCAGAGCCTGCAAACCAATTTGCGAAAATTATTGACACGACCCAGGCCAGCGTCGTGATTTACGGCCTGATTGAGACGGCGAAGGAGAACGATCTGGGGACCCCTACCGCTATCTGGTTTGGATTTTACAGAACGCGCCCAGCCGGCGCCAGACAGAGGAAACCTGGGCAGAGGCATTTCTACCCGTGCGTGCCCCTCAAGTATGCAAAATTTCAAAGGCTCGTTGACCGCTATCCCAAAGCTTTTCGCTCCGGAATAGCGGTTTTTATTTGGGAGCGCTAATAGATCTGACGGTTACGAGAGACCGCAGATCATCCCAGATTGATAAAGAGACAGGAACTATGTGACAGCAAAATGGCTGTGCGTCCCTCCGCCCCGCCGGGCCGTGGCCGGCTGGCGGCGGAGGGCGGTCCCTTGGGTGCCGGTCCCTCAGAACAGCTCCGAGCGGATGGCGTCCACAAGGCCGTAGTCTACCGCCGCCTGGGCGTCTAGGAAGTAGTTTCGGTCGGTGTCCCGGCAGATGCGCTCCAGGGGCTGGCCGGTGTGCTCTGCCAGCAGCCGGTTCAGCCGGGCCTTGATCCGGCCGATGTGGGCGGCGGCGATCTCCACGTCCGCCGCCTGGCCCTGGGCCTCCCCCATCACCTGGTGGATCATCACCTCGCTGTTGGGCAGGGCGAAGCGCTTGCCGCGGGTGCCGGCGGCCAGCAGTACCGCCCCCATGGAGGCCGCCAGCCCCAGGCAGATGGTGGAGACGGGGCAGGGCACCCCCTGGATGGCGTCATAGATGGCCAGCCCCGCGGTGACGCTGCCGCCGGGGCTGTTGATGTACAGCAGAATCTCCCCGGTCCCGGAGGAGGCGAGGTACATGAGTTGCTGGACCACCTCGGCGGCCAGGGCGTCGGTGATGGTGTCGGTCAAAAACACCGCCCGGCGCTGCCGGAGCAGGTAGCTGGGCAGGTCCAGCGACGCGCGGGAGTAGCGGTCTGTATATTCCACAAATGGCATAGTTTGTTACCTCCTCTTGTCAGTCGTCGCCAAACAGCTCGTCCAGGTTCCCCGACGGCACCCCGCCGCCGGGCCGCCCCCGGAGGGCCCTGGCGTCCTCCAGCATCTCTGAGGCGGTATAGACCGGGACGGCGGGGAAGGAATTGGTCGGCGTTGGGGTGAAGCTGGTGTAGCCCTCTAGGAAGTGGTATTGGCTGATGTCGGGCATAGCGGACACAAAGTGTCGGTTGCCGGAGGTGAAGTAGACCTCGGTGTGGGTCCAGCCCTTCTTCAGCCCCTGCAGATCCTCCACCCGCAGGATGGGCCGTGGTTTTCCGTCTGGGGTGACCTCCGTGTTCCCCGCCCGGCGGGACAGGTACTCCAGCAGGGGCAGCTCCGGGGAGTTGAGGAAGTACAGGTTGCTGCAGTTGGCCAGGATGGTGTCTGCCTCCGCCGGGTAGCAGGCCTGGAGCTGCTTCATGCTCTGGCAGACGATGTACCAGCGGATGTTGCGGCTGCGGTGGGCGCTGATGTTGCGGGCCATGCCCGGGACGTAGTAGTTGCAGAACTCGTCGCACAGGAAGTTGACCCGCCGGGGCAGGGCCCCGCCCAGGGCGTAGGCGTCGGAGACCAGGGCGGCGCTGATCTGCTGGAGCAGCAGGCCGACGATCCGGGTGTAGGTCTCCACTTCGTCGGGCACGATCAGGAACAGAGCGATGGGTCGCTTGTAGAGGTCGTGGATATCGAAGGTGCTGTGGTTGCTGAGCATCCGCAGGAGCTTCTCGTCGGTGACAAAGCTGGTCAGCATGCTATTGACGGTGGCCAGGGTGCTCATCTTGGTCTTGTCCGGCTCGGAGAGGACGGAGCGGAGCATGGTCATGATGTTGTCATCCTTGTCCTCGTCCAGTAGATCCGCCACCTGCTCCAGCAGCTGGCAGCTCTTGGTGTCGGTATAGGAGGCCAGGGAGAGCATGTTGATCTGCTCCGGCTGCCGGCACAGGCGGAACATCAGCACAATGGTAGCCACCAGGTACTGCTTGGCGGTCATCTCCCAGAAGGGGTCGGCCTTGGTGCCGTGGTAAAAAGCGGACAGGGCCTCGGCGATGTCATTGACCAGCTTGACCGCCTCGTCCCGCTGCCCCGCAGTATACAGCCGGTAGGGCTCCAGCAGCAGGTTGTAGCCGTCCCCGTCCTTATCCCGGAAGTTGAGGAAGCGGCAGTCGTAGCCTCGGGCCTCCAGCAGGCCCCGGATCTGGGGGAAGGAGACGCCGTTGGAGAGCTCCCCCTTGATGTCCAGGATGACCATGGACTCCCCGGCCTGGGCCAGGATGGCCATCAGGGGCAGGATCAGCGTCCGGGTCTTTTTGCTGGCGGTGGCGCCGAAGACGATGGTCATCTCGTTTTCGGTGTTCAGCACCATGTCGGTGCCGTCGCTGAGGACCGGCATGCCGCCGGCGGGGAGGGGGACCCCCGCCTCCAGCCGGGCCGGGGTGTAGGCCTCCCGGAGTTCCTCCTCGGTGGAAAAGCCCGCGGACTCCTCGGGGAAGGCGTAGGGCCGCCAGTCCGACTCAAAGGTATAGTGCCGCCGTCTCATCGTCACCCCCCCTCGCCTTGGACGCCTCCCCCGCCAGCAGGGCCACCAGGGTGTCCGTCCGGTTTAAATAGTTGCGCATGGTCTCCGCGCCGTCGGCCGCCTCGGCCTCCACGACTTCCTCCACCACCCGCTCCAGCACCGTCAGGCTGCGCCCCTGGGCCAGCCGGGGGGAGAGCAGGGCCTCCGTCAGCAGCCGGGCCGCCTCCGGGGGTGCCTCCCGGCCGTTTTGGTGGAAGCGGGCGCGCAGCAGCCGCTCCAGCCGCTCCGGGTCCCGGCAGAGCCGCCGGTCCGAGAGCCGGGGGGTCAGATAGAGGGCGCAGGCGGAGAGGAAGCGGGCCATCTGCCGCTCCGGGCAGTTCCGGACCACCAGCCAGCCCTGCCAGATGTCCCGGTGGTCGTAGAGGTACTTCAGCAGGACGGTAAAATACTCCTCCTCCTCGCGGCCCAGCCACTCGGACACCTCGGCGGCCATGATGCCCCGGAACTCGGCCCGGAGTCCGGTGACCTCTTTCACGCAGAGGATCAGCCGCCGCAGCTCAGGGAACCGCTCGCAGGGCGGCACATAGCGCACCCGGCAGAAGGCGTAGGGCTGTCTGCCCCGGAAGCGCTCCGGGTGCTTCTGGAACGCCTGCTCCGCCAGGCGCTCCACCAGCGCCTCCGGCTCCGTCAGGTCGATCCACGGGACGGTCACATGGCCGGCCACGCTCTCTTGTAGTAAACTCAATTCATTCACCCCACATAGAATCGGCGTTTGGATCTGTTGTGTCTGCCTGGATAATCGGCGGAAAAGGCAAAATTCAGCGGCGGGAACAAAATTATTTCAAAGGAAAGGGCGCACTCTCTGTCCGTGAGCGTGAGAGGGGACGCGGCCCTGCCCGGTTTTCTTTTTGGAGTGGCTGGCATACACAAACGCGCCCGGCGGAACAGTTCGTTTCCGCCGGGCGCTTTGTATCTTGTTTTGTATATATGTAGTTCAGTCCGGTTTTCCACCGGACTGACTTCCTTTTTTGCACTGGGGCCACCCCCGGAAAATGTAGTTTTTGGAATTGACCAATCTCCCCCGCTGCGCTGCCCCCACGCCGGCACCGCCGCGCCCGCAGGGGACTCTTTTGCCCCTGGGGAAAACCCCGCCGCCCGGCCAGAAAAAATAATTTCTACAGGATACAGAAATATTCGATTTCTGACGATTATTGAGAGTAGAAGCGGTCAGTTCCCCGGGCGCCGCGTCGGAGAGGAGGCGGGGATACGGGTGGGGCCGGGCGCCGCCGGCGTGCGCCGGCGGCGTACCCCGGCGCGGTGGGAGAGCGTCCCATCCGCACCGGGCGGGACGCGCGAGGCAACACAGAGAAGACGAAGGAGTGGAGCGACGTGAAGAAACTACGAACCATAATACACGGGGCCAGCAGCCTCTTTGCATTCCTGCTGGCGCTCCGGTGGGGGATCTGGCTGTTGGGCCAGATCCCGCCGGCGCTGGGCCTGTGGCAGGCCTTTTTGGGCTCCGCCCTGGGGCGGGTCGCGGCGTACCAGTTTACCGCCGGGGCGCTCAGCGCCGTGCCCTGGGACGCCTGTATCAACATCCTGCTGGGCAAACCGGGCACGACGGTCTACCTGGCGCTGTGCGCCCTGGGCTGGGTCAAAGACCGGTTTCCCGCCCATCTGCTGCGCAACGGCGTCAATGGAATGCGAACCCTCCTGGCCCGGCCGGCGGGACAACGGGTGATCCATCGTCAATATCTGCGGGCATTTCGCGGCGGCCATGAGCTCTTCTTCGACCTGACCAAGGAAAAGCGCGCGGAGATCCCTGGCACGGCGCTCAGTGTCGTCCTGGAGGCCGACGGCGCCGCCCTCTGCCGCTCCGGCAGCTTCCTCCGACTGCTGCCGGAGCGGCAAGTGGTGGCCCTGGACGGTGTGGAACTGGAATATATCCCCTTTACGCGCAAAACAGTGCTGCTCACGAGATGAAAGGAGAAAAAGGAATGATGTCAATCGGAGTCGCTATCGATCGAAACGGAACGCCCTGTCCGGCGAAGGACTGGATATATCAAATCCGCACCCGAGGCGAGACCGTATATGTCCGGCTGCTGCGCCGGGGGCTCGGCTGGGACGCTGAAGTGGTGCAGACGGAAAACAGCCCCAAACAGGTTTCTGTCTCCGTCAGGGAGTGTGACCAGGTCAACGGCCTGGCCTATACGGCCGAGCTCGAGATCAGCGTTGGTAAACAGGGCGCGGAGACGGTGGTGCTCATGCCGGAGGACCGGATCGCCAGATCCTCGCTGACGCGGGCCGCCACAGTGTCGTTTCTGCCGGATTCCGGATATTACCCGACCTTTTTTCTCCCAATGCTCGGCGCAGTGGCCTCGGGAAAGTCCTGCTTCGCCTGCGCCGCCCAGACCAAGACCGTGGCCCAGCAGATGTGCGAACTCCTCCCCTTTGGCTACGAGACGATCCATACCCTGCAGAAGCAGCCCCGGCTGGCCCCCACGGAGTTGGGCCGGGTGTCCCAATATCCGTTTAATATTTTGGATAAAAAAGGGAATGTCCGGGCCCTGTGCTATCTGGTAGATATTAGTGGAGAGACGACCGTCGACCGCCGCCGGGGCAGGGCGCTGGAGGGTATGCTGACGGAGGACAGCATTGGAGGCAACCTGGCGGACGAGCAAACGGCCAATCGGATTCTCAAACAGATCCTCCGCCTGAGCGATGGGCTCCTGGTTTTCGTCGACCAGCGCGGGTTCCAGCCCGGGGCCAGGGTTCGCGGGGACGTCCAGCTCCTGCTCCAGCGCCTCAGGCGGCAACGGAAACTGCCAAAAACGATCTGCCTGATCTGCACACACGCCGACGCCCTGCAGAAGCTGCTGAGAGAGTCGCCGGACAAGCTGGATCTGGGCGGCGCGCGGCTGTGCCCCGACAGTCTGGTCTTCTCGGAGGCCACCAGCGCGGAAGATCCCCGCGAGGCTATGAACCAGCACCTTGCCATCGCCGCTCAAGTCTGTAGGCCGCTGCTGGACTCCGCCCTCCCCATGGGTTGCTTCCTGGTCCAGTCGGTGGAAGAAACTGGAGAAACCGACCCGGCGACGGGCGAGCGGCTGCTGGATTTCAGCAGGGGGACGAATGTTGCTCTTCCACTGGCCTATGTGTTTGAACAGCTCATCCGGATCGTTTGATGGAATTTTTTGGAGGTGTATAGAGATATGACCATGAGCCGTGAGATCGAGGCCCCTGACCGGATCCAGGTTGTGGCGGTGACTCACACCGGCGGGCAGTTTAACACGCAGTCTAGCACCCGGAGGACGGCCGCCCCGGGCAGCGCCCGCTTTGACCGGGAGTGCGGGCAGATTGCCAGGGAACTGTCTATCTTAGACCGCCCCTACTTCCAATTTGCCCCGGTCAGTTCCTCCTGCTGGGCGTGCGTCTGCGCCACTACCAACAACGCCTTTGCCGATGACCGCCGGCGGGGCACGCTGCCCTTCGCTTTTCTGTTCAGCCGGGCCCAGGCCGAGGTGCTGCTGGAGGTGCCCAACCGGCTGTTCCGGCTCAGACGATGGATGGAGGCCCTGCCCCAGGAGGGGGTGCTGGAGCTGCTGGGGGGCTTTGACCGCTGGCCGGCCGAGGTGCTGTCCGCCCCGGCGGAGGGGGCGGCCCTGGGCGACGCCGGCACAGAAATGCTCCGGGTGATGATGCAGGACCTCTACGAGCAGCCGTCCTGCGCCTTCTGTGAGGACGAGGGCGAACTGCCGGCCCTGCTCCGGACGCTGCCGCTGAAGTTCCGGCTGTCCTGCTCCTTTGCCACGGCCTATGTCCGGGACTTCAGCGAATGGATGATCCTGTTTTACTGCGGTGGGGTGCCCAAAAAATTGACTGACGGCCCGACCCGAAAGCGCTATGACATCGGAAAGGGTTTGCCGAACCCCCGGGTCGGCCCTCAGGCCGGCGGGCTGGCCGAGCTGCTCCAGGACCTGCGGCGGCGGGACGTGCTGGACCGGATGGATGCCGAGGCCCGGAGCCAGGAGGAGCTTAAAAACTGGCTCCAGTATTTGACGGATATGCTGGGCTATCTGGACAAGAAAGAGGCCAGGAAGGCCCAGGAGCTCCTGCGCCGGGACGCGATCACCGTCTCCAGGTTGGTCCGCTGGCTGAGCCCCGAAGATCAGGCGGCCTGGGCGCAGCTCACGGCGCCCAGGACCCGGGAGAGACGGTCCCGGCGGGACGGGGCGTGGGCGGAGGAGGCTCCGGCGCCCCGTCAGGGGGAAGGGCGGCCCGGGCCGCGCCTGCCCTGGCGCATCTCCGGCGCCCGGCCTCTGGCCGCCGCCCTGATGGCCGCCGCGGCACTGGCCTATCTGGTGGCCGGGGCCCAGGCCACCGAGCTGGCCGACCATCTCTACCTGACCATTCGCTTTACCGGAGGCGACGCGCTCCAGCTCGCGCTGGGCGGGGTGATCGGCCTTTGCGCCGGCTATCTGCTGTTCCACCGGGGAGGTAACGGGAGATGATCTATCTCTTCTGCGCCCTGCTGGGCCTGGCGGCGCTGGCCCTGGCCGGCACCATGCGAGAGGGCGACAGCTATGGCCGCTGCGCCCGGCTTGTGGAGCAAGAGGGAGGCACTCTGTTTGCCCTGTTCGCCTACACGACGGTGGGGGACGAGGAGTGCGATATCGACCTGAGCCGCTACGGCTGCGCCCCCGGCGCCCACCTGGCGGAGATCGCGCTCAAACATGGCCGGTTCCATTTGCGCGGCCTGGCCCAGGTGGCCCGGGAGGACGGCAGCGTCAACTGTCTGGACGAGGAGGTGGCCCTGCGCCAGGGGGATATGATCACCCTGACCATGGCCGATGGGCATCCCCTCCAGCTCAGGTTTGAATGGGAATAAAGAAAGGAGTGCTGTCCATGAGGTATCCGATCCTCCGTTCCGGCCCCACCCTTGACCAGGTCCGGGGCTATGGCGGCTTACTCGCCACGATCCTCTTTCAGCTTTGCTTCCCCTTGGCGGCGGTGGCCCAGTCCCAGGCGGCCCGCTACCGGGTATATGAGACGGTGGAGGGGGCCCTGCGCTACCATACGGAGTCGGCGCCCATAGCGCCGCGGGTGATCCTGCTGTCGCTCGTGCTCATCGCCCTGGAGATGGGGCTCTGGGCGCTGCTGAAACGCCTTTTTGAAGCGTCCCCCACGGCGGTGCTGGCCTCAATTTTCATTCTGTTAACGATCTCTGTCGTTTATCAGTGCTACATCACGCCCCCCTCTGCCAGCCTCAAGCATTTTCTCACCATCCTGCTGGGCCTGGTGGGCTTCCTGGCCGCCATCCCGCTGGCCAAGCTGGGCTCCCGGGCCTACATCCCGGCCCGCTACCTGCGCTGGGGCCTGATCGCGATCTGGGTGCTCTGCGGGCTGAACATTGTCCTGGGCTTTCTTAATTTAACCAACGGCTCCGCCGCTTTTATCCAATTTTTAGGTGTCAGTCTCCAGCCCGGGGAACTGCTTAAACTGACGCTCATCCTGTTCGCCGGCCTCTCCTTCGTCCAGCTCAAGGAGGACAAGCGGCTGCGCAGGCTTTTTCTGGCCACGATGGCGGTGGCCTTCTGCACCCTCCTGGTGGTCCGCGATGTGGGGAACGCCCTCATCCTGGCCGCCGTGGCCTTGCTGCTGTTCTACCTGGTCTGCGGCCTGCTCCCGGCCCTGACCGCCGCCGCCGGGGGAGCGGCGCTGGCATTGACGGGCTATCAGCTGCTGACGATCGTTGCTCCCAATGTTTACATCCTCAAGCGGGTGGCCGACGTGGGCCGGGCCCTCACCAGCCCCGAAGCCAACGACAACCTGCGCCAGGCCCTGCTGGCGGTCGTCCGCGGCGGGATCTTCGGCAAGGGGCTGGAACACAGCCTGTACGCGACCGGAAATTACGCCGCCCGGACGGACTTTTGCTTCGACGCGATTGTGTCCATTTTTGGTATCGGCCTTGGAGTGCTCATCGTGGGTTGCTATATGGCGATGCTGCTGGCCAACCGGGCGCTGCTCCACACCTCCCGGCACGACGCCGCGCAGTTTACCTTTGCCAACCTCATGACAGGCCTGCTCTGCGTCCAGGCCCTGGTGCACATCGGGGGCAATCTCAACCTCATCCCCCTGACAGGGGTGTGCCTCCCCCTCATCTCATCCGGCGGCACCAATATGCTCACCACCCTGCTTTGCCTGGGCTTTGCCGCCGGCTGCCGGCTGTCCGAACCGGCGTCGGCGCGGCTGGAGGAGGGGACCGCCCGGCTCGCCGGCGGGACTGCCCGCCGCCTGCGCCCCCTGGCCGGACGGCTGCGGGGACGGCTGTCCCAACTGAGAAAGGAGTGACTGCAAAATGAAACTGAAGCAGAAGGCGCGGACCGCGGCCCACCGCCTGCCCGCGGCCATGGCCCTGCTGCTGGCGGCGCTGTCCGCCGTGGGCGTGGTGCGCCTCTATGCCCTGGGCGGACAGGCCATGGCCTCCCTGACCATCGCCGAACGGCGGGAGATCTCCACCACGGTGGATATCTCCGTCCAGGACTACAACGCGAACACCCTGCCGGACCGCTACTCCGTGTACGGCACGATCTCTACTGCGGACGGAGTGACCCTGTTCGGCCCCACCGTGGACCAGACCGGGCTCAGCCCCGCCTTCGCCAGCCTCATTGGCCTGGTGGGGGAGGACAACTCTGCCCCGACCAGATATATTGTCACCAATTATTGGGAACAGCTTTTTCCAAATATTGACTCCTCCCCGTTGACCGGCATCCCGGCTGGCGCGGCGGCGGAGCTCACCCTGACCATCTCAAGCGCGGTGCAGGAGGGGATGTATGACTGGCTGACGGAGCGGGGTGTGCAAGGCTCCGTCTTTGCCTATGACTTCGTGAGCGGGGACATTCTCTGTATGGCCTCCACGCCGGGAGCCCATTGGGGGGACACCGCCGCCCAGGAGGGCAGCTACATCAATAAGAACCTCTACAACACCACCCCGGGCTCCACCATGAAGCTGGTGACCCTCCTGCTGCTGCTCCAGCAGGGATTCGACCCGGCGGATCTGTCCTTCTCCTGCCAGGGCAGTTACACTCTCCGGGCGGACGGAGAGACGGTGCGCTGCACTGGGACGCACGGGACCCTCGACGGGGCCAACGCCCTGGGCCGCAGTTGCAATTGCTGGTTCGCCCAGGCGATCGAGCTGCTCAATCCGGCCCAGGCCGCGGCGGACCTGGAGGAGATGGGTTTTAATGAGCTCAGCGCCCTGGGAGCCATCCCCCGAAGCAGCACCTGTGTCACCCTGGGCACGGCCTGGGACTTCGATTCCGTGTGGTTCCTCATCGGACAGGGCGCCACCCTGGTCAGCCCCATCGATATGGCCGTGCTGGCCGGCCAGTGCGCCGCCGGCGGCGGAGCCGCCCTGCCCAGGCTGCTGGCCGGCCAGGAGACGGAGTTGTCCCGGTTTGGGCAGAGCCATCCAGAGCTCTTCCAACGGCTGGGGGCGCTCTGGCGGCAGGCCTATGGGGACTGTTACCCGGTGGAGGATTACTCCGGCGTCATCACCGCGGCCAAGACCGGCACCGCCGACGAGCTGGGGGCGGATGGCGAGCGGACCCAGAAGCTGCTCTGCGGCTGCTCGGAGGAGCTCCACGTCGCCTTCTACATCGTGATCGAGAACGCCCAGACCGGGGATGACGCCCTGGAAGTCACCACAGCGGAGGTCGCAAACCGCCTGATGGAGCTGCTTTCCGCTCTGTGATATGTGAGGAGGAACTTGTATGAAAAAATTGCTGATCGCAGTGCTTGTGCTGGTTGCCCTGTACAGCCTGTTTGGGGAGGCGCTCCCCTGGAAATCCGATGGGGAGGCCGCGTCTCCCCCCTCCGGCGTCCTGCCGGAGGAGGAGGCCCAGCCCGCCCAGACCCCGGAGGACGGCGGGGGTGCTGAAGCCGCCGATGGGGACGGCGCGGCGGAGGAGCTGGACGCCGCCGGCGAGGAGGCGGCCGGCCCCGGCGGGGCGGAGGATGTCCCGGAAGCCGGGCACACCTATGCCGTGGCCGCCGGGGACGTGACTTGGGAGGAGGCCAGACAGTTGGCGGAGGAGCGCGGGGGCTATCTGGCCGCCATCACCTCCCAGGAGGAGTGGGATACGGTGCAGGCGCTGGCGGAGGAGAGCGGCCTGACCTACCTCTGGCTGGGCGGACAGGCCGGGGGCGATGGGGCCTTCGGCTGGCTGACCGGGGAGGCGTTTGACTTCTCCTGCTGGTACCCGGGAGAGCCCAGCGGCAGCGATAGCGACGGCACGGCGGAGTCCTTCCTGTGTATGTGAAAGCCGGACGGGGCCTGGAGCTGGAACGACCAGCGTGACGACATCATCGCCGGGAACCGGGCCGCGGCGGGCAAGATCGGCTATGTGATCGAGTATGAAGCGGGACATTGACAGCTCCGGCGGGAAGGGCTATGATGAAACTGGGAATATTTACTTACAGAATGGAGCATGGCAGATGAACAGAAAAGACGACGGGACAGGGGCCTTTTCCGGCTGGGTAAAGCGCCAAGGGCGCAGGCTGCGGAAGGGGATCTCCGGGGTTAAAATCTGGCAGTGGGCTCTGGCAATCGCCATCCTGGAGCTGGCCGCCTGCATTTGGGTGCTGCCTCCGCTGGGGCGCTGGCTCTGGGGGATTGAGGGCGGCTTCTGGGACGGGCTGGAGCGCTTCGGCGGCATCACCGGGCTGATCACCCTGGGCATCTCCTTCCTGAGTTTTATCAACACCAAGCGTATCCTGGACTACCGCACCGGCGACCGCCATACGCAGGAGGAGGAGACGTCCAATGGGGCGTTCGACCTGTTTGTCCGGGTGTCGGAAAGGGCGACCGACACTGCCAGCATGGACGACTTTTTGAAACACTGCCGGGAGTGCTGCCCCCTGGAGGGCCGCAGCTGGCCCAAGGTGTCCCAGGATGGCCGGGAGTTCCATCTGGCCCGGCTGTTTGAGGACAACAATAAGAAGGGGTTCCAGAGCAACTTCCACCAGGAGCTCTTCGCCACCTTCGGCGGCGACGCTGACCTGGTCAAACAGCGCTTTATGGAGCTGCTCCAGCCGGTGGTTATCCGCTACGGCTCGGCGGCCATCCGGGAGCATCGCACCGCGGCGGTCTACTTCCTGCCGAAGGGCGCAGACCCGGACGCGGAGCAGCAGGTGGCCGGGGAGCGCATTGTGGAGATCCACTTCCCCATGGATCTGCCTACCCGGGACGCCCCCCGGCGGCAGGCCTTCCTGGCCTACTTCGCCGCGGTGATGCAGCTGCTGTTTCGATACCTCCATGACGCCCGGCTGTGCTATCAGGGCCCTGCCATGCTGCCCAGCATCCTGGGTTCCATCACGGATAACGAGCACACTTTGGAGGGCTACCAGTACGACCGGGTGAACCGGTGCTACTACCGGGTGGGCAGCAGCGACCACAAGGCGCTGATCGCCAGTTTCCTGGACAGCATTCGATAAAAGGAGGATGTCCCGTGCTGATCAACTTCACCAACCACCCCTCGGCCCTCTGGAGCCAGGAGCAGCGGAAGGCCGCCCTGGCCTACGGGGAGATTGTGGATCTGCCCTTCCCCGCCGTGCCCGAGGACTGGGACGAGGGCCAGGTGGCCGCCCTGGCGGAGGGGTGGGCGGCCCGGATCGCCGGGCTGAACCCGGCGGCGGTGATCTGCCAGGGGGAGTTCACCCTGACGGCGGCGGTGGTCTCCCTGCTGCTGGCCCGGGGCATCCCGGCCCTGGCGGCCTGCAGCCGCCGGTGCGTGCTGGAGGAGCGGCAGCAGGACGGCACCACCGTCAAGCGGGCGGCCTTCCGATTCGCCCGGTTCCGGCCCTATGTGCTGCCCGGGGGCGGAGGAGACGGCGGGCCGGCCTGAGGGGGCGGCCCGTGGGAAAAAAAGAGAACAGCGGGGCCGGACGGCTTTTGCCGTCCGGCTCCGCTGTTTTTGCGTTCAATCCCTGGTGCGGGTAAGGTATTTCTTGGAATAGCCTGTCAGCGCTTGCGTACGAGGAAGTTACAATTCCCTGGAGCGGGTAAGGTGATTGGCTGTTGGCACTGCTGATCTTTGCAGCTATCGCGTTTCAAATCCCTAGAGCGGGTAAGGTAATTGCCATCTCTGGCTGGAATACAGCTACAGCGAGGATGTTTTAAATCCCTAGAGCGGGTAAGGTAATTGGATCCAGGCTATGAACGAGCAGCCCTCCACCGGGTTTCAATTCCCTAGAGCGGGTAAGGTAATTGTGGGGAGGGTGACGTCAAAGAGGTGGAGCTTGTCGGTTTCAATTCCCTAGAGCGGGTAAGGTAATTGAGCGGCAAGAAGCTCTTCTTGTTACATGCCATGAGGGTTTCAATTCCCTAGAGCGGGTAAGGTAATTGATGTGGCGGTGCTGATGCACAGGATCGCGCCAAGAGTTTCAATTCCCTAGAGCGGGTAAGGTAATTGAAGATCAGGAACATTGAGTTCCATGTCGGTGAGGTTTCAATTCCCTAGAGCGGGTAAGGTAATTGGGATTCCAGATGTCCTTCCGGGAACGCTGTTTTCGTTTCAATTCCCTAGAGCGGGTAAGGTAATTGTGCCCGGGCGGCTACTTGGGTGCAGGTGGTCGCCCGTTTCAATTCCCTAGAGCGGGTAAGGTAATTGGTTTGATAGACGGCGCCGGGGACAAAAGGTTCCCAGTTTCAATTCCCTAGAGCGGGTAAGGTAATTGGGCAAAACTGCCTAATTCTGCCCCAATGATAGCGCAACGGGCGAAAATTGTCAAGTATTTCGCCCCAATTCCGGCGGAAAGTGTCCAAATGGGCTGGACGGTTCGCACCGGGCGGGCCGCCCCTCAGCCCTCCAGCAGGTGGAACAGCCCGAAGCCGGCGGCGTTCTTGGCCCCCAGCCCGGCATCGTAGAGGAAGCTCAGCGCCTCCGCATCCCCCCGGAGCAGATAGCGCCCCCGCCAGCCCGTCAGCCGGGTCCCCTTGTGCTGGGTCACCACCTTGTCCCGCGCCCCCACCGCCAGGGCGGTCAGCTCCAGCGCCCCCGGCTCCCGGCCGGTCAGGGCCCGGTACTTGCCCTGAAAGTTCTGCACCACCAGCGCCTGGAATTCCGGATCCAGGGGGGTGTAGCACTTCATCCTGCGCACCCCCGCCTCCTCATAGCTCCGGTAGGCCAGGATGGGGGAGACCGCCTGGATCTTACACTGGGAGGCGGCGATGGCCTGCTGGTCTGCTTCCACCCCGTCCAGCACCAGGGGCTGGCCCCGCAGCTCCAGCTCCAGCCCGGGCTCCAGGGCCGCCTGCCACACCACGGCCAGCCGGGGGTCCGGGGTGCGCACTTCCAGCAGCACCTCGGAGAAGAAGGTGATCTCTCTCCTGTCCCGGTCCACCCGATGGGCCCCCATCAGCGGGCCGAAGCAGAACAGCTTGAAGGAGCGCCGTCCATCGCTGTGGCCCGCGTCGTGGACCTGGGCGCTGTAGGCCGGGTCGGGGTACATCAGCCGGTAGAGCAGGCTCTGGAGGGGGTAGCTGTAGGCCAGGGGCAGGGTCAGGTTGTGGACGGAAAAGTGAAGATAGAATTGCATCTCGCCGCTCCTCTCTGGGTCTCTGCCCCGGCCCGGAGCTGGCCCGGGCCAGGGGAGCGTCTTTTACATCTGATGGTACGGGTCACTGGTCCTGAACCACGTTCCACCGCGTGCCGTCGAATCGGAGGGTGACCGTCTGGCCCTTGACCGGGGGCTGAGGCCCGGCCGCGCCCTGCTTCTTGCCACCCTTTTTCGGTTTGGAGGGCTGGACGTATAGGGCCTGAATGAGCGTTCCGCCGGCGTTTACGGTGCACTTGCCGTTGGAAACATACATCACCGTGCCATAGGACAGGCTGGGATCCCTCTCCTGGGCAGAGCCCGTGGCTGGGGCCCCGGGGGCCTGATCCGACACCCGCTTTGCCACCTCGGGAATGGGGTCCAGGCCCTGCATGACGTTCTTGTACTCCTCCAGCGCCATGTAGGACACCGGCTCCGGGCGCTGGCAGATCAGGCTGCGGATGGTGAAGAACTCCCGGATGTGAGGCAGGGCCCGGATGTCCGGCACAGTCTGGTTCTTCAGGGCCTCCTGGGCCTGCTTGTCGCCAAGCCACGCCTGATAGCATTGAATCAGCTCCGCCACCCGGCCGGCGGGCTGTGCCGGGGCGGCGAAGAAGGCGCCGTCCGGGATCAGGGAAGAGTAGAGGTCCCGGGGACGGAAGGGGCGCAGGGCGTCGATGGCCAGCGTCATCCGGCCGTAGCCCAGGGGCTTGCCCATGCCCATGGGCTGATAGCAGCCCTTCTCCAGCCCCAGGCACCACAGCAGCAGCCCCAGCTCGTCCGGGTGAAGGTTGCGGTAGCGGATGGCGCCGGTGAAACGGCTGCCCGCCGCCAGGGGGCGCAGGGTGGTGCCCACCTGGGTGTTGTCCTCCGGGGGCTGGGAGGTGATGTCGTGGAGCCAGTACTGTTTATAGCCCCGAAACTGGAATTGCTCCTGGTTGTAGTCCAGGCCCTCCTTGGTATAGGCTCCGAAAAAGCTCAGCTTGGGTTCCCCCAGCACCACACTGGCCTCCGGGGCGTAGCTGGGCGCCCCTTCCAGGCCCAGGTCCCCGAAGCTGACCCGGGAGCGCAGGGCGGCCTTTCCCTGGGTAAAGCCCAGCACGGCGTAGGGATAGTCCAGGAAGAGCTCCTCCTGGTTGCGGGTCTGGTGGCTCCTGGGGATGCCGTGGCTCAGCTTGTGCCTGTAGGCGACGCGCAGATAGTAGGAGGAGGGGCTGAAGCTGACCACGTCGCCCTCCAGATAAAAGACCGGTTTGCATTCTCCCACCTTCGGTAGCGCCCAGAAGGCCTTTCGCCGTTTGATCTCGGCCTCTCTGGCCCCTTTTTCGCCCTTGGGCGGCAGGCCGGCGGTGCCCCCCAGGCTGTTCAGCCGGGCCTCATAGTCCTCCCGGTAGACCAGCACCGACTCCTGGCTCAGCACAATCCGGCCGGCGGCGGGGTCTTCCTCCGGGAACAGGTAGACGCGGTTCTGCTTCTGCATATAGCCGGGGCTGACCAGACGACCCGCCAGGGCCCCGGGGTGCTGCTCCGGGTCTCCCAGGGCGATGCCCACTCTGCCGCCCTGGGCAGGCGCCCCTTCGCGCCGGCCGGCGGCCTCCTCGCCCCAGTAGCAGATCCCCTCCAGAACGCCGGGGCGGGGCATGTTCCGCACCAGCTCCGCCACCCGGGGGTCGTCCCGCCGCAGGCGGCATACTGCGTGATCGGAAGTGGGATGGGGCAGGGTGGGGACGATGTAATAACCGGAGCCTCCGGCGGCGGGGTCGCAGTGGAGATAGCCGGTCCGGATCTCCGTGGGCTGGCTGTTGTTGTGGATGCCCAGCATATTCCGGTACTGCCCCTTCAGGCCGCTCTTCAGCGCCCCCCGGGCGTCCGCCAGGGCCCGGTAATACAGGTTCACGTCCTGGAAGTCCTCGCCGGGCCGGGTCAGACCGCACCCCAGGATCTGCATATTCTCCCGCACCAGCCCCCGCAGGCTGGAGCCGGGGATGACGCACCGGCCCTCGGCGTCCCGGAGGAAGTGTCCGTCGTTCCGGCCCCGGCTGTCCCTGGCCCCGTCGGAGACGAAGACCGGGGTCTGGGCCGTCATGGTGACGGTGATCTCCCCGGAGAGCAGATTCTCGTCCCACCGGTCCTGGCGGGGCACGTCCTCCAGCCGGGCGTACCGGCGGATCACCTTGTTGGGGAAGGAGACAAAGTTGTAGGGCGCGTGTACCTGTTTATCCCGCATCGCCGCCGCCTCCTTCCCATGCCGCCAGCCGGGTCAGGGCCACATAGCCCTGGCCGTCCTCGTCAAAGGCGATGTACTGCAGCTGTTTTAACGTCCTGCCGAACTTGGGCAGCAGCCGCACCTCCCGCTGGATGGCCGCGTCCCCGGGCTCATCCTCCGCCAGGGTGGCGGCCAAGCCGCCCTCCGCCTGGTAGAAGCGCAGCTCAGCCTCCGGGCCGAAGAAGCGGGCCTCGGTCACGTCGGCCAGATCGTTCACAGGCCTCCGGGCCGCCCCCAGCTCCACGGAGCTGAGCCGCCACACCATCTGATAGGGGAAGCGCTCCGGGCGCTCCGCCAGATAGGCCAGGGCCTGGTCTTGGTTGAAATAGGTGAGTTTCATGGCTCCGCCTCCTTGCATGCTGCCAGCCAGCCCTCGGTCACGCCCTCCGGGTCCTCCAGGGCCACCCCGTCGGGCCGGCTGTCCAGAGTCACCGTCTGCCGCCCCGGCACGTCGATCTCCGCGTGCACCCACTCCGCCCGGCCGTGGCCGATGGAGGAGCCGCTGCCCAGGGCGTAGAGCCCCAGCCCCAGATCCCGCAGAGCGAAGAGGAGCAGGGCGCAGCCCGCCGCCTCCCGGGCGGTGGCGGTGATGGTCCAGGACACGGTGGCGGTCACCGGCTGCTCGGCGAACAGGGCCTTGTACATGACGCCGCCGGAGATCCGGTTGATGCGGATGCGGTGGAGGGTGCAGCTGTGGGCGTCCTGGAAGACCCCGTCGGAGCAGCGGGCCTTGCCGGCGATGCCGTTGTCCTGGGCGCCGTCAGGGCCCTTGACGCTGCCCCGGCCAAAGAAGCCGTCCAGCCGCCGCTCCCAGTCCGGGCCCAGGCAGAAGGGGGCGATCTCCGTGATGTGGGCCCGCAGGGCCCCCTTGATGGAGGAGCCGGGCAGCAGCAGCGCCCCGTTCTCCTCCATGGGGGGCGCGTCGATCTTGTCCTGGCCGACGCCCGCGGGGGCGGAGGCCTTGATGAGCAGATGGCGCAGCCGGGCGGTGACCCGGAAAGTGACCATGTCCCCTCCGAGGCCCTCTTCCAGGGCCACAGCCTCGTTCTGCTCGTCCTTTTTATCCGTCTCGTCTCCGGGCAGAGCCGCCAGCCAGGCCGTCCGGTCCTGCGGATCCCTCAGGTCGTACCGCCGCCGCAGGACCGACAGGCGGACCTGGCCGAAGCCGTTGGACTTCTGGGCCCCCAGCCGGATCTCCCCCTGGTGCAGGGCGGCCAGGTAGGACTCCAGCACCGGAATGGTCTCCTCCGGCGGCGCATCCCCCTGCCAGACCAGGGTGAAGACGCCGGTAGTCCCGGGCAGCAGGGCGGTCACGTCGAATTTGGCCCGGTCCGCGCCGGTGCCGGTGGCCCCGTCGATCCGCAGCCGGGGCCGGGCGCCCTGGCTGGCGTCAGGGCAGAATTCCAGGTCGGAGACGATGAGCTGTCCCTCCCGCTCCTGGCTGCCGAACAGGGCCTCGTCCTCCCGCCAGTCCCGCAGGGCCCCGGCCAGGGAGCTGCCCTGGAGATAGGGGGTGCCGTCCGGGCGGCGCAGCACCTGTTCCGGGTCCCGCGCGGCCCCGCCGGTGCGCAGGGGGCTCACGCAGGTGACCTCCACCCGGTAGCGCAGGACGTAGTTGTAACCGGCTCTCATCTGCCCACCTTCTTTCTGCTCAGATCCAGCCAGTCGCAGACCAACTTCAGCCGCTCCACCGGCCCGTCGGGGCAGCGGTCCACCTCCAGGGTCTCGGCCAGGGGGCGCTCCATCAGCTTGTCGAACGCCTCCCGGAAGGCCTGGTACCGGGCCTGGTTCCGGGCGCCCTTGTCCGCGATGTTGTGGTCAAAAAATGCCCGCAGGTCGCCCAGATCTCCCTTTTGGGCCATGGCCTGCTCGCACCGGGCCTGGATGTCGCCCAGCTGGCTGTTGGACAGGCCGCCGGGGACCGGGGTCTCCAGCAGCCAGCGGCACCGGGCCCGGCGGAGCTCCGCCAGGGGGGAGGCGGCGGGGCGGCCGGTCTCCCGGTATTTCTGGTAGCGGGGGTAGTCCTTCAGAAACAGCACCTGGCCGCAGCCCTCGCCCCGGCGGAGGCCCAGCCCGGTCTCCTCCAGCCGGCGCAGGGCCGCCAGGCTGGGCGGAGCGGCGCACTTCAGCTGGAACACGCTGCCCGGGGCGTACATGACCTCGGCGGGGGTGGCGCAGCCCCAGGTGGCGTTGAAGCTCACCTGTTCTGTCACCCCGGTGGCGCAGCCGGCGATCTCCAGCCGCTTCTGTCCCGCCCCGCAGGGGGGCAGGGCCAGCAGGTCGGCCAGGGCCTCCTCGTCCAGCCCTACGGGTTCTCCCGCCCGGGCCATGGCGGCGGGGGAGAGCAGCATCATGTACAGCTCCGAGGGGATCTGGTCTCCGTCGGAAAAGCCGAACTGGGCCCCATAGCGGCTCTGGGCGGGGGCCACCTCCGCCACCCGGCACAGGCCGTATCCGGCAAACTTGTCCGCCCCCAGCCAGGCCCAGTCGTAGAAGGCGGCAGAGAGCGCCGGGGCCAGGCCGGGGTCGTCCAGCTGGATGTAGCCCTCCAGCACCGTGCCCGGGGCGATGGCGTTGGCGGAGAAGACCTGCTTCTCCTCCGGCGTGTTCCCCCGGCGCATCCGCAGGGCTACGGCGGTCTTGGGGGAGCAGCCCCGCAGCAGGGGGCCTTCCGGGCCGGTCTCCAGGGTGCAGAAGCTGCCCAGCTTGGCCCGCTTGTCCTGGGGGAGCACCTCCCCCCGGGTCAGCACGCTGTAAAAGTGGGCCTCCCCCTTGTCCTCATAGAAGCCCATGGGGGCGGGAACGGCGGCCTGCCCCTCGCTGACCGGCAGGGCGTCCAGAAACCGGACCCCGTCCCCCAGCAGCTGGGCTTTGTGGGCGGCGAACCAGTCGGGCTGCTCCCGGGCCAGGGTGGAGAGCAGCAGCCCCCGCACCGCGGAGCCGGGCAGGTACTGCCGGGTGTCGGTGTAGTTCAGCTCGTGCCAGCCCCCGGCGCTGCGGCGGTATTGGGGCACGTTCAGGGCGGTGGCCAGCTCCAGCCGGTAGCGCAGGCAGCCGGTGGGGGAGAGGGCCGGCCTGTGGGCCAGGGGGCCGGCCGGGTCGGCCGTCACCTGGACCTGGCCGAAGCCCCGGTTGCGCAGCAGACCGGCCCACTTCAGGGCGGCGCAGCCGTCCTGGATCAACCCGGCGTCGCGCTGGTCACAGAACAGCACCCCCCAGAATGCCAGCCCCTTGCGCAGGCAGGAGGCGGTGCGCAGGGTGCCGGTCTTGACCACCTGGTCCTCCAGGGCGGTGAAGGTGCGGGTGATCGCCCAGTCGGTCTGGCCCTCCTCCAGGCGCAGGTCGCCGAAGATCAGCCGGCGGGCCGGATCGCCGGGCGGGCCGCCCGGGCCGGCGGTTAGGTCGGGGGAGGCATCCCCGCTCTGCCAGCCCTCCAGGCCGAACAGGGCGGTCAGCGCGGCGGGATCCTCGCCGGTCCAGCGCAGGCAGTCCCCCACGCTCTCCCGGAGCAGCCCTTTCAGCGTGGCGCCGGGCAGGAAGGGCATCCCGTCCTGATCCACCCGCAGGGCGATGTCCTCCCCGCCGGGGGCGCTGTGGCCCGAGCTGAACATGGTGTCCGAGCGCAGCACCAGGCGGATGTTCATACAGATCAGGCTCATCGCTCTTCCTCCCTCCAGAAGGTCATATGGTCAATCAGCTCAATGGCGTCAAAGTAGAGGCACCGCCGCACCGGCTTCTCAGGATCGCTGTTGTCGGTGACAAAGGCGTCCCTGGCCAGGGCCTCCCCGGCCAGGGCCCGCCGGACATAGTCCGGGAAGCGGCGCTCCACCCCGGCCCAGAGCAGCTCCCCCGCCTCGGTCTGGCGCAGAGCCAGCCGGGTTTCCAGCTCCCCCTGGCGGAAGGCGGTGCGCAGCTGCTTGACCTTGCTGCGGGGCAGGGCCTGCTTCTCCTGCGCCAGGTACCGGGAGACTTCCCGGAAGAAGCCGTAGCTCCGCTCCAGGGGATAGTCCTTCGCCTGGCCGGGCAGCACCACCAGGGGCCGCAGTTCCATCCGGCCCCCGTCCTCGGTCCGGTAGTCGGCCCGGATCTGGGGTAGGGCGCCCTTGAGCTGGCCGAACTCGATGTGCCAGTCCAGGGCGCTGACGCTGCTGTCCGGGGCCAGTGTTGCCCCGAACTTTTTGGCGTTGGAGCACAGCTCCTCGGACAGGTCGTAGGCCTGGCGGAAGGGGTATTTCTTGTGGATCAGCACCACCCCGGCGCAGGCGGCATAGCCGTTGCCGTCCAGGCCTTCCTGTCGGGCCAGGTGCTCCAAAAACCGGACCGCGCACTCCAGGCCCAGGCTGCCGGCGGCGATGAAGCACACGTCGTCGCCCGCACCCACCACCTTGCGCACCGGCAGCACCTTCTTCCCGCCGGCCTTCGCCGCCGGGTAACCTGTCCGCTCCAGCGCCTGGACCAGGTCCGCCGTCATGGCGTCGTAGGCGGCGGCGAAGTCGCGGTTGATGGCGCGGCTGAAGTCCTGCAGGGTGTTCACGCATTTCTCCCAATCGCCCTGGCACTCCTGGTAGATGGCCTGTACCCGCTTGCCCATGGCGTTGCCGTCCAGGTGGACCACCGCCAGGTAGTTGTCCTCCCCGGCCAGCTGCTCCCCGTCGGTGGTCAGGGTCCAGCCCTCGGGCACCTGGACGGAGAGCGGGGGGATCTGGTAGTCCCGGGAGGGCCGAAAACGCTGCTGGGGGTGCTCCACCCCAAAGGACTTGCGCCGGAAGGAGGCCTGCCTCCGGGCCTTCTTCTCCTCCAGGGCGGCGGACAGGGCGGTCAGGTTCTCCCCCGGGGTTTTCGCCGGGTCATAGGGGCAGATCTTGACGAACAGCTCCATGGCCGGAAAATCCTGCAGCACCCGCTCCGTCAGCTGCCGGGCGAAGTGCCGGGCGGCCTCCAGACTGTCGAACTGGAGCACCGTGTGGCCGCCGCCGGCGTAGACGAAGTTGGTTTTCCCGCAATAGCCCTCCGGGCAGGCCAGCTGGAAAAAATCGGCACGGGTGCGGCTTTCGCCGCCGCAGTCTCGGTAGTCGATGCCGTCGTTGGTCACAAACCGGATCTCCTCAGAGCGCCGGATGTTGTCGCTCAGCTTCCGGCTGCCGAAGATGTAAGCCTGCTTCTGGGAGACCTCCAGGATCATCAGATATTTTTCCATGGTTTTCCTCCTCCCCCCGCTGCCCTGGTCAGGACAGCTGTTCATATTTGTATTGCCGGTAGCTTTTCTCCAGTTTCCGAAAGCGGTCATAAATGGTGTGCCTGGAGCGATCACGCACCTCAAAGCGGTTTAAATAGGAGGCATTGACGTGGGGCTCTGTGGGCAGATTCAGTGGTCTGCCCTGTCTGGCCTTTGGGACTTCCTCCAGTACCTCATCGTAGGTCTTGAGCCGCGCACGGATAATGTCCGGGAAACTGCCGCATTCTGGGCGCAGGCAGAAGTTGACGAACCGGAACTGCATGGCCCGCGTCAGGTCCCGTTCGCGGACAAAGGATACGCCCCCCTGCTTCAGGACCGACATCATATCAGAGGTGAACAGCACTCTGTAATAGGGGAAGTCCTGCCCCTTGCGGTTTGCGCGTTGACGGAAGGAAAGAACCAGCGCCGCCAGCTCGTACCAGCCAGCTTGATATTCGGCGCTGGCACCGGCGCTGGGCAGCGGGCCGGCGAGCTGCTCTTCCAGCGAGGCGCCCTCCGGTTCGTCCGGATTCGCCGGAGCGTTGATCGATCCGGCCGTCTGTCCGGCCATTTTCCTGATATGGTCTATCGTGCGCCGGGGGAAACGGTAGTACAGCATATTAAACAGCGTATTTTTCCCGTGAAAGAGGCGCCGGACCTCCATGACCAGCTCCAGAACGATTTCGTACTGATCCTCATAGGAGAGACAGATCTCTGTGGGTTGCCTCTGGCTTCCGCCGTTGTCTGTGCCCGGCGCCGTCTGCTGCCCTTCCGTCTCCTGTGCCGGTTCCTCCCTGTCCTGAGCGGAGATGTACACATATCTGCGGGTCAGAAGGAAACCGCAGGCAAGACAGAACACATTGTCCCAGATCGCCTTGTCCTGCCGGAACAGCCGCTCCATCTCCTGCCGGGCGTCCACGGGCAGCAGGGACGTGTGCCGGCGCTGTTCCTCGGTATCGTGTAAAAACGCACAGGCCGTTTTTTTCGTGATGTCTGTGCAGTCCGGTATTCCCGCCGCCGCTCTCTGCTCCGGGGGCAGCCGCCGCCACATGGCCGCCCGCATCTGCATGTGTTCGACGATTTGTTCCCCCATTGCCGTCAGCATGCGCATGGTCAAATAGGTCAGCAGGCCGCCGCTTTGCGCCCGAAAGTCACCGGCCCCGTGTTCCAACTGGGAGAGCAGCGGGAGAAACAGCGTCTCATAGCAGGCCTTGGACAGAGACAGCAGGGGGGCTCCGCACGGAATGGAGGGTTCGGGGCCGGGGCTATGCTGCGGCCGCACCTCCGGCCGGACGTGCTCTGACTCCTGGGAGGGGGGCACCCCTTGTCCCTCTAGTTTTGGAAAAAAGATCTGGTAGCATATGCGGCGAATGGACAGCTGAAGCCGCCTCCGCTGGGCGGAGTCCTTTGGGTCCAGGGCTGCCAGAGCGGCGCCGGCCCCATCCAGCTTTTTCCCGTACTTCCGGTAATTCCGGGCCATATCATCCGCGGTTTGGGGAGGGTTGAACCAAACTATGGCGCCGGTTTTTTTCGCATGCTTTGCCATAGCCGCTCACCTCACAAGGTCAAAATGCCGTCGATGATCTCCCTGGGATTTTTGACTCTGCGCTCTGCCAGCATCCGGGTGATCTCGTCCAGCTGGATCAGGGCGGTGATGTCATAGATAAAGTTCTGCTTGATTTTCCACTTGACCTCGCCGTAGACCAGGCAGTCGATGGTTACGTTGTCCAGCGCCCGGTAGGCGTACTGGATGGCCATCAGCTCCGCCACCGTCATGGGCTTGGTGCCGTAGGTCAGGCAGCCGTAGAGCAAATCGTCGGACTGCACATAGTCCAGCAGCTTTTGAAACAGGTCGATCTGGGTGTTCACATCCCCGGCGTCCGGGATGGACACAGGGCTGAACTGGCAGTGCAGCAGTCCCTTCTCCGACGCCACCTGCTCCACCTCCTGCCGCAGCTCCTCCAGGTGGTAGGCGGCGAAGGGGTTGTCCGGGGTGATGGCCACTACCTGGATCAGATCCTCCGGCTCGGTATAGCCGTGGAGCACCGGGATGATGGGGAACTTGGTGTCCCCATACTCCAGCCTGCTGTTGCCCACCGGCTGATAGTGCCCGCTGGTCAGCTTGTTCTGTTTGATCGAGCCGTCCGCGTTGTATAAGATCTCCTGCAACGGGACCACAGTAAAAAACTTTTTCTGTTTTTTCACACGTCCGCTCCTCCTGTGTAACATAGAAAATGATTTCTTTCATTCTATAAAAAATAGTAAAAACTGTCAATATATGACATGTTTTTCGCCTGCTGATTCTGCATTTTGCACAAAAAGGTGTCCGCTCCCGGCGCCCTGAGCGCCTCGCCGTCCGCCAGACCGTTTGCCCTTACGCCTGTGTAATCGTTGGGAAACAGCTTTTTCAGTAACAAGGGCAAATTTCACAAAAAATTTGCCAGCCTTTCCGATGGGTGGTCTGTCCGATGCGGCTCCGGGGCATAGCATAGGCGGAAAAACAGAACGCCATCGCGGCCGGCCCGGACGTGATCCGAATCAGCCGCGATGGCTCCAGCGTTTCTCCTCAGGGGGAGAAAATGCTGCTGTCAGCATTTCCCGCACAGCGGCTCATCCGCCCGGCGGAGCCGCGGCAGCCAGTTCCTCCTCTGCCTGTCTCAGGTGTTCCAACGCCCTGTGCAGGACCTGTTTGACTGCGGGGGCGCTGACGCCGTCCATTTCAGGATAGCCCAGGGTGTACAGGTATTTCAGGGTTTCCCGCTGGCTGTCCTGGCTGACGTCGTTGGCGTGGTTGGTCATGTTGCGCAGGAATTTGACGTAGATGTAGTCCGCTGTCAGCGTCTTCGCCGACGCCAGGGAGCACCGGAGGCGCCAGCCGGAGCCGGGCAGCAGCAGCTCCATCTTCCGGAGGGTGTCCAGATAGGCGTTGCCGCCCTTGGCGTCCCCCTGGGCAGGCCGGTCTGGGCGCTCCCCGAACAGCTCCGCCACCAGCTCCGAGCCAAAGACCTGAAAGTCGTTGATCATTTTGGCCGCCGACTTGTATTTGGCCTGGTTGATGCGTTCGGTCAGGGCCTCAGAGCAGAAAAACGGCACCCGGCGCACCCAGCGGCCGTCCCAGCGGCCTGTTTCCAGGCAGGGCTCCGCCGCTTGTACCAGCTCCACCACCCGCCGGATGGCGGGTTGGAGCTCCTCGGGCACCTGCCTGGGGGGCCGGCCGAAGCGGGCCGCGGTTTCGATCTCCCGCCCGTTGTTCTGGATGTACTGCCGGAAGGAGGCGCAGCGCCCCGCCCCCTCCGGCTTGCGCCTGGACAGGAGGAGAAAGCTGCGCAGGAAGTAGGCCAGCTCCCGGCGCTCGTAGGGCTGGGGCGGCGGGTCGGGCGGGGCGGCCACGCTCTCGTCCAGCTGGATCAGCCTGCCTTGGTCTGGAGAGAGAAGGTAGACGGGCATCTGCTCGGTGTACACCGTCAGGGCCTGTTGGAGCATTCCGTTGTCTGCGCACCAGCGGATCAGGGTGGGGGTGGTCATCCGGCCGTCCCGCCCGAATTTGGAGCGGAACACCGGCAGCAGTTCCTGCAGCAGGGGGTCGGTCTGGTCCGCCCCCTCCAGCTGGGCCAGGGCGGCATTGAACTGCTCCATACAGGCGTCGATCTGGCGGGTGCGGCACAGGGCGATGGCCTCGGTCAGCCGCTCCATGGCGCACAGCAGCGCCTCTGCCCCAGCGGGCTGGGGCCGGCCCGCATAGTAGGCCCGTAGCGTCTCCACGCTGCCGAAGGCCGACAGGTTCTGCATTCCCTCCGCCAGCTGGAACATGGAGAAGAGCTGGGAGACCGAGGAGATCTCCCGGCTCTGAAAGTTGCTGTAGACCGCCTCCGCCACCGGCACGCCGGTGTAGGACAAAATCCGGCTGAGCAGCAGCAGGTACATCATGGCGTTGCGGAAGCCGCCGGTGGTCTCCAGCAGCAGCGTGTCACCTGGGCCGATGTAGGCCAGGAGTACCGGCAGGGCCTCCTGGGCAAAGGCCTGTTCCTCCTCCAGAGGGACGGGGCAAAAGGCCGGGGCGGCCAGCCCACGGGCGGCGCAGAAATCTGACAGCGTCCTGGTCAGATACTCCCAGGCCGGGGCGGACTGGGGGGTGACGATGCCCAGCAGCTGGGAGACGTCCCCAAAGTGCCCCAACAGATACTTGGCCGGGGCCTCGTTGGTCTGGGCGCCGGATACAGTGTCCCCATTCGGGCAGGTATAGTCCAGCTCTGCCGCCCCGGGGCGCAGCGGGCTGACAAACAGGATGAGCTTACAGGCCATGGCGGCTCCTCCTTCCGGTGCGTTCTATTCTGATTTTACCACAATGCGAGAGCGGCCACAACCTGGAAGCATGCGGAGTCACCGCCGTTGCAATCCGTGCCCGGAGCTGATACAATGACGGCGAAGGATCCGGCGGGTGGTCTCCTTGCGGATTGCGTGGAGCCGGGCATAGCATTCAGGCAGTATGACACGAAAGGGAGGAAGAAGCATGAGATACCGGGCATTGGGGAAGACGGGACTGCAGGTCAGCGAGATCGGCCTTGGCGCGGAGTGGCTGGAGCGCCACAACGCGCAGGAGGTGAAGGCGGTCATCGACTGCTGTGAGGAACAGGGGATCAACATTCTGGACTGCTGGATGGCAGAGCCGAAGGTGCGCTCCAATATCGGCGCCGCCATTGCGGGAAAGCGGGAGCGGTGGATCATCCAGGGGCATTTCGGCTCCACCTGGCAGAACGGCCAGTATGTCCGCACCCGCGACATGAAACAGGTAAAACCGGCCTTTGAGGATTTGCTGGCCCGGCTGGGCACAGATTATCTGGATCTGGGTATGATCCACTTTGTGGATGAGGAGGCGGAGTTTCACCGGATCATGGAGGGGGAGTTCCTGGCCTATGTGAAGGAGCAGAAGGCCAAGGGCGTGATTCGTCACATCGGCATGAGCACCCACAATCCCAAGGTGGGCATCCTGGCGGCCCAGAGCGGAGAGATCGAGATGCTGCTGTTCAGCATCAATCCGGCCTTCGATCTGCTGCCGGCCAGCGAGGACATCAATACATACTTTGCCCAGGACTATGAGGAACACCTGGGGGGAATTCATCCGGACCGGGCGGAACTCTACAAAGTCTGTGAGCAGCGGGGCGTGGGAATCACGGTCATGAAGGGCTATGCAGGCGGCCGTCTGTTTTCCGCGGGCACCTCTCCGTTCGGGGTGGCATTGACCCCGGTGCAGTGTATCCACTATGCCCTGACCCGGCCCGCCGTCGCCAGCGTTCTGGCCGGCTACGACACCCCGGAGCATGTGCTGGCAGCGGTCGCCTATGAAAACGCCTCGGAGGAGGAAAAGGACTACGCCAGTGTGCTGGCCGGCGCCCCCCGCCACGCCTATTCCGGTCAGTGCACCTACTGCGGCCACTGCGCCCCCTGCCCGAAGGGAATTGACATCGCCATGGTCAACAAACTCTATGATCTGGCGGTGATGCAGGAGCAGACGCCGGACTCCATCAGGGCCCACTACCAGGCGCTCTCCGCCGGCGCCGAGGTCTGTATCGCCTGCGGGAGCTGCGAACAGAGATGTCCCTTCGGTGTTCCGGTGATAGAGCGGATGGAGAAGGTGAGACAGCTCCACCTGGTTTGATTGCCGTGTAAGCGGCGACAGATTCCAACACAGCAGCGCCGGGAGAACCGGCCTCTCCGGCGCTGCTGTGTTCCTTATTTTGTGAAAAAAGTAAGAGGGCTTCCCGCGGTATGCTGCGGGAAGCCCTTTGATTGAGCAGCCAGGCCTCCGGTTGGACCGTCGGTTCAGCATTGTGCAGAGCAGACGGGCCGGCCGGGCCACAATGGCGCGGGATGGCGATGGAACCGGCGATGCCTGAGTTCACGGAGCGGTTTCCGCCGCAGTGCCCCACCGGAACAGCCGCACCGAGACGCCCACCGCGACAAAGCCCAACAGACAGAACAGGGGAGCGTTCAGCGCCAGTGTAGACTCGATCCACCCCATAATCAGATAGGACACGCCGTTGAACAAGATATGCATGGGTATTGCATACCTTACTCCGCCGCCCCAGCGGCAGAAGCACCCCTGAAGCAGGCCCAGTAGGGAAAACGGTTGTATGTCAGGGCCGTCAGTTGTGCAAGCTGCATATTTTTCCGGGCGCACAGCACCTTCGGACGGTCAGAGGAGAAAATTTCTCCCACAGCTTGCGAAAACGGTGAAAATATAGTACAATACGAGGACAGAATAGAAAAGGACGTTGTGCCGTCTGTTTTCGGCCGGGGGCGCTAGAAAGGTCCGGTCCCGCGCAAGGCCAGCCTGTGAACCATGTCAGGCGGGGAACCGAGCAGCATTAAGCAGTGCCTGGTTTGTGCCGCGGCCAGCCGGTCCCAGTCTCCGGCCGAAAACAGAGGGCGCAACCTTTTTCTTTTGACTCAGAGTGACCGGATTTCATCCTGTCCTTGCGCTGCGGGAGCGGATCCAATGCCGTTTCCGCGTTTTTCTTTGGAAAGGAGAGCGTGCGCGTTGTATCAGGCGCTGTATCGCAAATGGCGGCCCAAGACCTTTGACGAGGTGGCGGGTCAGTCCCATATCACCGATACCCTCAAGACCCAGGTGGCCTCAGGCCGGCTGTCCCATGCCTATCTGTTCACCGGCACCCGGGGAACTGGCAAGACCACCTGCGCCAAGATCCTGGCCCGGGCGGTCAACTGTGAGCATCCGGTGGACGGCAACCCCTGCAACCAGTGCCCCGCCTGCCGGGGCATTCTGGACGGCTCCATCCTGGATGTGCTGGAGCTGGACGCCGCCTCCAACAACGGCGTGGACCAGGTGCGCGCCCTGCGGGACGAGGCGGTGTATGCTCCCGCCGCGGTGAAGAAACGGGTATACATTATCGACGAGGTCCACATGCTGACCATCCCGGCCTTCAACGCCCTGCTGAAAATTTTGGAGGAGCCGCCGGAGCACCTGATGTTTATCCTGGCCACCACCGAGCTGCACAAGGTGCCCGCCACGGTGCTGTCCCGCTGCCAGCGCTTTTCTTTCAAGCGCATTCTGCCCGGAGATCTGGTGGGACGGCTGAACTATGTGGCACAGCAGGAGGGCATTGACCTCACCGGGGACGGGGCCGCGCTGCTGGCCCGGCTGGCCGACGGCGGCATGCGGGACGCCCTGTCTCTGCTGGACCAGTGCGCCGCTGCCGGCGGACGGATTGACCGGGAGCGGGTGCTGGAGGAGCTGGGGCTGGCGGGTAATCTCAAGACCGCCCACATCTTTAACGCCATACGCCGGGGAGAGGTGGGCAAGGCGGTGGAGCTCTTCGGCGAGCTCTATGCCGCGGGTAAAGACGTCAGCTCCCTGCTGTCTGAGCTGATCGCCCTGAGCCGGGATCTGCTGATCCGGCAGACCGCGCCCGAGGCCGGAATGGGGCTGATGGCCGGGGGCTATGATGAGGCCACCCTGAATACCCTATGCAAGAATATGCCGCCGGAGCGGCTCATCGCTGTTTTGAAGCTGCTGGAGCAGGCCGTGGAGGACTGCAAGCGCAGCGGGAGCAGCCGCACGGTGGCCGAGCTCTGCCTGATCCGGCTGTGTGACCCCTCCCTGGACGGCTCTGCTGCCGGGCTGGCCGCCCGGATTGCCCGGTTGGAGGCCCTTGTGGCCCAGGGAGTTCCCGCCCGGCCGGCGGAGCCGGGCGCCGGGGCACAAGACCCGCTGCCCGAGGAGGCCCCGCCTCCGCCGGAGGACGGGGACGAGCCCCTTCCGGCGGAACTGGAGCCGCCGGAGGCCGCGCCCGTTCCCGCCCCTGAAGCCGGGACAGCCCCGGCCCCGGCGTCCCGATCCGATCCGGGGGAGTGGCCCCGGCTGGTAGCCGGGCTGCGGAGCACGGTTGGGATGCCCGCCTACACCTTTTTGAAGAACCCGGACACGGTGACCGGCGTCCGCCAGGGCGGGGTGCTCACCGTCTATTTCCAGGATGACTTCGCCTATGACCAGGTCAACAAGCCTAACATCGTCCAGGCCATCGCCGGGGCGGCCAGCACCCAGGCGGGTATGCCGGTTCGGGTGGAGCTCCACCGGGGCCGTCCTGGCCCGACGGAGGAGGCGGCCCCTGCCGCCCCCAAGCCGATGGGCAGCATGAGCGACCTGAAGGATTTTATGTTGAAGCATCAGCAGTGACTGAGACAAACGGAAAAGGAGACTGACAATGGCAAAGGGATTTAACGGCCGCGGCATGCGCGGCATGGGCGGCGGTATGAATATGAACATGGTGCGCCAGGCCCAGAAGATGCAGGCGGACATGCAGAAGATGCAGGCCGAGCTGGAGGAGCGCACCTACACCGCCAAGGCCGGCGGCGGGGCGGTGGAGGCCGTGGTCAACGGCAAGCACAGCCTGGTCAGCCTGACCATCTCCAAAGAGGCGGTGGACCCGGAGGACGTGGAGATGCTCCAGGACATGGTGCTCTCCGCCGTCAACCAGGCCATGCGCCAGGCCGACGAGGACGCGGCCCAGTCCATGCAGCGGATGACCGGCGGGCTGGATTTGAGCAAGTTCGGGCTCTGAGCCGCTTTGAAAAGAGATGAGAAGCGCCGCAGTGCATTGCACTGCGGCGCTTTTTGTCTTAGCTCTGCCGTTTGGAATTCTGCTGGATCTGAAAGGACGGGGTCACCGTCAGAGATACCGTGGCCCCGCCGCTGAAGTCGTTCTCAAAGGTCCCGCTGGCCAGCACCGTGCCGTCCTGGGCCAGGGCGGTCACCGTGTACTCCAGGACTATGGGGGATAGGTCGAAGGAGAGGGTGTCCCCGGGGGCGATGGGGGAGTTGTCGGCGTTGCGGCCGCCCCCCGAGGAGCCGGCGGTGGACACACCGATCTCATAGACCCCCTCCGCCTCCACCCGGACAAAGAGATTTTGATCCTCTGTTCCGGTGTTCCCGGCCCCGCAGCCGGACAGCAGGGGCAGGGCGGCCAGCACAGCCAGCGCCAGCAGCAGGGAAAAAATGGAGTTCAAAGCCTGTCGTCTCATCGTTTTTCTCTCCTTTCTCGGCGTTTTTGCAACCATGCCCGGGCCGTCAAAACAGCCCAGAGCGGCGTACCTAGCAGGATGGAAAGCCCGCCCAGCATGGACAGAGGCAGCAGCGGGCAGGGGCCCTCGGCGCCGGTGGCCAGCAGCCAGAGCCGGTCAACGCCGGCGCAGCCCAGCCAGAGCCCCCAGCCCAGCAGGCAGAGCGCGCCCGCGGCAGTTTTCAGGGCATTCACTGAGTGTCACCGGCTGCTTCTTCTTCCGGAGTGTCCACCCACTCCAGCAGATCCCCGGGCTGGCAGTCCAGGGCCTTGCAGATGGCGTCCAGGGTGGTGAAGCGCACCGCCTTGGCCTTGTTGTTCTTCAGAATGGACAGGTTGGCCTGGGTCAGCCCGATCTTTTCGGCCAGCTCGCCCAGCCCGATTTTCCGCTTGGCCATCATCACATCCAGATTGACAACAATCATATCAGCCACCTCAAATGGTCAGATCCTGATCCGCCTTCAGGTCGGCGGCTTTTTGGATCAGGTGGGAGAGGACGGCGGCCACCACGGCGATGGCCACGCCCACCAGCAGGATGGCCAGCACCCCCAACAGGAAGATGGGGGGAAAGCCCACATTCAGCGCGCAGATGGCGACGCTGCCCACCAGGTAGGCCACTGTGTCCGCCAGGGAGAGCCAGCAGATCCGCTTGAGGTCCCGGGCGTTTTCCCGGCAGAAGCTGTTGTCCCGGCCGATGCGGGCGGCCATCCGCCACACCAGCACCAGGGCCGCCAGCACCGGCAGGCAGGTCAGCCAGAAGGCGCCCAGGCAGGGCCAGAACAGCCAGCCCACCTCCGGGTACTCCCGGGCGATCTCCCGCCCCAGGGCGGGCACCAGCAGCCCGCACACCAGCGCCCCCGCCAGCAGGCAGAGCACCACGATGCCCTTCAGGGCCCCGGCCAGTTCCTTTTGTCTCATACGCGATTCCTCCTCATCGGTTTCTTCCCGCTCAGTATAACCTGTGGACTCGCAAATGTCAATAAAAATTTATTGAATTTCGATAAAATTGGGGCGGGAGTTGTCCCTGCCCCGGAATTGTGGTATCCTAATAAAAACGACTGGAGGTGCAGACCATGCTGGACAGAACAGGATTTGACCAGTGGGCGGAGGGCTATGACCGGAGCGTGGAGGAGAGCGAGGCGGCGGAGCAATATCCCTTCGCCGGCTACCAGCGGGTGCTGGAGACCATCTGCCGCCGGGTGCGGGAGGGGGAAGGAAAGGCCGTGCTCGACCTGGGGGTTGGCACCGGGGAGCTGTCCCGGCGGCTCTATGAGCAGGGCTGTCAGATCACCGGGGTGGATTTCTCCGCCCAGATGCTGGAGGCGGCCCGGGAGAAGATGCCCGGCGCGGAGCTGCTCCAGGCGGATTTCTCCCGGGGCCTGCCGCCGGAGCTGGCGGGGCGCCGGTTTGATTTCATCCTGTGCACCTATGCCATCCACCACCTGGACGGCGGCCAGAAACTCCGCCTGATCCGCTCGGCCCTGGATCACCTGCCCGAGGGCGGAATGCTGTTGATCGGCGATGTGGCCTTTGCCACCCGGGAGGAGCTGGAGGCCTGCCAGGCCAGATGCGGCGGGGCGTGGGATTCGGACGAGTGCTATCCCGTGGCGGAGGAGCTCCGGGCGGCCTTCCCCGGCCTGGAATTTGAGCCCATCTCCTTCTGCTCCGGGGTGCTCACACTGAAAAAAGCCCCTGACGGAAAATCCTGAAACAGCACGCCGGGGCATCCAATAGAATTGATTTCGGCAGGGCTTATCCCTTCCGGTTTGCCACAGCCTGCAGGCAGATGGAGCAGGCGATTGCCCCGGAAACCCCATAGCTCGCCGCGTTCATGCCTGCCATTCCAAACAGGAACAGCGGGGCAATGGAAAACAGCAGGGAGAGAATGCTGCAAATAAACGCCGCTTTTCGGACTTTGGGGGCCTTGTCAAACTGAAATAGCGCCGTTATGCCAAGCGTAAGGATTGCAATTGTCAAGATCCCCGTCAACAGAGGCGTAACATTTGCGTAGCCCACCGGAAGCAAACTGAAATAGGAATAGGTTTCCGTGATGCGCTCGTCCGGGCCGGCCGCAAAAACCATGACTGCGCCAATGGGGAGTAGCTCTAAGAGCAGTGCCCCGCCCTGTAAAACGACCGCCGCCAGATAATATGCTCTGTCTGTCGCTTTCATGGAATACCCCCTCTTTCTGATGAGGACGCAGAGTGCGTCCGAGACGATGATGACGATTCCCAAGATCCAGAGAAAACTTTGGCTTGCGAAAAACAGGGGCGAGAGGAGCAGGGCGATGCCGATCACCAACAGGATGACGCTGATGGCACTTGCAAACATGCGCTTTGCATAATGGAGTGCTTCCAGGATCATATGGTCCGCCTGTTCTTTCTGCTCCGCCTCCTCGAGCCTTTTCCCAGACAGCAATTCGCTGACAGAAACGCCTAAAATATCCCCGAGCGGTTTTAACAGGGAAATGTCAGGAAACCCTTTTCCGGTCTCCCATCGGGAGACCGCTTTGTCTGTCACCTGGAGCTGTTCAGCCAACTCTTTCTGCGTGTATCCCTTTTGCTTTCGGAGCTCTGCGATCAAGCGGCCTGTTGCATGCTTGTCCATTTCCTCCCCTCCTTCTGGTTCTATTTTATGGGATTCCCTTTGAGAACGCAACCTATGAACCATAGAGTTGGCGTATGATGTGGCCTGGCCGCCTTTTTTGCAGGAGACAGACGGCATTGTTTTCCCACGCCGTTCCGACAGACAGACGCGGCGCGGCCTTTTACGCGGCGCCTCATTACAATTTTGCACCCCTATTTCACCCCCCGCACAACAACATGCGGGTATAGAGGGCCGCCAAG
>CAUGSS010000014.1 GCA_959602365.1 uncultured Eubacteriales bacterium
CCCGCCACCCCCCCCCCCGCCCCGCCTGTGTCCACGGTGGGGGGTTTTTGGGGTACCGCCGCCAACCGGTGGGCCCCGGCTTTGGGGGGCCACCACGGTTTTGTCCTCTATATGTGGGTTTGCCCGGCTATGCCTCGGGATGGTCTGCCCCGGAGACCACCTCGTCATAGATGCGCTGGGTGCCGTTGGGCATCTGGGGCAGCGGCGCATCCGCACCGGCCAGGGCCTTTTGGACCAGCGCGGCCAGGGCGGGGACGGTCTTGGCCCCCTTCGCCAGGCCGTGTTCCTCCAGAAAGGCCAGATTTTCCGTCTCACAGCCCTGCACTGCATCCATAATCACCAGCCGCGCCCCGCCGGTCAGAGCCTCGGTGACGCTGAGTCCGCCGGCCTTGGTGACATAGACGTCGGAAGCGGCCATGTAGTCCGCCATCTGATCGGTAAAGCCCAGCACACGGCAGCGGGCCGGGTCCAGCTTGGCCTCCAGTTTGGCCCGCAGCTTTTCATTGTGGCCGCACACTGCCACCAGTTTTGCCTGGGGCAGATCTTCCGCCAGCCGTTCGCACAGCCGTTGGATGGGCCCGCAGCCAATGCTGCCGCTGGAGAGCAGAACCACCGGTTCCTGCTCCGGCAGGGCCAGCTCTGTACGGGCCTGGCCCTTGGATTTCAGATGGTAAAAGGGATCCCGCAGGGGGATTCCGCTGGCCACCAGCAGCTCCTCCGGGATGCCCTTTTGGCTGAACTGGGGGATCAGGCTGGGATGGGGGATGAAAAAGCGCCTGGCCTGGCAGAGGTTGACATAGGGGCTGCAGGTGTAGTCCGTGGCCACGAAGTAGGCGGGCAGGTCGCCCCACCAGTGCTGTCTTGTGTAGGTCATCAACAGCCCGCCGAAGACGTGGACGCTGATGACCGCGTCTATCCGCTGTTCCGTCAGGATCCGGCGCAGGGCGGGTTCCGCCTCGGTGAAGAGAAATTCCGGGAGTTTCAGCGCGTGCTCCTCCTCCCGGCGGTAGCCCCGGCCGTACAGCTCCGGCAGGTTCCGGTAGATGAAGGAATGGGCCCGGCTGACGGTGGAGGAAACCCGCTCCGAGACCAGGGACAGGGCGTCCACCTGCATGCAAAAATGTCCCTCCAGGACGAATTTTTCCGCCAGGGCCGCCGCGACGGAATTGTGACCTTCCCCGGTGTTGCAGCTCAGAATTAAAATGCGCATGTGATCTTATCTCTCCTTACGCCGCTCCAGCGCGGCCAGCCGGTCATAGAGCTTTTTCAGCCGCGGCCGATTGTAGCGTTGAATCAGAATAAAGGGCAGATTGCCGAACAGCGCCCAGAGCGCGGTCAAAATGACGCCGGCCAGGCTGGGGCAGATGGCAAGACAGCCCAGCCCCGCCGCGATCTCCCCCCAGTGCACCGCCTCCGCCCGGCAGGTCTCGCTCAACAGCAGCTTCATCTGCTCCGGGGTGGCTTCGGTGATCTTTTTGGGTATCATATCGGAGAGGACCCGGCTCATATCCGGAAGGATGTCCTTCCATTTTTCGATCCAGAGCTTTTTGTACACCGTTCCGTTCTGTTCCCAGCGGAAGCTGGCAAAGGGAAAGCGGTCCTCCCGGAACAGCCGCCGGGGCAGGGCCTGGCCCAGAGGATGGGCCAGAAGCGCCAGGGCGGCCAGATAGAGAATGGCAAACAACAGATTCAATGGGTATTTCACTTCCAATTCCCGCCTGCCGGATTGCCGCCGCTTCCCCGGGGCAGAGGGCGTGGCCGGCGGCCTGATTTGTCAGTTCCACTATGATACCATGGGACGCGCCGGGGGTCTATGGATTTTATTCGCGCAGCCGCAGGGCGACGGGAGGGGCGGAAACGCCCGGGCCGGGCGCGCTCCTGGGCGCGGCGGTCACTGCCGGCCCAGGGACTGGTAGAACCTCCGGGCCTGTTCCAGCTCCTCTGCATTCGGGTGGCCTTTGGCCATGCCGCCCATCAGCTTGAAGGGCCCGAAGGTATTATAGCCCCGGCAGCCAAACTCCCCCAATACAGGGCAGCCCTTCTCCCGGGCCACCTCCTCCAGTTGCTTTGCCCCGGTTCCCTTGGAGAGTCCATAGGTGTATACGAAAAAGACCGGCCTGCCCTGGGGGAGGTGCTGCCGGGCAAACTCCACCACGGACTTGTGGACCTCAAAGCCGTAGATGCCGGAGGCAAAACCGATGCGGTCGTAGTCCTCCAGCCTGGGCGTTTGGCCGCCGGACACATCAATGAGATCCAGCTCCTCCGTCTGGGCCATGGCCTCCACCACCTTGCGGGTGTTTCCGTGGTGGTGGGAATAGTAACAAATCGCGGTTTTCACAGCAAGGTACCTCCTTTTATTCTGCGTCCTGGTCCAGCGCCTCTATGAGAAAGCTCACCGGGCGGAATCCGTCGTTGCAGGAGATCATGGCGGAGCGGGGATTGCGCATCCAGCCGTCGTACAAATTCGCTCCCCCGTGGCTGAGGGCCAGCACGAAGGGGGACATGCTGTCCCAGGCGCTCTGGCACAGCCCCTGGGGCTTTTGCCAGCCGTTGGCCACAAAGACCTGGCCCCCCCCGCAGATCACAGGCGTGGGAGATGGGATTTTCGTAGCGGGCCATCAGATCCTCATAGCGGGAGATGCGCATCACGGTGATCCGGCACTTTTTCACGCAGTTTCCTCCTCTCGTCTGTCCGGCGTTCAGGCTCCGGCTATCGGGACCAATCCAGCACGGCCTCCAGTTCCGGGTCGGACGCCTCCGGAAAGTGGTTTCGCACCTGGTGGAAAATCAGCGCTTTGGACTCTGAGGGCGGGGTGGAATAGGCGGAGGAGATGTGCTCATACCCCCAGAGCGACTCCGGGGTGGCGTAGACGGAGATTGGCCAGCCGTAGGGTTGGCCCTTTCGGTTGATTCTCCGGCGAAAATCCCGGATCAGCAGATAGCCCTGCATCTGGAGATCCGTCACCGTCCCCTCAAAATTTCTCTCTCCGCCCGCTCCAAATCCGGCCATCCGCTTCAATTCAAAGGAGAACAGCTGATCCACCGCCTCGAACTGGTCCATCACCCGCTTTTGGCGCAGACTGGCCAGCGCATCCTCCCACCGGCTGTCGAAGTCGTAGCCATCCCGCCGCCAGTTGGCAAAGTGGGGGAACCAGGCCCTGGAGATAAACCCGGCCTTTTTGCCGAAGAACTTGCCGTAGGCCACCCGGCCGCTTCTGGCCAAAAACCTCCGCCACTCCCAGGGGTCTTGAGCCTCGTCGCCGCACCACCAGCCCAGGCTGGCGGTGTGTTCCTCCACGGAGAAGCCGTCCACGGCGTTCCGGAACAGGGGCAGAAAGCCCAGCTGATCGATCAGATCTATCAGCTCCTCCCAGCTTTGCACGCAGCCGGGATCGTCCCAATCCAGTCCCCGCATGATCCATCCGTCTCCCTCGCCGGACATAGTACCGCCTCCCCGCGCAGATGTTGGCCTTATTATACCATGGATCGGCGGAGAAGCCTATGACCAAACTGGGGAAGATGGGCAAAATCCGTCTGCCCCGGGGGAGCGTCGGCATTGCGCCGGGAGCTGGGCTGCGGGCAGGAGCTGCGGGGTTTTCTGACTGCGTATCAAAAGAGCGGGGCCTGGGATTGCGCAGCCCTGACCAATGAAACAGAGGCCGCTCCGCTGTTAAGCGGAGCGGCCTCTGTCGCTTTTTCTAGTGTGCCCGCACCGATTCATTCAGAAGCCCGGCCGCCGGTCCTGTGCTCAGCGGGATGGATTCCGGGCGGGGGCGGTTGGGTTCCGCTGTGCCGGTGACCGGCGGGGGACGGCGGTTGAAGCTGTGGGACGTCGGAACCTGGCGGGGCCGGCCTGTGAATTTATGACATCGACTCAAAGGCCACGGTCATATACAAGGTTTTCCAGATGTTCTGTTCCTTTCCCACCGATTGGGGGTTGTTTCCCAGAGAGCGGCTCATGGACACCGTGGATTCCACCAAATCCGCGCCGGTCCGTTCCAGCACCGCAAATGGGTTCTGCTTCCAGCAATAACGGCCGCCGTCCTCTGTCACCAGGGCCCGGAAGGCGCCGAGAATCGGGTAAATAAAGCCATTGGGGGAGGCGGCGTCCAAGGGGTTTCCGAAAAATTTGGAGTGAAACTCCTGGCCGGGTTTGGGCACTTGAACGCCCTTGACGGAGCCATATCTGCCCCCGGGGTTCTTTTGGCGGTAAAACCGGTTCATACCCACTTCAATGGCGTCGTACAGGCGGAAAATGTCCGGCATAATGCCGGTCATTTTGATATAGGGGTTTTCTTCTGATTCGCCGTACTGCTTGTGGTCGGCGATGTACAGATCGATGCACTTCTTTTTGGAGCTGTAAGAGTTGATGGGAAAGGACGCCATGCCGTTATAGCGGTCGATATTAAACATATTCAGCACCGCCAGCAGATCAGAGACGTCGATATCCCCGTTGTCATTCTCTTTGAAAAAGACGCGCGAGATATAGCTCTCGTCTGCCAGGGTATTTTTGATCAGATCAAAGCGGTTCTCAAGCTCGGCGATAGACTTGTCCTGCACCTGAACGGAAGTGTTGCGCGCGGCGGCCAGGCTCTGGAAGATGCCCTCGATCCCCGTCAGGATCTCAATCTTCACATACTGCTGCCCCGGATCCAGCTGGTCCCGGTATTGCAGAATGGTGCGGTAGGTGTGGCCGCCGTCCACGTTTCCGTGCACATCAAAGTCCTCAAAAGTGACGGTGAGCTGGTTGGAATAGCTGCTGTACGAGACATCCTTTGCGGAGAGCAGGATGCCCCGGTTCAACAGATAAAAATTCAGCTCGCTGGTATTCAGCAGGGACTCTTTGATTTTCTTGGCCACATTGGTGGTCATCTTTTGTTCCCGGGGGTTGGTTTCCATAGGGAACTGATCCGGGAGGTCTTTCACATCGCAGATTGCGATGTACATTTCCGCGTCCCGCGCGCCCTCCTCCGACTTGAGATAGGGATTGGGGATGCGGCGGAAGGACTGCACCTGAAAGGACAAAGTCAAACTCTCCTGGGGGTTCATAACAGCGCTCCTTTTCTCCTGCAAATGGCTTGCGGTCTGCCGGTGTATCGTCTCTGTGGCCTGATTGTACAGCTGCGCGGGCGCTTGCTCAACGCCATATATGACGTTTTTAGACGATATCGGCAAATAATTCGGAAAAAGAGAGCCCGGTTGCCTCGGAGATTCGCTGGCACAGCTCTAAGGTGGCGCTGTGTTCCCCGCGCTCGATGCGTCCATAATATGCCCGGCTGATCCCGCATAAGCCTGCAAATTCCTCCTGGGTCATATGCCTGCCCTCCCGCAGTTTGCGGAGGATCTCTCCGAATTGGAGATTGATGTTGTTCCATGCCACTGCAATCCCTCCTCCCTCCCATTATATTGGGGATGGGCGGCAGTTTCAACAGCGGCCTCATGGGGGCTGAACCCGGCCCGGCGCTGCAATCACATGGGAACAGCCCTCCGAAATCCACTGATTTCGGAGGGCTGTTGATGAGGCCCCGGGGATCCGCTGCCGCGGCTTCTCCGGGGGGCTGCCGTGGGGAATTCCGGCCGGGATCTTCGGATGGGGGAGGGACATCATGCGTTCGGTTTGTCCGCTGCGCCGCCCACATAGAACTCGGCCATATCGTCCAGCCGGAGGCAGGCCAGACGGCGGTGGGCCGCCTTCATGTGGCCGCAGCCGCAGTCGATGTCAATGATTCCATTGCCGTGCCAGATAGCGCAATCTGTGTCCTGCCTGCCGGTTAAATAGACGGTGGGGGTGTGGCCCACGATGCAGATGGTGTCCGGCGCGGGGGGTTCAGAGTTCTGATCCACCCGGCCCCAGATGCGGGTGCTGCGGTCTGCGCCGGGACAGCCGTGGACCAGGTGGAATTTCTGCCCGTTTACGGTGAGGTCCAGATGGTCCGGCAGGCCGGAGAGAAAGCGCAGGATCCGGTGCCGCTCTCCGGGGGTGAGGCGGTAGAGCAGCTTCCGATAGGTGGGCATGCCGCCATTTTGCCGCCACAGCTCCCGGGCGCCGAACTCGTTGTGGGGCCCCAGGGTACTCAGGCACATCTGTTCGTGATTGCCCAGCAGCATTGTCATATTGGCGGCACTCATAATCTTCTGAAGCAGTTCAACGCCCATGGCGCCCCGGTCAATGACATCCCCGATGATGTACAGCCGGTCCGCGTCACAGAAGCTGATCCGTTCCAGCATCCGCTCAAATTTATCCAGTTCTCCATGAATATCCGATACGCAGTAGATCATGGTTCATCCCTCGCGGCCCTTTTGGATTGCTCCCATTTTATCACAGCATTTCGTTGGGATACAAGACACTGCTCCGGCGCCGCCTGCGGCGCGATTGCCCGGGCGTGTGCCGGTGTGTTATAATACGGGCAAAACAGCATGGATAAGGTGTGGAAGAGAATGCAGGGAGAGATCACGCACATCTGGATGTCGCGGGACACCGGGAATAAGAGCCGATATGGGCTGCGCACGCTGGGCGGCATCGCCGGCATTGTGATACTGGCGCTGCTGCTGGCCTGCGGCGGGTCGGTGCTGGGAATTGTCATGGGATGGCCGGCGGAGGTGTATGCGCTGGCGCTCTGCCTGGCCGTTACCCTTTTGGCCGTCTGCCTGGCTGCGGGGGTGGGGCGGCGCTCTGTGCGGGATGCCACAGTCTTTTTCCTGATGGAAGGGGACCGGCTCTTTGTGATGGATGCCCGCCGCCTGGTCTATCAGGGCCGGGATGTCCTGTCCCACGCAGCCGCCATGGCAGAGGTTCAGCAGTTTCTGCGGAACATAGCCCGGGCGCCCTATCTGCCCGCCGGAGCGGATGAGATCCTGAAGGTGGAGCGGATCCGGGAGCAGCGCACCCACTACGCGCTGGTCTGTCAGGTCCGCCATCCCAACCGGCGGGTGATCCGGCGCACTTATTTCCTGGTAAAGGGAATGGAGGATCAGGATTTGCTGCTCTTCCAGCTGGAGCGCCGGGAGCGCTGGGACAATGGGATGGAACCAGTGGAAAACCGCAGGCCCTTTTATATCCTGATCAGCGCCCTGGCCTGCGGCGGTTTTGCCGTCCTGTGCGTATTGAGCCATCCGGCTGTGGCTCGGCTGCCCCAGGGCATCTACTTCCCCTGCCTGGGGGCCGCGTTTGCGGCGCTGTGCTGTACCGTTTGGTTTGTAATCCGGCAGCGCCGGGGAGAGTAGACCTCAGCCCCCTGCCGCCCGTAGCCTCTGATGCACAGAGGCTACGGGCGTTTTTTCATGCCCTCCCATCGGAACGCTCCGGGCGGCCCGTGAGATCGCCCAGCGCCAGGAGCAGCCCGGCCGCAAAGGCCCGGTGGCCCGGTTCGGTGAAGTGCACGCCGTCATAGGCCAGGGAGACGCCCCAGTCTCCGGCGTTGGCAAACCGGATTCCCAGCCGCCCTGCGAGGGCCTGATACCGGCTGGCCAGCGCGGCGGAATCGTCCACCCGCGCCCGATCCGGCACCCATGCGCCCAGGGTG
Source organism: uncultured Eubacteriales bacterium (assembly GCA_959602365.1). Taxonomy (GTDB): domain Bacteria; phylum Bacillota; class Clostridia; order Oscillospirales; family Oscillospiraceae; genus UMGS1766. The sequence continues at coordinate 7,524 of CAUGSS010000014.1, forward strand.
ACCGGGGGCGGCGCGATGAGCAGGATTTTTTCCCGCGGCAGATTCACGCCCTTGAGAAAGCGTTCCATCCGGCCTGCGGCCGACGCCGGGCTGCGGCCCTGCAGCAGGTCGTTGGTGCCCAGCATGATGATCAGCAGGTCGGTGCCCGGGGGAAAGCGCACCCCGGCCGTAGGGATTTCTCTGCCGTTTTCCCCCTGATTGAGGACGGCCCAGCCGGTTTGCTCCCCGAGAATGTCCGGCCACCGGCTGTCCGGGCTGTAACGGCCGCCAAAATAGGAGCGGGGGTCGTATCCGTAGGTGTTGGAGTCGCCAAAGCAGATGACATTCATGCTTCACGCCTCCTGTGGGGCGGTGTAGTGCTCCGCCGCATAGAGATACTGCGCCTCAAAGGCGGCGATGGCCCGGCGGCTGACCCCGCGGAAGGGCAGCAGCATATCGAAGGCGTGGAATCCGGAGGGATACACATCCACCCGGGCGGGTATGCCCTCCTGCTGCAGGGCGTGGATGTAGGACAATGTCTCACAGTAGAAGGGCTCCCGGTCGCCCACAAAGGTATAGGCGGGCGGCAGCCCCGCCCAGCTGACCGCCCGGGCCGGGACGGCGTAGGCAGGAGGGGTGCCCGCCACCTCCCGAAGATACAGCTTCCAGGCCGCATGGTTTCGCCTGGTGTTCCAGGAGAGGCCGTGGTTGTCCCGGGAGGAATCGGTGTCCCGGTCATCCAGCATGGGATAGAGCGGCATTTGAAAGGCGATGTTGATTTCCCCCCTGTCCCGGGCATAGAGACAGAGGGCGGCCGTCAGGCCGCCTCCGGCGCTTTCGCCGCCCACCATGAGCTTGCTGTCGCTGCAGCCCAGGGCTTCGGACTGGTCCTTCAGATAGCGCAGGGCGGCATAGCAGTCCTCCAGGGCGGCGGGATAGGGGGCCTGGCCGGCCAGGCGGTACTCCGGGGCCACCACGACAGCGCCGTATTTCCTGACCAGGGGAAGGGCCCGGGAGATATATACCATTTCGGCCATGCCCAGGGCATATCCCCCTCCGTGGAGCCAGAGAATCCCCGGCGTCTGTTCCCGGGGCTTCGCGCTGGCAGAGGGGCGCAGAATCAGCAGCTTCATCTCTCCGCCCGGGGAGGGGATCCTTCGCTTTTCCACCGTATAGTTCTTCATCTGATGTACCTTTCCGGGCGCGCGGCGGCCGCAAAGATGCGGTCGGAAACGCCCCTCCGTTCCGGGCAGACCCGCCCTTTGCGCAGGTCATGGCCGGGTGTGGCCTCAAGTGGATGCCTCTTCCCAGGCCCGCAGAGCCGCCAGCTGTTTCTCCGTGTGGAACCAGTGTTCCCCGGCCTCCATCACCGTCAGCTGGGCATGATGGCGGCGGGCATACTCCTCCACCGTTTTGCGGGAGATCATGGAGTCCCGGCCGCCGTACAGGATGTAAATGGGGCAGCGCCAGGGATGGACCGGATGGTCCCGCACCCAGCACAGATACGCCCAGGACAGGGTCTGACCGGAGGCGGCGGTCACCTGTTTCTGCCGCTGAAGCTGTTCCTGGGTCACGCCGGCCCGGTCCATGCTGTCCAGAATCAGGCGCTCCATATCCAGGACGGGCGACACCAGCAGGGCCCTGGCCGGCTCTTTCACGGACAGCATGGCAAAATATGCGCCGATGCTGTTGCACCGCAGGGAGAGGGCGGGCCAGCGGTTGGCCGCCCAGCGGACAACCGCCTGAATTTCCGGCGCCGCCGTCCAGGGGACCGCCTCTTCCGCCAGGCCCTGGCGTGCGCCATGTCCGGGCAGGTCGATGGATAACACTTGATATCCCTTGGGGCAGACCACCTGGGCAAACGCCTCCCCCTCCTCTTTGCGGCCCATCTGCCCGTGGAGGAACAGATAGGCCCGGCCTGCAGGCGCTCCATATAAAACCGCCGGTATTCCGCCGATGGAAAAATACGCTGTTTGCATATCGGTGACGCTCCGCCTTTCTCAGGTCTTGTTCCGAAGCCGCCCGGAAAATCCTCCGGGGAGGCATGGGCTCTCTGGGGCTGAAGGGATCCCGACCTTTATCCTGGTTCGGGACTCCGGCCGCCGGCCTCATGCCGCCGTATCACGGCCGCAATGGTCTCCGCCGCGATGCGGGAGCCGGTCTCGTTGGGGTGGACGCCGTCGGCGGCGTAGAGGGATTGGGTTTCCGACAGCAGATAAAACCGGTGCCCCACATCGGCCAGCAGGGCGCCGTTTTCCCGGGCCGCCCGATGGTATGCCTGGGACAGTTTGCAGGCCATCTCGTCGTAGTCCCACCCCTTGGCGGTCAGCGTGTCCCCGCCCTTCTGATAGGCCCAGGTGGCATAGAGCAGGGGAACCCCTCCGTTCTGCCGGATCTGCTGGCACAGCAGGCGGACACTGTTGAAAAAACTCCGGGGAGAGGTGAGAGGGCCGTGGCTCATCTCCTGGAGCACCACATAGGCCCAGGTTTCCTGCGCGAGGGCGGCCTGGGTTGCAGCCCCCAGTTTTGTGCCCGGATTCAGATGTTCCGACAGCCGCGCCCCGCCCCGGGTATGGTGAATCACTTCCGCTCCGGTCAAAGCGGACAGCAGCTGCGGCATCTGGTTGGTAAAGGTAAAGCTGTTTCCCAGCATGAGAATGCGCATGGCGTTGCTCCTTGTCCGTTTTCTGTCAGCTTCATTATACATGCTTGCGGGAAAAGGGGCAAGGCGGGAAGGGGCGGCGTGGATACCCGGCGCACGGCCCAGCCTGCGGATCCGGGGCATTATTTGGGCCGCGGCCAGGGATGCCCCGCTTGGCGGGCAGCGCTGGAAAGAGAGCGGCTCAGCCCTGCTCCAGACGCCATCGGATCTCGGAGAGGTCGGATGCCGGTTGGGTGCAGACACTGTTTTGACAGAGATAATACCAGGCGCCCATCTCCGGGATGGGATAAGCCTCGGTAAAGGGGGCGAGTTTTGCCAGCGCACCTGCCGTCTCCGGGGTTTTGACCAGCACCGTCAATTCCGGCCGGGAGGCCTCCCGCAGGAAGGCGGACAGTTCCTCCGGGACAGTCCCGGAGGCGCAGATCAGCTGCGCGGAGGGCCACAGCGCCTCCAGAAACGCCAGCATGGCAAAGCCGTGTCCGGCGGGGTAATCCCGGGCGGCCCCGGCCAGATACGCCAGCTGCAGCTCGGCCGCTGTCCGCCAGCGGGCCGCCCCGGTGAGGCGGGCCAGACGGGAGAGCACCAGCCCCGCCGCCGAGTTGCCCGAGGGCATGGCCCCGTCATAGCTCTCTTTGCTCCGGGTGATCAGCTGTTCCCCGTCGGACGCATAGGGATAAAATCCGCCCTGGTCCCAGTCGAAGAACTGCTCCAACAGCCCCTCGGCCAGGCGCTGGGCCTCGGAAAGATACGTGGTCTGGAAGGTCACGCCATAGAGCTCCAGCAGCCCCCAGGCGCAGAAGGCGTAGTCATCCAACGTCCCGGGGTGAGCCGCCTGCCCCTGCCGCCATCTGGCCAGCAGGCGGCCGTTTTTGTCCGTGAGGTTTTGCTTCAAAAATGCCGCCGCCCGTTTTGCGGCGTCCAGATAGCGGGGATCCTTCAGGACCAGCCCCGACCGGGCCAGGGCCGCTGTCATCAGTCCGTTCCATGCGGCAAGCACCTTGTCGTCCCTGGCAAGCTGGGTTCGCTCCAGACGGTAGACCCGCACCCGCTCCCGCAGGGAGGAGATGCCCTCCGGCTCCTGTTCAACCTGGGGCTGGGCGATCAGGTTGAGTATATGTTTGCCCTCGAAGTTTCCCGGCCCGGTGACGCCGTACCAGCGGAACAATGCCTCCGCGTCCCTGGGCCCCAGCAGTTTGCTCAACTCGCCGGCAGTAAACGCGTAGTATTTTCCCTCCTCGCCCTCGCTGTCCGCGTCCTGCCCGCAATAGAAGCCGCCCTGGGGATCCAGCAGCTCCCGCAGGACGTAATCCAGGGTGCGGCGGAGGATCTGCCCATAGAGGGGGCGCCGGGTCTGCTGATAGGCTTCGGCATAGGCCAGCGCCAGCAGCGCGTTGTCGTAGAGCATTTTCTCAAAATGGGGGATGAGCCACATTTCATCGGTGGAGTACCGGGCAAAGCCGCCGCCCACATGGTCGAACAGGCCGCCGCGGTACATTCCCTCCAGAGTCTGTTCCGCCATGGCCAGGGCCCGGGCATCCCCGGCGCGCCGGGCGTACCGGATCAGAAAGATCAGATTGTGAGGGGTGGGAAATTTGGGGGCGCGCCCAAAGCCGCCCCAGCGGCCGTCAAAGCTCTGGGCATAGAGGCCGGCCGCCCGGATGACCAGCGACCGGTCGGGCCGGACGGCGGCACCGGCCTCCTCCGACGCCTTGAGCCGACGGGTCAGCGCCTCTCCGGCGGCAAGCAGGCTGTCCCGGTCCTCCCACCACAGCTGCGCCGCCTGGTGCAGCAGAGACAGCAGCGCCGGCCTGGGGAGATATGTCCCCGCCCAGAAGGGCTTTTGTTCCGGCGTGAGCAGCACCGTGAGCGGCCAGCCGCCGGAGCCCGTCATGGCGATGCAGGCGGCCATGTAGACTGCGTCCACATCCGGACGCTCCTCCCGGTCCACTTTGATGGGAATGAAATTATGGTTGACCAGCTCTGCCACCTGACCATCTTCAAAGGATTCCTGGGCCATGACATGGCACCAGTGGCAGGTGGAATAGCCGATGCTGAGGAACACCGGTTTGTCCTCCTCCCGCGCGGCCTGAAAGGCCTCGCTCCCCCAGGGGCGCCAGTCCACAGGGTTCTCCCGGTGTTGGAGCAGATACGGGGATTGTTCAAATTGCAGCCGGTTTGCCATGGGATGTTCCTCCTTTGACCGGGCGGCGTGTCGCCGCCCGGCTTGTTCCATCGGCCGCCGCTCCGGGCTCCCGACTGTCCTCCCGGGGCGTCAGGGACGGCGCCCCGGGCCCTGCGGCCCGAGGGGCGTTGGGCCGCCGCCGGATTTCGCCGGGAGCGGCGTGCCTTTGGCCCGGGGGATAGAAAACGAACCCTGGGATTTTCCCGGCGGGGGTTCCGGGCCGCCCGGTCAGCCTGGAGCGGTCAGCAATAGTCTGTGTATTTGCGGGAGGATTATCACCCCCCTTGCCTCCGCTCCCACAGAAAGGGGCGCCGGATCTGGAAGGATATCAGGTCGGCCCTGGGCCATCCGGCCGGAACGCCGCTGCCAGGGGCGGGAACTCCCGGTCCATGATGGCCGTGGGCCATCCGGGGGATGCCGGGCGCGCGGGGGAGAGGAAAGCAATACACCCGCTGCGTTCTGGATGTGCAGAGGCAACGGGTGTGGTATTTGCGGCGTATAGGGGATAGAGGTTACATCTCAACCCTGTGTGAGTTCAGTCCGGTATGGCTGAGGGATAAGGGCGTTGCATGGATGGGGGGCGGCGGGCGGAGCAATCATCCGTCCTGCAGCGCCTCCAGCTTTCCCATGTCCAGGATGGTCACCATGCCCCGGGACAGCTTTACCATGCCCTCGCTTTGAAAATAGCGCAGCATCCGGGTAATCACCTCCCGGTGGGAGCCCAGGTGGTTGGCGATGTTCTCGTGGGTGAGCTTCAGCTGACAGCTCCCCTCGATGGAGGCCTCCTCCAGCAGAAAGGCGGCCAGGCGCTTGTCCAGGCTCTTCCACATGACCTGCTCCATCAGCCACATGACTTCGGAGAACCGGCCGGCCATTAACTCGCCGGTGTAATTGGAGACGGCGACGGACTGTTCCATGAGGCGCTGGTAGACCTCCGAGGGGATGACCCAAAGCTCGGTGTCCTTCTCCGCCGCAATGGTCACATCGAACTGGATGGAGCGCATAATGCAGGAGGCGGAGAACAGGCACATATCCCGGTCAAACAGCCGGTAAATGGTGATCTCCCGCCCCTCGTCCGAGAGGATATAGGCCCGAAGCTGGCCCGATTTCACCAACAGGAGACCGGTGCAGTCCATATCTCCATTGTGCAGGACCGTCCCCTTTGCCACGGTGCGGAGCATGAGCGCGCTCAGAAGCTGGTCCTGCTGGTCTTGGTTCAGTTTGTCCCAGATGGGGAAGTAGTCCTGAAAGGTCATCCCGCGTCCCTCCTCGTCGTGTGTCCAGTATAGAGGACTGGGCGGTTACTGTCAACTGCGGCGGGGCCGCCGGAGGGGGAGAGAGGCGTCTGTGGCCCGTTTTCCTGTCTGTGTGATATCGTCACAGAAAAAAACCGGATATCGGGATATACTAAGGCCAGACAATGAGAAAGGAGCTGACCGATATGGCGGCCATCAATATCAACACACAACAGTTTCAGCAGATGATCCAGGGGGACAGGCCTGTCCTGGTAGATTACTGGGCGCCCTGGTGCGGCTACTGCCGCCGGATCGGGCCCTCCTATGAGAAGCTCGCCGACGAGTACGGTGACCGCGTTGCGGTGACAAAAATCAATATCGACGCGGAAGCCCTGCTGGCCGAGGCGGAACAGATTGAGGTGATTCCCACCCTGGTCCTGTATCGGGACGGGAAGGCGGTGGACTCCATCGTCAATCCGGAATCCAAGGCGGCGATGGAACGATTCCTGCGGGAGGCCCTGGCCAAGTAAGTAAGGAGGCGATACCCATGGGCGACAGGCATGTCTATGATATGATCGTGATTGGCGGCGGCCCGGGCGGTTATACGGCGGCCCTCTATGCGGCCCGGGCCGGGCTGGACACCCTGGTGCTGGAGAAGCTTTCGGCGGGCGGGCAGATGGCCCTGACGGAGCAGATCGACAACTACCCTGGATATGAGGACGGGATCGACGGCTTCACGCTGGCGGAGAAGATGCAGCGGCAGGCGGAGCGGTTCGGCGCAAAGACCGGGTATGTCCAGGTGGAGCGCATGGATCTCACCGCCGTGCCCAAGGTATTGCAGACCAGCGAGGGCGCTTTTTACAGCAGAACAGTGGTGCTGGCCACCGGAGCCAATCCCAGAGAGCTGGGGCTTGCGGGAGAGGCCGCGCTGACCGGCCGGGGCGTGGCCTACTGTGCCGCCTGCGACGGCATGCGCTACAGGGGCAGGACGGTGGCCGTGGTGGGCGGCGGCAACTCCGCCGCCGCCGATGCGCTGCTGCTGAGCCGCATTGCGGAAAAGGTCATCCTGATCCACCGGCGGGATAAGCTGCGGGCCACCCAGGTTTACCATGCGCCGCTGATGCAGGCGGGGAATGTGGAGTTCTGGTGGAACACCACGGTGACCGAGCTGCTCCACGGGGACAAATTGACCGGCCTTCGGCTGAGGGATGTGAATACCGGAGCAGAGACAACGCTGCCCTGTGACGGCGTGTTTGTCAGCGTGGGCAGAAAGCCGGCCACAGAGCTGGCGGAGGGCCAGCTGGAGCTGGATTGCGGCGGCTATGTGGCGGCGGACGAGACCACAAGGACCAATGTCCCCGGCGTCTACGCGGTGGGTGATGTGAGGACGAAACCCCTGCGCCAGGTGGTGACCGCTGTGGCCGACGGGGCTGTGGCAGTCCATATGGCGGAGGAATACCTGGCGGAAGATAGCTGAGCGGAAGATGCGTTTATTCCAGAAGCTTTATGGTGGTTTGCAGTGTTTTTTCATGCTCTCCACTCGGTATGCAGTGCTTTTTCGTGCGCTTAATCCGCTGCTTCTAAAACTTTCCAGCGCTGACTGCAGTCAGATATGGGCGAAAAACGCTTCCCGGCCAGGGACGGCAGGTGTCTGCCGGTCCCGGCCGGGAAGCAAGCCTTTTCCGGGTGGCGGGCGCATCCTTTTTCACGCGCGATACAAAAAACTGCCCGCTATCTGCCCAGCAGCCATTGGATGCCTGCCGCCGTCCGCTCCACTGCCTGGACAAAATGATTGCCGGGATTCAGCTGAAACACGGTGTCGATGCCGTGGTCCTGGTAAAAGGCCCGGATTTCCTCGGTATTCTCCCGGACTGGTTTCAGAACCGGGTTGCGGGTCCTGGCCTCCTTGTCCCCCAGGGAGAAGTAGATGCAGTCCGGCCGGCGCTTCGGCTCGTGGGAAAAGGCGTATTCCTTGAAATCAGGAAACCACAGGGAGCCGGATATACACCCCACCCGGGAAAACAGATCGGTCTGATAGATGGCGTACAGGGCAAACAGCCCTGCCAGCGAGTACCCGGCGATTCCGCGCCATGCAGGAGGACCGGGCAGCCCTGCTTCTGCCTTCGGCAGAATCTCCTCTGCCAATAGCCGCAGGTAGTCGTCCGCCCCTCCGGTAAAGGGCTCACCTTTCCGGAACGCCGCCGGGCTGTCCCATGGGGCCATGTCCCGGTTCCAGTCCAAACCGCTGATTGCCACCAGCGTAAACGGTGGGCACCCGGCCGTCCGGGCGGCTTGCAAGACTTTCTGCCCCTCTCCGGAGGAAGTGTTGAGATAAATCACCGGTGCCCCGGGTGCGGCACCGGGAAAGACGGATACGCGTTTGCCCTCTGTTGTCAAGATGTTCATGTCTGGGGTCACCTGGCTTCTGCTTGGCGGAGTTCAATGTGTTTCTGCACTGCACTTCACACTCATTGTACAACACCGAACTGTAGTCTGCAATGCCAGGGATGGCTCCTGATAGGTGAGAGGATGAGGCGGGTGAATCTTAACTGAGAATCTATTTTGCAGGAGAATTAAAAATATCATTTTATCTTGCGAAAGGCCGCCGAATATCGTATGATGAACCTGTAAGAGATGTACCGTAAATTGCCGGAGGAGGTGCTGAGAATGAGTATCCAAGAGGCTCTGCTTACAATGTTTACCGACGATCCCATCAACTGGATCAAATGGGCGGTCGTATTTGCGATCCTGATTGGGGGCTATGTCATCGCGGTGCCGCTCTACAAAAAAGTCTCCCGCGGCGTGAGTTGGGAGCGGAAGCGGGATGTCGCAAAGAGCAGGGGACATGTCATCAAAGCGTCTTTGATGGACAAGCACCCCTCCGGCGAGGTATCCCGCTACAACTGGCGCGCTGTCTATCGCTACACAGTCGAAGGCGAAGAGCGGCAGTATACTGCCTTTTTCAAGCACCCGGCGACGCCGCCGCTGTACCTGTCGCTCTATTACCTTGATGACCCCGAAAAGCCATTTTCCTGCGAGGAGTACCACTACCAAAATCACAAGGCGCTGATCCTGTTCCCGGTCATTTTCCTGCCCTGGATTCTGGCTGGCATTGCCCTTGTCCTCCTGGGCGTAGACCTATCTGGGTTTTAAAATGCATAACGGTCCCCGGACGCTAAAAAGAGGTTGGTATCAAGATGTGATACCGACCTCTTTTTGCGTCAAGTGCCTCTGTATAACAAAAGAATAACGGTGCTTCACTTTGTCAGCCTGCGGGACATAAACTTGGGATTGATGTACAGGATATAAACAGCGGTGACTGCGATCACTATGGCAGCCCCCGCAAGGCCCATACCAAATCGTATTGTCAATAAGCCCACTAAAAGTTGAACGCAGCAATAACCTAACTCAATATTTGCATTTTTCCGGCGCTGTTTTTTATCTGCTTCATAGCGGTGGTTTGCTGCCATCCAGATTGAACTGAGTGCCAGCAGTATAAGCGAAAAGACAAGCGCACCTCTGTAAAGCGCTTTGTTCGGATCATCAGAATGACGAAGCTGGTAGAAGACTGATGTGCAGTTGAACAGAAATGCTGCCTGTACGATAATTGCAATTTTTGTTAAGTTCGCACGCAGAATAGGGTTATGTCCTTTTTTAGGGCGCCCGTTTTCCGTGGTCGAAAGTTCCGCGTTATTCTTATGCGGACGGACCAATTCAGACAAGCTGACTTCTAATACCTCTGCCAGCTGAATGAGATTGCTTGCCGTCGGCTCAGACTGGCCTGTTTCCCATTTTGAAACGGCCTGTCGGCTTACACCAAGCTGCTCCGCTATATATTCCTGCGACAGTTTCAATGCCTCGCGCCTGCTTTTAATATTTTCGCTTAAAGCCATGTAAAGCACCTCCCTGCGTCTTTACGGTATCTGTATTGTACCGTAAAGTCCGGTCGCAGGCTACCAACTATATGTCAACCAGTGGTTGCCGTCAAAGATTTGTAGGGATATATGGGAAGTATAGTACGAAACTGTGCACCAATCCGCCAGGAGTAATAGCAGATTGCGGCCTTCATGGGCAGTCTCCCTCCTGGATGCGGCGCTTCAGGTTCAGCACCTTTTCCTCGATTTCGGCCATAACGGCCAGAAAAGCCCCATCGTCCCTGCCGCTGGGGTCCTCCAGGCCCCAGTCCTCCCGGTGGGAGCAGGGCAGGGTGGGACACTGTACATTGCAGCCCATAGTGACCACAATGTCCACAGGGGGCAATTCGGCCAGCAGCTTGCTGTACTGATCCTTCTCCATGTCGATGCCGTAGACCCGCTTCATCAGCCGCACCGCATCGGGGTTGATCTGCGGTTTCGTCTCCGTCCCGGCGGAGAAGCTCTCAAATACGTCTCCGGCCAGCTTTCTGCCCAGGGCCTGGGCCATCTGGCTGCGGCAGGAGTTGTGGACGCAGACAAAGGCCACCTTGGGTTTTGTCCGATTTGCCGCCGAGAAGGGGCAGCGTTTGCCGATGCACTGGTTGTTCTGTCCGCTGTAGGAGCAGACGGGGACCGTCCCCGCCATCTCCACCCCCAGATGCTCCCGGGCAAAGTCCACGGCGGCCAAAATGGAGAGGAAGGAGTCCCGCTTGCAGCACCGGGGGCCGCCCACCTTGCCGATGCCGTCCAGGGCCCGGGCGGTCATTTGGTTGCTCAGCCCCCAGGGCTCCACCGCCAGAGGGGTGGACGCCGTGGCAATGGCCAGGAACTGCCCCGCGCTGATCCCCGCCCCACAGGCGCCCCAGAAGCCGCAGGCCCCGCCGGGGACAGATTTGCCCCGACTGTACATCTCCCGGAGTGCGTCCTCCAGATCCAGCTGTCCGCCGGCGTTTTTGTAGGCGGTGAGCAGGGCCGCCCCCACCATCACATGGTGCTCCGGGCCGTGCATGTGGCAGAAGGGCAGGTCCATCATCTTGCGGATGATGGCAATGGGGTCGGCGGAGGTTTCCGCCAGGCACAGGCCGAAGATGCTATCCATGCCCTGAGTGTGGCAGTCGCCGCACACATAGTGGCCGTTCACGCACCGGGTTTTGCTGGGCTCTTTTCTGTGGCAGACGGCGCACTCCATCTCCTCGTCCCGCTCCAGGTACTCCAGGGGCGCTCCGCAGATCAGACATTCTTCCATATTCATGGTTCCCTCCTGTTCCCACAGTATGGCGCATGGTTCGGGCGCGAAAGCCGTGTTCTCACCCCTCCAGCTTCCAGCCGAAATCGTTGTGGTAGATCATCTGCCGGGTCATGCCACCGTCGATGCAGATGTTCTCCCCGGTGATAAAGCCCGCCCTGTCGGAGCACAGGTATAACACCATGTTGGCGATGTCCATCGGGTTTCCCATCCGGCCGGCAGGATGCTGGGCGGCGTCCGCCCCTTCATAGACCGTGTAGTCTGTGTCAATCCAGCCGGGGGAGATGGAGTTGACCCGCACCCGGCCCGCCAGGCTCACTGCCAGGACATGGGTCAGGGCGGCGATGCCCCCCTTGGCCGCCGTGTAGCTCTCCGTCTGGGGCTGGCTCATCCGGTCCCGGGAGGAGGAGATGTTCACAATGGCCCCGCCGGGGGCAAAGTGGGGGGCCAACAGCTTGGCGAGGTAAAAAGGGGCGGTGACCCCCACCCGAAGGGCATAGTTGAACTCCTCATAGGAGCACTCGTCCAGCCCCTTCATCAGGGGCAGGGCGTTGTTGACCAAAAAGTCCACATGGCCGTAGTCGGCGATGACCTGACCGGCAAAGTCCTCCAGGACCGCCTGGTCTGCCAGGTCGCCCACATAGTAGTCGTTGGGCAGCAGGTCAATGACACATACCCTGGCCCCCGCTTTGCGGAACTCCTCCGTGATGGTTTTGCCGATGCCTTTGGCCCCGCCGGTGACCACGGCGATCTTTTCTTCAAACATGGTCGACCCTCCTCAGATAATGACCTCTCCACAGCGGCAGATCTCACGCCGGATGATCTGAGTCATCCAGGCAGTAAAGGTTTTCAAACCCTTCTGGGACGTTCCGTTCCGACGGCGACCTTGATGCGCTCCGGCCGGACACGATCACGCAGGCGCCCCAATACCAGGGCGACAGTGCGCTGGGAAAGACAGGACGCCTGTACACAGCGGACACAGAACACGGTCTGTTACAGTCCCATTATATATGCTTCCGAAAAGAACGGCAAGAGAGCTGTTTAACATCGAATACATTATACTTCGTCACAGTCTTTGAGCCGGATGTCGTACCAGAAGCACGAGAGGTTGAGACGATATACCCCCATCTCCACACGAAACAATAGTTGTTGTCTCCTGTGCTTCTGCGGCTAATATTGTGGGGCAGCTGAAGGCCAACATGAAGCAAACCAATAGAACTACGCTTGCCATCCGTTTTACTGTTTTCGCTTTTGCTACTCCCTTTCTCACTTTTATTCTATTGTTACTACATAGTAGCCTGGCTGCAGCAAAAACAACCGTATACAAATGACAGCCAAGATTACTATAATAGCTGAAGTGATAATAACGGAATAAATTAGTCTCTTTTTGCTTCTCTTTACCGCTACAGATTCACATGCAAACAGCTCCATTTCAGATAACTGCCCAGCAAAATCTTCTGGCTTGCCCAGGGCATTCACTAAATCAGCAGGGCAAGAAATATTCTGATCTTCCAACCGTTCCTCAAGCTCCGCCTGAACCTCAGTAAATAGACACTTCCTCTGAAATCTGTCCAAATTCAAGATTGCTGAAACTTGCTTTAAATACTTGCGCAATAACTTACTCATTTCTCAACATCTCCTTCCCCTAATTTCAAAAAATCATTTGTCACGAGAACGAGTTGTTGATACTGCGCGACGCACTCGTTTAGATAGTCTCTGCCGGCATCCGTGATCCTGTAATAATTCCTGGTCCGATTCTTCTCAGAAATAACTGTCTCAGAAATCTCTATATACCCCTTTTCCTCCAGCTTATATAGAACGGGATACAGCAGAGGCATCTGGTATGTGCCATGAGATCGTTGTTTCAATTCCTGTGTCATTTCATACGCATATTTGGGCCGTTCCTTTAAGATTGACAGTATAACAAGAGGATTGAGCGCCCTCTTAAAATAATCTTCGAAAGAATGACCAGCATCGGTCGTCTTTTTCATGCTGTCCCCCCTTTCAAATATAGATTACTAAAAACATCTCATAATTTCAATATATGTTATTGACATATATAAACTTTTTTGGTATATATAAATTGTAAACAGAAGAGAGGGTGATTCCATTGAAGGAGACTCTTTCGTTCTTCAGTAGCCTAACGGTTTGCTGAAGATCCTGACATGCAGCAACAATAATCCGATGAATCAACAAGGAGGGATCAATGATGAAGTCTATCAAGCGCGTTATCGCTATCATTCTTTGCCTATCGGCCATTCTGAGTCTGTCTCTTTCTGCGTCGGCCGCTGACATCGTGCAGGGATGCACCGTCCCCCCTGATGGCCCCAATTCCATCTCCGCAGGCTATGCAAGTCTGGATGATTCCACTGGATATGATATCCTGACCCAATTCGACATGCATTTTGTGGTTCAGGTGGATGCCGATACCCTTCCAGAAGATGTGCGAAGCACATTAAGCCCCACGGCTACATCTGTGGATGTTCCTCTTTATGCCACGGTTACAGTCGCCCAAAAGCGCAACACCACCAGACTGACCACCACTGTGGTTGTGCGTCCTGAAAGCCTTCTCGACACTCCTCTGATTAGGAGTTTTCACGTCTCCAATAAGTATGTGAACTACACCGACTTCTCCATTCCCGACAGCTATGATTCCTTCACAGTAAGTACCAACAGTCCCATCAACTACTTGGAGGGATCGCACGACAGCCCCCAGTCCTTTGTCTCTGGTCATGAAATTGCTATTTCCGTCACTATTTCCAACGTCGTTCTGGACAATGGTACCTGGAGCGGCTCTCCTGTCACTGCTTCTCGGAGAGTTACCATCCGATAATTATGGCAACCCAAAAGGGCAAGGCTCTGGCCTTGCCCTTTCTTTTATCAACCTCGTACCGGATGTTTATATAAAAAACAAACCAAAATATTGACTGCTGCCTGTGGAAAAGAAAAGACTGGCACAAAGAACCTCAAAGCCCTTTGTGCCAGCCTGTTATGAGAAATTACTTTGCCTTGACATTCCGGCGCTTCTTATTGGAAATGGTTATTCCTGTTACGCCAGCCCCCGAAACGAACAACAGCGCAGCCCAAAGGGTGATATTGCGGTCGTCGCCCGTATCGGGAGACGGTGAACTCCCGGTGGATGTTTCCCTCGCCGGTCAAAGAGGACATGCCCATGACGCCGGGGGCGGTGCGCCGGCAGCTCCAGATCATTCTGGAGCGGGCCGGGTGCAAGAAAATCAGATTCCACGATTTACGGCACACCTTTGCCACCCTGTCCCTGGAAAACGGCATGGATGTAAAGACCCTCTCCGCCATGCTGGGCCACGTGTCGGCGGCCACCACCCTGGACATCTACACCCATGTCACCGGGGACATGCAGACCGAAGCCGCGGCCAAGATCGACCGGGGGCTGGGCAACAAGGTGCGGGAGGAATCCGCTCAGACAGAGCAGGATCCGGCCGCAGACTTCCAGCCGGTGCTGGGGCGAAAGCGAAAGTCAGGCACCGGGTGCATCACCCAGATCAGCGACCACCTGTTTGAGGGCCGCTACTCTCCCACCTGGCCAGATGGTACGCGCCATGCGAAAAACGTCTATGCCAAGACCCAGAAGGAGTGCGAAATGAAGCTGAACGCGCTCATCCAGGAGATGCAGGCGGAGCGGCAGGCCCTGCGGGATCAGATGCGGGGCGTCACTCCGCCGGACAAGCCCACCAAAACCCAGAAGAAGATCTGGATGTATATGAAGTTCCACCCCGATGTGACCAGCTGCCGGGCCATCGCCCGAGGCGCCGGGGTGACGAGGCATACGGCGGCCAAGTGGTATGAAATGATTCGAGGAATGGTAGGAATACAGAAGACATAAGTTGATTGTTTTATTTGGTAAAATAAATAACGACTATGATTAGCGATTAAAGCATTGTTAATTATAAAACCGATGAAACACAGCTTGTTTCATCGGTTTTATATTCTTATCCAGCAGACCCACCGTCAATCACCAATTCGGAATCGTTGAATATTTTTTCAATATCCTCTGCAGTAGCAGGTTCAGCGATAGTTAAGGGGGTTACTTCTTCATAAGAAACTATTCTTGACTTACCATTTAGTCCACCATCAAAATTGAGACTATTTTGTTTTAACGCTTTTCCGAAATCTGACAAAAGATAAATAACGCCATCTGGCTTTCCCTTTTGAACAAAAAGCCCATATTGATAGAGAGACGAAACAAAAACTGTGTTTTTGCTTTGATAATCAAAAGAAATTTCAGATAAAAATTGCAGCTCTTCTGGTGTGCAATTCATAATATATTTGCTAAGTTTAAAAAACAAATCTTCATTCAAATCTGTCAAAAGAAAACAACGTGTTAACGATGCAAAATAATCCACTTTTTTGTCATCATCAATTTCGTTAATAAGATGTATTTGTTTTTTTGCGAAATCATTGTACTTATCATTATCATGACAAAACTTTTCAGCCATTTTTACTTGATCTTCCCAGCATGAAAAAGTTCCCAATAAATATCTCTTCATCTTGTCCCAAAACAAGATTGTCGGAATATGAAAAATTAGTTCTTTTATGTCTTTCCCGGCAGCTATGCCAGAGAATGGATCTGAAAGTACAACAGCCTGAATCAAATTCCAAAAGCCATCCCCTGTATATTGTTGTAAGTCCTTATCTGACAATATAGTCCTTAATGAGTTAACTTGCCTTTCTAACATCATAGCACCCCTTTTCATAAGATGTTTCAATCTTGCAATTAAGAAAAAATAGGACGCCAAAGTGAACTTTGACGCCCTATTTTCTATCCTGACATCACAGCCACACCCTTACGGCAAAGCCGCCTTTGAAAAAGTAGGTGTTTGTGTAATGTCCATTTGGTCCGAGTGGGGCGACTCGAACGCCCGGCATCTTGCTCCCAAAGCAAGCGCGCTACCAACTGCGCTACACCCGGATATTTGATTTTGCGGCGGCCTGCGGACTGCGGCGGGGCAGCAGGCCGTCTGCGGCACCCATGATCCCATAGAGCGGGAATTGCAGACGGCCTGAAAATCTTGCCTTAATATTATATCCGATGGGAGCGCTATTTTCAAGACAATTCTTGCGGCTGTTTCCGGAGTATGGTATCATGTAAGGCAGATTTGACTGGGGAGGATACCCTGATGCGGATGCGGAAAAAGAAACATTTGGAGCCACGGATGGAGGCCTGCGCCCACTGGCAGGAGAAGGCGCCCGCCGCCTGGAAGGGCCGCTGGCGGGAGAAATTGCCCGGGGCGGCAGAGGTGCGGCTGGAGCTGGGCTGCGGCAAGGGGCGCTTTACGGTGGAGACCGCCCGGCGGGAGCCGGAGGTGCTCTTTTTGGCGGTGGAGCGGGTGCCCGACGCCCTGGTGATGGCCATGGAGCGGGCCCGGGCGCTGGGGCTGGAGAATGTGGTGTTCATCTGCGACGACGCGGCGCTGCTCTCGGACTGGTTCGCCCCGGGGGAGATCAGCGGACTGTACATCAACTTCTGCGATCCCTGGCCCAGCAAGCGCCACGCCAAGCGGCGGCTGACCAGCGAGGGCTTTTTGAAATCCTACCGGGACATCCTGGCTCCCGGAGGGAAGATCTGGTTCAAGACCGACAACCGGCCCCTGTTCGAGTACTCCCTGACCCAGTTCCCCCGGGCGGGCTACACTTTGAGCGATGTGACCTTTGACCTCCATGCCGACGATGCGGATGTGGTGATGACCGACTTCGAGGCGGTGTTCCATGAGCAGGGGGTGAAGATCAACCGCTGTGTGGCCACCCTGGGCGAGCTGCCGGACCCGGTGGAGCTGGGAGAGCCCCCTCGGGAGGGGCTGCTGGAGTATTGGAAAGAGGGCGACCCGATTCCCCGGGGCATGGACCGGTATGTGGAGGAGTGGCGGGGACGCCAGCGCGCCGAGGAGCGCCGGCGGGCCAAGGAGGCCGGTCAGGCAGGAGAGAGCGGCAAACTGCGCTGAAGCAGAGAGGAGAAGGAAATGGACCGGGAATGGCTGGCTGCCTTTCAAGGCGCAGTGCTGGGGGCCTTCGGGGCCCGGGTGAAGATGATCGGCATACAGGGCAGCCGGGCCCGGGGCGAGGCCACGGAGCACAGCGACATCGACGTGGTGGTCATTCTGGATGCCTTGTCCTATGCGGACTTGAAGCGGTATGACCAGGCCATCTCCGATTTGCCGGAGCGGGAGAAAATCTGCGGTTTCTGCTCAGGAGAGGAAGAGCTGCGGGCCTGGGACCGGGGGGACCTGTTCCGGTTTTATCACGACACCCTCCCTCTTTACGGCAGCCTGGACTGGCTGGAGCCCCTGATCTCCCGGGCAGAGGCGTACCGGAGCATGCACCTGGGGGCCTGCAATCTCTATCACATGTGCGTCCACAACGCCCTGCACGAGAAGGACCCGGTTCTGCTGCACGCCCTGTTCAAGCAGGCGGTCTTTGTCCTCCAGGCCAAGCACTGTCTGGAGACCGGGGCCTATCTCAGGACCCGGGCGGAACTGCTGGAGCAGTTGGAGGGGACGGACCTGGCGGTGCTCCGGGCGGCCATGGCAGAGGAAGCGGGAGAGGAGACCCGGCCGGACTTCGACGCCCGCTCGGCGCTGCTGATGGAGTGGGCCGGCGGGCTGGTTCGGAGAGGAGACGCCTATGAAACTGTCGATCCGTGAGGACAGGACGATCCCTCTGCCGGAACTCCTGCGGCTGTACGGCAGCGTGGACTGGGTCAACTACACCGCCCGTCCGGAGCGGCTGGAGGCCGCGCTTCGGGGCTCTCTGACGGTGCTGGGGGCCTGGGCGGAGGCGGAGGACGGGTCCGAGACCCTGGTGGGCATCGCCCGGGCGGTGGGGGATGGCTGCACCATTGTGTTTATCCAGGATATCCTGGTGCTGCCGGAGTACCAGCGCCAGGGGGTGGGAACCGCCCTGGTGCGGGAGATGCTCCGTCGCTGGGAGGGGGTCTATCAGATCGAACTGGCCGCCGACCGGGAGGAGCGGACGGTGCGATTCTACCGCTCCCTGGGCTTCACGGAGTTTTGTGAGCTGGGCTGCACCGGGTTTATGAAACTGAATCCATGAAAAAAGACCGATGGAGCATGTCCATCGGTCTTTTGCATCTCTGGGATATAATTCTGGCTCAGGCCAGCTTGGCCTTGGCCAGCTCGGTGAGCTGGGTGAAGGCGGCCTTGTCATTGACGGCCAGCTCGGCGAGCATCTTCCGGTCGATCTGCACATCGGCCAGCTTCAGGCCGTGCATGAAGGTGGAATAGTTCATGCCGTTGGCCTTGCAGGCGGCGCTGATCCGGGTGATCCAGAGCTGACGGAAGTCGCGCTTCTTCATCCGGCGGCCGGCATAGGCGTAGGCGCCGGACTTCATGACGGCCTGTTTGGCCATCTTGAAGTGCTTGGATTTGGATCCCCAGTAGCCCTTGGCCAGCTTCAAGGTTCTATTTCTTCTCTTGCGCGTCATCATCGCGCGTTTGACTCTTGCCATTTCAATTGCCTCCTATCGTAAGGGTGAGTAGATTTCTTATTTGTAAGGGATCATCTTGCGGACGGTGGCCTCGTTGGTCACGTCGGCATAGGCACCCATGCGGAGGCCTCTCTTGCGCTTGGTGGTCTTCTTGGTCAGGATGTGGCTGGTGTAAGCGTGGGCGCGCTTGATGCGGCCGTTCTTGGTGACCTTGAATCTCTTCTTCGCACCGCTGTGGGTCTTGGTTTTCAGCTTGGCCATAATCGGTTTCTCCTTTCATCCGGTCCCGAAGGGCCGGGCGTAGTTACTGCTTTTCGGCGGCGGCCTTCGCCGCGGCCTCGGCAGCCTCACGTTCCTTGGCGTCCTTTTTGAGTTCCTTGGGCGTCTTGGGCACCAGGAACATGGACATATGACGGCCCTCCAGCTTGGGGGACTTATCCATATTGGCGATGGCGGAGCACTGAGCGGCAAAATCCTTCAGCAGGTTGAGACCGATCTCGGTGTGGGCCATCTCGCGGCCCCGGAAGCGGACAGTGACCTTCACCCGGTTGCCCTCTCCCAGGAACTTCTGGGCGGAGCGCAGCTTGGTGTTGAAGTCGCCCACGTCGATGCCGGGGGACATACGCACTTCCTTGATCTCCACCACGTGCTGGTTCTTTTTGGCTTCTTTCTCCCGTTTGGCCTGTTCGAAGCGGAACTTGCCATAGTCCATGATCTTGCACACCGGGGGGACAGCCTTGGGGGAGATTTTCACCAGGTCCAGATTGGCCTCCTCTGCGATCTGCAGGGCCTGAGCGGAGCTCATAATACCCAACTGCTCGCCGTCGGCGCCGATCAGGCGGACCTCTTTGTCACGGATCTCTTCATTGATCTGATGATCCTGCTTCTTAGCGCTAATACCGAAACACCTCCATGAAAAAACAATAAATAAAAAACGGACGCCAGAACGGCATCCGCACAACACGAACCTTCCGCCACTGGGGAGGAAGGGGGCTTCGTCATTGTTAACCCTTTTGCTCAGAACGGCTGAGGGTGAGGATTGGGATACCATTCCTGCTTTGTTTTGCGTAGCTATTATAGCAGGGCCTCCTGCCGCTGTCAAGTAAAATTTTAGGCTATAAGGGCCCGCCGCTTTCCCGGCGGCGGGCCCTGGGCATAGAAGGAGGCTCAGAGCTCCAGCCCCAGCGCCTCGGGCAGATCTTTGAAATAGATGTCGTTGGAGCTGGTGCCGTTGGCAAAGACTACGGCGCACATGGTCTTCCGGCCCAGAGGGAAGGGGACAAAGTGCCAGACCTTGGCGTCGATGGACACCCCCACCCCTTGGGGCACCAGGAAAGCGGCCACATTTTCCTCCTTCAGTTCGCCCTGCTTGGCCACGGCCACAATGACGGGGCCGTCCAGGGGGAGCAGGTTCTCAGCGGTGTGGTCGTGGGCCTCGAAGTTCTGGACGGTGAAGGGCCGCGGGACGATGGGCATCAGGTTGATGGAGGCGGGGGCGTCTACCACGGCCACCTGGGGATACCAGTAGTGGGTTTCCGGGCTGCCGCCGGCGGGGGTTAGGCCCTCAATGGTGAGCACTTTGCCGTAGGGGGCAAAGGCCTCCGGGGTCAGGGTCTGAACGTGGATGGATTTCATCGTGTTTCCTTCCTTTCCGGCCTGCCTTGGGCAGGCTCATTTTTGCTTCTGCCCCCATTGTAGGAGCTTCCCCCCGCCCCGTCAAGAGGAAACGGACAAAACAGGAAAAAAGCAGGCGCAGAACCAAACAGGTCCCGCGCCTGCAGATGTGTGCGCCTTTGCTCACTGGGCGGCGCGCTGTTCCGTCATTTCCTGAAAAGCAGCCGCTGCGCTGTGACCACAGAGAATGGCACCCACCGATTTGATGCGGAAAATCTACGCTGTGTTGGCTGCATAGGGAGGATGTCGGCCAAACGAATCGATATCAAGGCGCACCGTGTGGAAAAGCCATGAACCTATAAAAACCGGCCGCTGCCAGAACGGCAGCGGCCGGTTTTGTCTTTGTTTTGGATTCAGAATGGAGCCGGTTCAGTGGGCTCAGCCCTGGACGATCTCCATGGTATCCATGGCGATCATGAGCTCCTCGTTGGTGGGGATGACCAGCACCTTCACCTTGGAATCCTCGGTGGAGATGATGCGCTCCTCGCCCCGAACCTTGTTCTTCTCGGCGTCCAGCTTGACCCCCATGAACTCCAGGCCGCTGGTGATGGCCTCCCGCAGCTCGGGGCCGTTCTCGCCCACGCCGGCGGTGAAGATGATGGCGTCCACACCGCCCATGGCGGCGGCATAGGAGCCGATCAGCTTGCGCACATCGTACTCAAAGACCTTCAGCGCCAGCTGAGCGCGCTCGTTGCCCTTGGCGGCGGCGTCCTCAATGTCCCGGAAGTCGGAGGAGACGCCGGAGATGCCCAGCACGCCGGACTTCTTGTTGAGCATGCTGACGGCCTCGCCCACGGTCATGTCGTGCTTGTTGGCGATGAACTCAATCACGCCCACGTCGATGTCGCCGGAGCGGGTGCCCATGGGCAGGCCGGCCAGGGGGGTCAGGCCCATGGAGGTGTCCACGCTCTTGCCGCCGTCAACGGCGGCCAGGGAGGAGCCGTTGCCCAGGTGGCAGGAGACGATCTTCAGATCGGCGGGGTCCTTGCCCAGGATCTCGGCGCAGCGCTTGGACACATAGCGGTGAGAGGTGCCGTGGAAGCCGTAACGGCGGATCTTGTCCTCCTCATAGTACTCGTAGGGGATGGCGTAAATGTAGGCCTGAGGGGGCATGGTCTGGTGGAAAGCGGTGTCGAACACGGCCACCTGGGGCACCTGATCGCCCAGCACCGCCTTGCAGGCGTTAATGCCGATGATGTTGGCGGGGTTGTGGAGGGGGGCCAGGGGGGTGCACTCCTCAATGGCGGCCATCACCTCGTCGGTGATCAGCACGGAGGAGGCGAACTTCTCGCCGCCGTGCACCACCCGGTGACCCACAGCGCCGATCTCATTCATGGAGGCAATGACGCCGTTTTCCGGATCCACCAGGGCGTTGAGCACGGTCTGGATGGCCTCAGAATGGGTGGGCATGGCCACATCCACCGCCTTCAGGGTCTGCTTGCCCTCCACCTGGGGCTTGTAGGTGAACTTGCCGTCAATGCCGATCCGCTCGCACAGACCCTTGGCCAGCAGAGTGCCGGTGGCGGGGTTCAGGAGCTGATACTTCAGGGAGGAGCTGCCTGCGTTGATCACGAGTACATTCATGGGAATCCAATCTCCTTACATAAAAACTGTTTTTTGCTTGCGCAAAGAAACGCAGATGGGATAAAATGAGACGGACGGAACAGATTTGCAGCCGATCCGTCATTCCTATTTTAGCGCGTTTGGCGCGAAAGGACAACCACTTTTTGCACTTTTTTCAAAGAGTTTTTTTAAACTGGAGGTAGCCTATGGCGGTGGCCGGTATTGTGGCGGAATTTGACCCGTTTCACCTGGGACATCTGTATTTGATCGACGCGGTGCGGCGCCGCCTGGGCGCCGGCACCCCGGTGGTGGCCGCCCTGTCGGGGTGCTTTACCCAGCGGGGCGGGGCTGCCGTCTGTACCCCCCAGGCCCGGGCGGAGATGGCGCTGCGGGGCGGGGCGGACCTGGTGCTGGAGCTGCCCCTGCCCTTTGCCACCGCCTCGGCGGAGGTCTTTGCCCGGGGCGGGGTGGAGGTGCTGATGGGCACCGGAGTGGTGGACACCCTGTGCTTTGGCAGTGAATCCGGGGATGTGCCGTTCCTGACCCGCCAGGCCCGGGCGCTGGAGTGTGAGCAGTTCCGGACGGCCCTGCGGAGCTGTTCCGCCCAGGGCCTGCCCTTTGCCGCCGCCCGGCACTCCGCGCTGGAGCAGGTGCTGGGGGAGAAGCTGCCCGCCGGGGCCAACGACCTGCTGGCCTCGGAGTACCTGCGGTTTTGGCCTGGGGAAAAGCCGGCCCTGGCCGTCTCCCGCCGGGATGGGGGACATGGCGGAGCCAGGTCGGCCTCCCGGGTGCGCGCCCTGCTGCTGGAGGGGCACTGGGAGGAGGCGCTGGCGCTGCTGCCGCCGGGGAGCCGGGAGGTGCTGCTCCGGGAGCGGGAGCGGGGGCGCTGTCCGGCCTGTCTGGATTTTGCGGAGCGGGCGGTGCTCTACCGGCTGCGGTCCATGACGGCGGCGGAATTTGCCGCCATCCCCGACTGCACCGAGGGGCTGGAGCACCGGCTGGTCCGGGCGGCGGCCCGGGCGGGCAGCCTGGAGGAGTTTTATAACCTGGCCAAGTCCAAGCGCTATGCCCACGCCCGCATCCGGCGCATTGCCCTGCGGGCCTTTCTGGGCATTCAGGCCATCCCGGCCCATGTGCCCTATCTCCGGGTGCTGGGGGCGGACAGCCGGGGGCTGGAGCTGCTGCGGGAGATGAAGTCCCGGGCTGCCCTGCCGGTGATTACCAAACCCACCCACGGCCGCAATCTGACCGGGGAGGCGGGAGCGCTGTACCAAGCCTGCCGCCGGGCGGATGACGTCTGGGGCCTCTGCCTCCAACGCCCCCTCTCCGCCGGCTGGAGCTGGAGCGCAGGGCCGGTGCTGTTAAAGGACTGAGCGGACCCGCCACCGGCTGGTCCGGGGCTGTGCCGCGCAGGGGAGAAAAAGAGCTTGACCTGGGGCACAGCTCTGGTATGATATAGCCAGATGAGGCGTTCCGGCAGATGGTTCGGCGGAATGGGCCCAGGAGATCCGGCGGGGAGGCCCCCATCCGGCGCTGGGACGCCCGGCAACGGAAAGGAGCGGTATTCATGAACGGTTTTACCTACTATACCCCCACCAAGGTGGTCTTTGGCCTGGGAGCTGAGGAGCAGGTAGGCAGGCTGGTCCGGGAGCAGAAGTGCAGCAAGGTGCTGATCCACTACGGCAGCGGCAGCGTCAAGCGCACCGGACTGCTGGACCGGATCAAGGCATCCCTGGATGAGGCGGGGGTGGACTATGTGGAGCTGGGCGGCGTGGTGCCCAATCCCCGGCTGTCCAAGGCCCGGGAGGGAATCCAGCTGTGCAGGACCCAGGGAGTGGACTTCCTGCTGGCCGTGGGCGGCGGAAGCGTCATCGACTCCTGCAAGTGCATCGGCTACGGCGTGGCCAATGAGGGGGATGTGTGGGACTTCTACTCCACCGACCGGGAGCCGGAGGCCTGCCTGCCCATCGGCACTGTGCTGACCATCGCGGCGGCGGGCAGTGAGATGAGCAATTCCTCGGTGATCACCAACGAGGAAGGTTGGCTCAAGCGGGACTGTTCCAGCGACCTGAGCCGGCCGGTGTTTTCCATCCTGAATCCCGAGCTCACCGTCACCCTGCCTGACTACCAGACGGCCTGCGGCTGCGTGGACATTATGATGCACACCATGGAGCGCTACTTCAACGGGGAGCCGGACAATCTGGCCCTCACTGACGGCATCAGCGAGGCGCTGATGCGCACGGTGATGGAGAACGCCCGCATCCTGTGCCGGGAGCCGGGCAATCTGAAGGCCCGCGCCGAAGTGATGTGGGCGGGCTCCCTGAGCCATAACGGCCTGACCGGCTGCGGCACCGACGGCGGCGACTGGGCCACCCATCTGCTGGAACACGAGCTGGGCGGCATGTTCGACGTGGCCCACGGCGCCGGGCTGGCCGCCATTTGGGCCAGCTGGGCCCGGTACGTCTGGCGGGAGCAGCCGGAGCGGTTTGTGAAGTTCGCCCGCAATGTGATGGGCGTTGCCGGAGCGGGCACCGACGAGGAGATTGTGGAGCAGGGCATTCAGGCGGTGGAGCAGTTCTACCGGGAGATTCACATGCCCACCTCCCTGGCGGAGCTGGGGGTGGAGCCCACCGAGGAACAGATTGAGGAGATGGCCTCCAAATCCGTGGCGGTGGGCACCGTCAAGGCCCTGTCCCATCAGGACATGGTGGCCATTTACCAGGCCGCACGCTGAAAGACAGACGCCCCGGACCCTTGTAAAGGGTCCGGGGCGTTTTTTGTTTATTCTGTAATGTGGACGTGGTTGTTGATGTGGTCCATGCAGTAGCAGTAGTAGCCTACGCATTTGGAGCAGTAGCGGAACTCCAGATCCGGATAGTCGGTGTCGGTGCGGCCGCAGACGGCGCATTTGTGAATGTAGCCCTTGGCCTCCTTCTTGGCCTGGGCGGCCCGTTTGAAGTTCATGGCCTGGCGGCTGGTGCTGCGCTTCTGGCGCCGGACATAGTACATCAGATCCGACCAGAAGAAGATCAGGTAGTTGAGCAGGCTGACCACGATCAGAATGGCGCTCCACCACTGGAAGGTGACCAGGCTGGAGATAAAGCTGATGGCCAGCAGGGCTCCGTCCAGCCAGGCCAGCCATTTGGCTTTGACCGGGATGATGAAGAATACCAGGAACTGCAGGTTGGGAAACAGGGTGGCAAAAGCCAGGAAGAGGGAGAGGTTCACATAGCTCAAGCTGGCATAGCCGGTGCACAGGCCGCAGAGAATGGTGAGCACCACGCCGGAGCAGTAATAGATGGTAAACTTGCCCGAACCCCACTCCCGTTCCAGGTTGCTGCCGATGAACCAGTAGAAGTACATGGACAGCAGGAACCAGAAGATGCCCTGGCTGTCCGGGACAAAGATGAAGGTGATGAGCCGCCAGATCTGGCCTTGGAGAATGTAATAGCGGCTGAAATAGAGCAGAGGCGAGAGGGTGCCCTGGCTCACCATGTCCAGCACATAGACGATAATATTGCAGATCACAATGCCCAGCATCAGGTTGGGAATGCCGAAGCGGGGATGCTTATAGCAGAAGCGGTCAATTTGGTCGCTGAGAAATTTCACAGTTTTACCTCCCTGTTTTGCTGCCGGCCGGGTGGGCACGGACAACTCAATGCTATCATTCTACCCGCATTTCCGCGCCAAGTCCAGAACAGTTTGTAAATTCTTGTCCACCGAAAGGAAATCCGCTGCAAAAGAAGCGCAAATTCCGGAGAGAAAACGGGCGCGCCCCGGAAGAACCTCCGGGGCGCGCCCGTCAAACCGCGGGGCTGCGGCCTTATCTGGCGTATTCAAATTCCAGCTCGTACATGCTGACGGTGTCCCCGTCCTGAATGCCCATCTGTTCCAGCCGGTCGAAGAGGCCGGAGGAGCGCAGCTGAAGGTCGAACCAGTTCCGGGACTCCGGATCCCGGAAGTTGGTGCTCATCAGCATCCGCTCCAGCCACTCGCCCTCCACATACCAGACGCCGTCCCGGTGTTCGATGGTGACGTCGCCGGAGGTGTCGATCCTGGGCGCCTGGGGCACATACTCCGGCTCATAGACCTTCACCGGCGGCAGGGCGGCCAGCTCGGCGGCGATGGCATTGATCAGTTCCCGGACGCCGATGTGGGCGGCGGCGGAGATCTCAAAGCACTGGTAGCCCAGGCCCTCCACATGGGCCTTGAAATCGGCAAGCAGCTGGGGATCATAGAGGATATCGGTCTTGTTGGCCGCCACGATCATCTTCCGGCCGGCCAGCTCCGGGGAGTACTGCTTCAGCTCCTCGTTGATGGTGTCGAAGTCCTGGATGGGGTCCCGGCCCTCACTGCCGGACACGTCCACCAGGTGGACCAGCAGACGGCACCGGTCGATGTGGCGCAGGAAGTCGTGGCCCAGGCCGGCCCCCTCGCTGGCCCCCTCGATGATGCCCGGGATGTCCGCCATGACAAAGCTGACCCCCTCGTCCACATAGACCACCCCCAGGTTGGGGAACAGGGTGGTGAAGTGGTAGTTGGCGATCTTGGGCTGGGCCTTGGAGACCACGCTGAGCAGGGTGGACTTGCCCACATTGGGGAAGCCCACCAGCCCCACATCGGCCAGCAGCTTCAGCTCCAGGGTGATCTCCCGGCCCTCGCCGGCCATGCCCGCCTTGGCAAAGCGGGGCACCTGACGGGTGGGGGTGGCGAAGTGCTGGTTGCCCCAGCCCCCCCGGCCCCCCCGGGCCAGAATAAAGGGCTCGCTGCCGGACATGTCGCAGATGATTTCATTGGTCTCCGCATCCCGGACCAGGGTGCCCCGGGGCACCCGAATCACCAGGTCGGCGCCGTCTTTGCCGGTCTTGCGGGAGCCGGAGCCGTCCGCCCCGTTGGGGGCGGTGTATTTGCGCTTGTAGCGGAAGTCCATCAGGGTGGACATGTTGTCGTCCACCACCAGGACCACATTGCCGCCCCGGCCGCCGTCGCCGCCGTCGGGGCCGCCGGCGGCCACATATTTCTCCCGGTGGAAGGCCACCGCGCCGTTGCCGCCGCTGCCCGCTTTTACCGTGATTCGGGCGGTATCTACAAAGGACGCTGCCATAGGGATTCCTCCTTTCCTGACTGTGCCCGGCCTGGGGCCGGGGCAGAAGAAACGCCCCGAACAGCCTGTGTTCGGGGCGTTGCAGCGATCAGTGATTACTGAGCGATCTCCACGATGGAGACCTGCTTGCGGTCCTTGCCCAGCCGCTCAAACTTGACGCGGCCGTCCTTCAGGGCGAACAGGGTATCGTCGGAGCCGATGCCCACGTTGGTGCCGGGATGGATCTTGGTGCCGCGCTGGCGGACCAGGATGTTGCCGGCCAGGACGAACTGACCGTCACCGCGCTTCACGCCCAGGCGCTGGGAGTTGGAGTCACGGCCGTTCTTGGTGGAGCCGACGCCCTTTTTATGAGCGAAAAACTGAATGGAAATTTTCATGGTCTGTTACACCTCCAAAACGGTGATATAGTCGGGATATTCTTCTTGGAGCTGCGCGAGATACACCATCAGAGACACCAGCAGGGTCTGGCAGGTGTAATCGGTCTCTTCCGAGAGCCCACCGGGGAGATGGAGGGAGATGCTGGCGTTTTCCTCATCGATCTTGACGCTGGCGGCCAGCCCAAGAACGGTGTTCAAAGCGCATTCCACCAGACCGATGGTGCTGGAGACGGCGGCGCAGACGATGTCGCTGCCCTCTTCCGCGTAGCCGCTGTGGCCGGTGCTGGTGAAGCCGGTGATCCGGCTGCCCTCCATGGTGAAGGCTACGGTGGTCATAACTCAGCCGACAACGATCTTGTTGACGGTGACCTTGGTGTAGGGCTGACGATGGCCCTGCTTGCGCTTATAGCCGGACTTCGGCTTGTACTTGAAGACGACGATCTTCTTGCCCTTGCCGTTCTTGTCCACGGTGGCCTCAACCTTGGCGCCCTCCACCACGGGAGTGCCGAAGGTGGCCTTGTCCTCGTCGATGACGGCCAGAACCTGGTCGAAGGTCACGGCGTCGCCGGCCTCCACGGGCAGCTTCTCGATGAAGAGGGTGTCGCCCTCAGCCACCTTGTACTGCTTGCCGCCGGTCAGAATGATTGCGGTCATGCTTTGTGCACCTCTTTCCTTTATCACGGGCTCGCTGTTGCAGGCGGATGGGCATAGCACACCCTTGAAACCTGTTCAAAGCGGCTTTCATAGCATACCAGGAAATCTCGGGCTTGTCAATGAAAATGGCAAAATATTTTCGCTTTTTTGCGCCCTTCGCCTTGTGGCTTTTCTCTGGCCGCCTCACTTGACCCGCACGCCGTCAATGAACACCGCCTCCACCCCGGCGCTCAGCTCCAGGGGATGGCCCCGGAACACGGCGATGTCCGCGTCCTTGCCCGGCTCCAGAGTGCCCACCCGGCCGTCGATGCCGGCGATCCGGGCGGCGTCCCGGGTGACGGCGGCCATGGCCTCCTCCGGGTCCAGGCCGTGCTTGGCGCAGACGGCGGCGGCCATGGGAAGATACTGCTGGGGGTTCTCCGGGTGGTCGGTGCAGATGGCGGTGAGCACCCCGGCCCGGCGCAGAATGGCGGTGTTGTCCAGCCGCTGGTGGGCCAGCTCCGGCTTGCTCCGGTCCCCGATGATGGGGCCGGTCACCGCACACACCCCGTCGGCGGCCAGCAGGTCGGCGATGCGGTGGCCCTCGGTGCAGTGGATGACCACGAAGTCCAGGCCGAACTCCCTGCCGATGCGCACCGCGGTGGCGATGTCGTCGGCCCGGTGGGCGTGGAAGTGGGCGGGCAGCCTGCCCTGGAGCACCGGGACCAGGGCCTCCAGCTTCAGGTCGAAGTCCGGGGCCTCGGCCTCCTCATCCCGGGCGGCCTTCTCCTTTTTCGCAAGGTACTCTTTGGCCTTGAACAGCTCCTCCCGGATCAGGGCGGCGGTGGCCATCCGGGTGATGGGGGTCTCGTGGCGGTCGTTGTAGCAGTTCTTGGGGTTTTCGCCCAGGGCGAACTTCATGGCCGCCGGGGCCTTCACCACCATGTCGTCCACCCGCCGGCCGGCGGTCTTGACAGCGGCCATCTGGCCCCCAATGGCATTGGCGCTGCCCGGGCCGGTGACCACGCAGGTGACGCCCCCCTCCCGTGCCTCCTGGAAGCACCGGTCGAAGGGGTTGATGGCGTCGATGGCCCGCAGCTGGGGGGTGACCGGGTCGGTGATCTCGTTGCCGTCCTCCCCCTCAAAGCCCAGGCTGTCTCCGAACATGCCCAGGTGGCTGTGGGCGTCCACCAGTCCCGGATAGATATGGCAGCCCGTCAGGTCCAGCACCTCCGCCCCGGCGGGGAGGGAGAGGGCCTCCATGGCCCCGGCCCCGGTGATCTTGCCGCCCTCAAAGGCCACAAAGCCCGGATTCCATACCGGACCGGCCATGGTGTGAACGGTGCCGTTGATCAGATACATGGGAAAAACCTCGCTTCGACAAAAATAGAATTTGACAATAAATGGAAATTACGGTACACTGAAGATGCAGCTCATCCAATATACGTTTCTCAGGGCCGAAAGGCTCCGGGCCAGCAATGGCCCACTCCATTCTCCCTTTGGGCGCAAATACGGAAGCTGCCGCGCCCTTGTGCGCCCTCTGCCGGACAGGGGGCGCAGCTTTTTTTGCGTGGGAGCCGCGCCGCTCCGGGGCAGGAGCTCCGGCCGTGGGGGACAGCCATCGGCGAGGCCATTTCTCAGCCGCACGGCAAACGCCGCGCAGGCTGTGTGCGCGGCGTTGGGCAAATCTGTTCACTTTTGCTCGCCGTCGGAAATGCTCAGCCCCGGCGGCCGTTGTTGCGGCGGCGGGAGGACTTGTCGGTATAACGGCCGGACAATTTGCTGTCGGAGTCCGACATGAACTGCTTGAGCATGGCGTCAAAGGTCTTGGGCTCCTTGGACGCGGCGTCATGGGTGGTTCTGGGGGCGGGAGCGCGGTCCCGTTCGCCGTGGGGGCGGGAACCCTGAACGCCCTGGCCCCGGCCGCCGTCTCTGCCGCCCTGGCCGCGGACGCCGCCGCGCTGGGCATTGCGGGCCGGAGGCGGGAGAACCCGCTTGATGGAAAGGTTGATCCGGTTGTTTTCATCAACGCTGATAACCTTCACCTTGACCTCCTGTCCCTCGGACAGGTGTTCATTGACGTCGCTGACGTAGGAATAGGCGATTTCGGAAATGTGCACCAACCCGGATTTTCCCCCGGGCAGCGATACAAATGCGCCGAATTTGGTGATTCCCGTGACCTTTCCTTCCAGAATAGCGCCTACCTCGATCTCGTTAGCCAAACTGAGTGTCCTCCTGCTCTCTCTAAGTGCTGAAAATAAAAAATAATCAAATTGTGTCCGCATGCGCTCTCCATGCGGTCCCAATCAAATGGGTCTCTCTCAATCTGTCGTGTCGTAGAAAATGACCTCGTCTTTGCCGACCAGGCCGAGCCGCTCCTTTGCCACTTCCAGAATCACATCGGGGTCATCGCTGTTGTCGATGTCGTCCTGGAGCTCGGCGTTGTACTGGGCCTGCTCGTCCACTTGCTGCTGCAGCGCGTCCCGGGTCTGCTCCGCAGAGGACAGGCGGGCCCTCAGATCCAGCAGCGAAATGGAGACGACGACAAGAACGGCTAAGATGACAGCCTTGGTCAGAAGACTGGCGCGCTTTGTCTTTTTCATGATCCATCCCTTCTGTTGCACGGTCCCATAGTGGGATGTAACACCAATCCTATTATAACAGGTTCATCATAGCTCATTTTGCGGGAAATGAAAAGAGTTTTTTGAAAAAAAGGGTAAATTTTTTTGCGCATCTCCGCGCCAGCCGCCCTGCCGCCCGGAATGGGGCGCCCAGAAGGCGCGCCAGCCGGATCAGCAGGCCGGTGAGGGTGGAGAGGAGGGGGAAGCACACCGGGGAGAAAAAATGAAGATAGGCGGCGGCTCCGAGAAACAGGGCGGCGCAGACGCTGAACCGGACCACGCCCCGGCCCGCCGCCACACTCCAGAGGAAGAGGGCGGCGGTGACCGCGCACCAGAACAGCAAATCCAGCAGAGCACAGAAGATGCGCCCCCGGACCCGGTAGCGAACGCAGCGCAGCAGGTCGTAGAACAGCCCTGTGGCCACCCCGATGAGCAGCCCGCCCAGCAGGCTGTGGGCCTGTTCCCAGACAGTGACAGTCATCCGCCCAGCAGCCGGGAGAAGAAGCCGCCGGAGGCGCGCTGGGCCTGGTAGGTCAGGGCATCCACCCGCCCGGTGACGTGGATCTCCCCTCCGTCCAGGCTGAGCTTCTCAATGTGAAGCTCCTCCCCCTTGATGGTCAGGGCGCCGGCGGATGTGGACATCACGATCTCCTCTTCGTCGAAACGCTCCACGTCCTCCACCCCGGTCAGGGTGAGTTTGGCGCGGTTGTCCAGGGTGAGCCGGTGAGGGGCGGCGGTTTCCCGCGTGTAATCATTCATTCCAGAGACCTCCTTTCGGTCTCTAGAGTATATGCTTCGGCGGCGGGGAGAAGAACGTCCCTCCGCACAGGGATCAGAGCCGGCCGCCGCGGAGCGCGCCTCCGGGATCAGGCCGGTCCAATCTGCGCATTCCTGCCTCCGGGGGATGGGCCCTCCATCCGGCGCAGGCGGTGAAGCATCATCTGTGCCCCGTCTCAATGAATGAGATCAGTGCTTCCACGTCGGCAAAATCGTCATAGTCGCCCTGAACGCCCGCGCGGTGATAGACGACCCCGTTTTTTTCATTGCGCTCAAGGCAGTCCAGCAGATGTTCTTCGCCAAACCTCCTGGCGAATTCTGTGAAGGCATAGGGTTTGATCTTGCGGAGCAGGCCGTTCCGGCAGGGCTCCGTGCAGTCAAAACAGTGTCCGATTTGCCTGGACAGGGAACAGCTCCGGTTTTCGCACCCCTCCGCACCCGGACAATCGCCGGAGGAGCATCCGCGGCAGGTTGTGTTTTCCGAACACAGGCAGCAGGCAAGCCCGCATCTTGCGATGCCATATTCCCGCTTCATGCCATTCATCTCTCTGTGTGCAGAGTACAGTGCGCTTTGTGCAGTGAAGCGGCCCCTCCGGTCAGAGCACCTCCCGGTACATGGCGGCGGCGTCGTTTTTACCCACGTTGTCGGCCACCACCAGTACCTCCAGCTTGACGGTTTTCTCCCCGAATTTGATCTCCAGAAGGTCGCCCACCTTTACGTCGTAGCTGGCTTTTACCGGCCGGCCGTTGGCGGTGACCCGGCCCGCGTCGCAGGCCTCATTGGCCACGGTGCGCCGTTTGATGAGGCGGGAGACCTTCAGGTATTTGTCCAAACGCATGGCAATCAAAACCTCCTGAACAGGGATGGAAGTGAAACGGCGGCGGTTCCGGTCAGGCCGGAACCGCCGCAGAACAATGCATCTTTTACTTCGCGACGATGTCCTTCAGGGCCTTGCCGGCCTTGAATACGGGCACCTTGGAAGCGGGGATCTCAATGGTCTCCTTGGTCTTGGGGTTGCGGCCCAGACGGGCGGCGCGGCTCTTGACCTCAAAGGCACCGAAGCCCACCAGCTGGACCTTCTCGTTCTCAGCCAGGGCGGCGGAGATGACATCCAGGGCAGCGGTGATGACGGACTCGGTGTCCTTCTTGGACAGGCCGGTCTTCTCAGCGGTAGTGGCGATGAGTTCAGCTTTGTTCATGATTAAAAAATCCTCCTGTGTGATACTCCCCCAGGGAGCGTGATGAACATATTTATCTTTCAAAAGCGCAGGGCACTTTATTCAGAACAAGTTAAGGTTTTGGCCCGCTGCCAGAGCGCGCGCCATTCCGCCGCGTTCAGCGACGCGAGGTCCCGGCCGGCCAGAGATTCCATGGCGGCAAAGCGGGAGATAAACTTATCCGTGGCCCGGTGGAGGGCCTTCTCCGGGTCGATGTCCAGCTGACGGGCCAGACTGACCAGGGCAAACAGGGCGTCCCCCAGCTCTTCCTCCACGTTAGACCCTTCGGTGACGGCCTGGCGCAGCTCGCCCACCTCCTCCTCCACTTTGGAGAGGGGGGCGGCGGTGTCCGTCCACTGGAAGCCGGCCTCCCCGGCCCGCTTCTGGACTTTCCGGGCCCGCCACAGGGCGGGCAGAGACCGGGCCACCGCCTCCAGGGACTGAGCGTGGGTGGTGTAGCCCTTCTCCTGGCGTTTGAGCTCGTCCCAGCTCTGGCCGCCCTCCTGCCCGAAGAGGGCGGGGTGGCGGAAGATGAGCTTCTTGCAGGCGGCGTCGGCCACGTCGTCCAGGTCAAAGTGCCCGGCGTCCTCCTCAATGGAGGCGTGGAAGATCACCTGCATCAGCACATCGCCCAGCTCCTCCCGGAGCAGGCCGGTATCCTCGTTGTCGATGGCTTCGCAGGCCTCATAGGTCTCCTCCAGGAAGTTGTCCCGGATGGAGTGGTGGGTCTGGACGCTGTCCCAGGGGCAGCCGTCCTTCTGGCGCAGCAGATGCACCAGGCGGCGAAAATCGTCGACGTTGTAATGGGATTTGTAGAGAAAATCTATCATAGAATCTCCGGTTTTGCAAGTAGTTTTGCACAAGTTTTTGAGAAAAAATCCCCGGTTTAGTGGATGTGGAGCAGCCGGGCGATCTTTTCCCCCTTGGGCATCAGGGACAGATCGTCCCGGGTCAGAATTTTCAGGGCGATCACCAGCACCCCATAAATTGCCACCGCCAGCAGGATAGCGGCCAGGGTGGACAGGGTGTTGCTCCCGGTCAGCCGGTAGAGCAGGCCATAGCTGCCCCAGGCGGCTCCGCCCATGACCACTGAGGCCAGCAGGGGCTTGGCAAACAGTTTGAAATAGGAGGGGCAGCGGGGGACAATGCGTTTGACCACCAGCAGCTCCAGGATACAGGCGATGCCGTAGCAGATGCAGGTGCCGATGGGGCTGCCGAAGATGTTGATGCTGGGGTTGCCCACCATCACAAAGTCAAAGATCACCATGATGACGCCGCCGATCAGCATGATTACAATCGGGATGTTCAGCACTCCGTGGGACTGAAGCACCGAGTTGCACACCAGGGTCATGCAGACAAAAATGTTGGCCAGGCCCAGAATGGACAGGATGGGACCCGCCACCGAGGCGTCCAGCGAGTGGAAGAGCAGCTTGGTGATGGGGGTGCCCAGCACGATCATGCCCACCCCGGAGGGGAGCGCGATCAGGGCGGCAGTCTTCAGGGCGCTGCCCACGATGCGGTTGGCGCCCGCCCGGTCCCGACGGGTGAAGCAGACGGTAACAGCGGGGATGACCGATGCGGTGATGGCCACCATCAGAGAGGCGGGGATCTGGTAGACCGTCTGCACGCCGGTGTAGTTGCCCATCAGGTCCCGGGCGGCCTCTTCGGTCATGTGCAGGGCGTTCTGAAGCCGGCCCATGACCAGGCTGTTGTCCACGGCGGTGATAATGCTGGTGGAGGCGCTGGTCAGGGAGATGGGGATGGCCAGGGTCAGGCAGGTGCGCAGGATAGACCGGCTGCTGCTGGCCTTGCCCCCGGTACCCAGGGGGGATTCCAGGCGGGTGCGCCGGAAGTCCCACACCATATAGATGACGGCGGCCAGCTCGGAGACGGAGACGCCCACGATTGCGCCGGCAGCGCCGATGTAGTCGGGTTTGTGCAGAATCTCGATCAGACACCAAGCCAGGCTCAGCCCCACAATGAGTTTGAACAGGGCCTCGATGATCTGGCTGACGGAGGAGGGGGTCATATTCCGGTGGCCCTGGGCATAGCCCCGGAAGCAGGCCAGACAGCACACCAGCGCCACCGAGGGGGCCAGCATCCGCATGCACCAGACTGCCTTGCTGTTGTTCATCAGGTTGGCGAACTGGCCGGCAAAGATCAGCATGATCAGCGAGCAGAGCACGCCCACGGCCAGGAAGAAGGAGAAGGCGATCCGGAAGATCTTGCGCACCTGGGCGGGCCGGTCCTGCTCCAGGGCCTGACTGATCATCTTGGACATGGCCACCGGGATGCCGGCGGTGGAGATCATCAGCATGATGTTGAAGATGTTGAAGGCCGCGCTGAAGTCGGCATAGCCGCTGGAGCCCAGGATATTGACCAGGGGCATTTTGTACACGGCGCTGATGACCTTGACGATCAAGATGCCGGCGGCCAGAATCGCGGTGCCTCCGAAGAAGGAGTTGGTTCTCTTGGCTGACATGGTGGCCTCCTTGGAAAATCGGAGTGGATACGCCCCCGCCGGGGCGTCCAGGGGATACCTTATTGTTTATGACCATGGCCCGGGCGCTATGCCTGCCCCCGGCCCTCACATCCGGGCCAGGCAGGTGCGCACCAGGGCGGTAAACTTCTCTTTGCCCGCCTCGGCGGCATCCAGGACCTCCTGCTCATCCAGCGGCTGGTCCAGGATGCCGGCGGCCATATTGCACAGCATGGAAAAGCCCAGCACCTCCATGCCGCAGTGGTGCGCGGCGATAACCTCCGGGGCGGTGGACATGCCCGCGGCGTCGGCGCCCAGGACCCGGGCGGCCCGGATCTCGGCGGGCGTTTCGTACTGAGGGCCGGGGAAGAACATATATACCCCCTCCCGCAGGGAAATCCCCAGCTCCGCC
This sequence comes from uncultured Eubacteriales bacterium, assembly GCA_959602365.1. Classification (GTDB taxonomy): domain Bacteria; phylum Bacillota; class Clostridia; order Oscillospirales; family Oscillospiraceae; genus UMGS1766. Next base: position 43,080 of record CAUGSS010000014.1, read on the forward strand.
GCCCCCTGCCGGGCCACGGCCTGGAGGCGCCTGGTGTACAGGGCGGTGCTGTCCGGGAAGCGGGTGCCGAACTGGGGCAGGTTTTCCCCCCGGAGCGGAGAGTCCAGGCACAGTTTGAGCTGGTCGCGGATGAGCATCACGTCCCCGGCCTGCCAGCCGGTGTTGATGCAGCCGGCGGCGTTGGTGACGATCAGTTTGTCCGCCCCCAGCAGCCGCAGCACCCGCAGGGGATAGCAGACCTGCTCCATGGAATAGCCCTCGTAATAGTGCATCCGCCCCTGCATCACGGCCACCGGTTTGCCCTCCAGCGTGCCGAACACAAGACGGCCTCTGTGGCCCTGGACCGTGGAGCGGCAGAAATGGGGGATGTCCTCATAGGGGATATGCACCGGGGACTCCACCTGATCTCCCAGCTCCCCCAGGCCGGAGCCCAGAATCATGGCCACCTGGGGGACAAACTGCCCCAGGCGCTGCTGGAGCGCGCGGGCGCTGGTCAGATAATCGTCATAGCTGAATTCCATAGTGGCCGCCTTTCCAGAAAAAGGGGTGGACGGAAATTAAGACGCTATATTATATAGCATCCCGGGGGAAAAAGCAATCCTCCCGCTGTGAATGACCTGTTAATTTTGCCGGTTTGGCTGTGGGGGGCAGTCCCGGCGGGGGATTTACTGCATGGAGGGGAACAGCGTTTTGGCGGCAAAGCTCAGGCCGTCGATCAGCGCGTCCACCTCTGCGCGGGTGGAGTCCCCGGAAAAACTGACCCGGAAGGCCCCGTCCCGCTGGGCCTTGGTCAGGGGCAGGGCGGCGTAGACATGGCTGGGTTTGCCCCGGTGGCAGGCGCTGCCCGCGGAGACGCAGATCCCCCGGTCCCCCAGCACCCGCACCAGCACTTCGCTCTTGTAGCCCGCCATGGTCAGGGCCAGGATGTGGGGGGCGTCCCCCGCCGCCACCGGCGTCACCTGGGGCACCTCAGCGGCCAGCCGGGCGAGGGTGTACGCCTTCAAATCCTCCATGCGCCGGATGTCCTCCTCCCGGCGGGAGAGGCCCAGACGGCAGGCGGCGGCAAAGGCGGCGATCTGAGCGGTGGGTTCGGTGCCGCTGCGCAGCCCGTTCTCCTGGCCGCCCCCCAGCAGCAGGGGTTTGAGTTTCAGGCCGGAACGGATATACAGGGCGCCGATTCCCTTGGGGGCGTGGACCTTGTGGCCGCTGATGCTGACCAGATCGGCCCCCAGCTCCTTTGGCGTGAAGGGCACTTTCAAAAACCCCTGGACCGCGTCGCAGTGGAGCAGCGCGGGGGCGCCGGCGCGGCGGATGAGCTGGGAGACCTCCCGGACCGGCAGAAGGGTGCCCAGTTCATTGTTGACCAGCATCATGGACACCAGTACCGTGTCCGGCCGCAGGGCCCGCTCGACCTCCTCCGGGTCGATGGTCCCCCGGGCGTCGGGCTTCAGCCAGGTCACCTCCCATCCCTCCTGTTCCAGGGCCCGGATGGGTTCCAGTACCGCGCTGTGCTCGATGGCGGTGGTGATGATGTGTTTCCCCTTCCGGCGGCCGTATTCCACGGCGGAACGGATGGCCCAGTTGTCGCTCTCGGTGCCGCAGGAGGTGAAGAAGAGCTCCTTGGGGGCGCAGCCCAGGGCCTTTGCCACGTCGGCGCGGTGGGACTCCAGGGCACGGGCGGCCTTTGCCGCCTGGGGATAGCGGGAGGAGGGGTTGAAATAGCCGTCGGTCATGGCCTCCGCCGCGGCCTGGGCCGCCTCGGGCCAGACCCGGGTGGTGGCGGCGTTGTCCAGATATGCGGTCATGCTTCCACCAGCTTTCCGTAAAGCGCTCCATTCTCCGCCGATTCGATGGAAACAGCGCGCAGTTCGTTGTGAAGGTTGTTCCCGCTGCAGCGCACCTCCACATAGTTGGGGGCGTGTCCCCGCCACAGCCCCTCTTTCTCCTCCTCAAAGAGGACGGGGAGGGTTTTCCCGATGTAGTGGGCCAGATACTCCGCCTCCATCTCCGCCGCCACCTGGGCGGCCCGGTGGACCCGGGCCTCTTTCTCCGCGTTGGAGACCTGGCCGGGCATGTCGCAGGCGGGAGTGCCGCTGCGCCGGGAGTAGGGGAAGATGTGCATGGAGGAGAAATTTGCCCGCCGGAGGAAGTCCAGGGTGGCGGCGAACTCCGCCTCGGTTTCCCCGGGGAAGCCGCAGATCAGGTCGGTGGTGATGGCCGGGTGGTCGAAGTGGGCGCGCAGCAGCTGGCAGGAGGTCAGATAGCGCGCCGTGTCGTACTTCCGGTTCATCCGCTTCAGGGTGGCGTCGCAGCCGCTCTGGAGGGAGAGGTGGAAGTGGGGGCACAGGTTGGGCAGCTTTGCCGCCCGCAGGCAGAACTCCTCGGTGACCGTCCGGGGTTCCAGGCTGCCCAGCCGCACCCGCAGGGACGGGACGGCGGCGCAGACGGCCTCCACCAGGTCGATCAGGCTCTGGCCCTCCTTCAAATCCCTGCCCCAGCTGGAGATCTCAATGCCGGTGAGGACAATTTCCCGGTATCCCTCCGATCCCATCCGCCGGGCCTCGGAGACCGCCTGCTCCAGGGGCAGGGAGCGCACCGGGCCCCGGGCGTAGGGGATGGCGCAGTAGGTGCAGAAGTTGACGCAGCCGTCCTCCACCTTGAGCATGCACCGGGTGCGGCCGGCCAGCCCTCCGGCGGGCAGGAACTCAAAGCTCCGGCGGGACATGACCGCATCCACATGGACCTGCTGTTTTCCCCGGACGGCCTGTTCCAGGTCGTCCAGAAAGGCAAGCCGGTCCCCGGTGCCGGAGATCAGGTCCACATCCAGCTCCTCCACCGCTTCGGGGGTGGTCTGAGCGTAGCAGCCGCACACTGCCACCACCCCGTTGGGGCTCATCCGCCGGGCCCGGCGGATGGCCTGGCGGGATTTCTTGTCGCTGACGGCGGTGACGGTACAGGTGTTGATAATGTAGGCGTCGGCGGGGGACTCGAAGTCCACCAGAGAGTGGCCCCGCTGGCGCAAAATGGTCTCCATGGCCTGGGTTTCGTATTGATTCACTTTGCACCCCAGGGTGTAAATGGCGATTCTCATAACCATCATCCTAAAAATCTCAAATATGCCTCATTATAACGAAAACTGGGCCAGGTGTCAAAATCCCGCTCCGGCAGCGGTTATAGCGGTATGCTGTGAAAGTTATAATAAGCTGGAGCGACGCCATTGATTCGCAGGGATGATATGGTAAAATAGGGACATGACATGAAGCAAAAATCAAAACATAGGGAGAGAAGAGGATGGAAAAAACCATGACTCAGGGCAAAGAGTGGAAACTCATTCTGCTGTTTACCCTGCCGCTGATGGCGGGCAACCTGCTGCAGCAGCTGTACAATACGGTGGACGGCGTTATTGTGGGCAACTTTGTGGGGGAGGACGCCCTGTCCTCGGTGGGCACCTGTTCGCCGCTGACCCTGCTGTTCATCGCCATCGCCATGGGCATGTCTACCGGCGCCTCCATTGTGATCTCCCAGTTCTACGGGGCTGGGGCCATGGAGGAGATGCGCCGCAGCGTGGCCACCGCCATGCTGCTGCTGATGGGGCTGGGTGTGGTGCTGACGGTGCTGGCCTTTGCCGGGGCCGGCTGGCTGCTGGACGGAGTGCTGGGGGTGCAGGACTATCTGCTGGCCGACGCGGTCACCTATTTCCGCATCTATGCCCTGGGCCTGTTTTTCCAGTTTGTCTATAACATTGCCGCGGCGGTGCTGCGCTCTCTGGGCAACAGCCGGGCCACCCTGTATGTGCTGCTGCTGTCCTCTGTCTGCAATGTGGTGCTGGATCTGGCGGCGGTGCTGATCCTCCACTGGGGGGTCATGGGCGTGGCGGTGGCCACGGTGATCTCCCAGGTCCTCTCGGCGGTTGTCAGTGTGGCCTATCTGTTCCGGACCTACCCCAACCTGCGCTTCCGGAAAGGGGAGTTCCGCTTCCACCGGGAGACCGCCGGGCTGATTCTGAAAATGGGCATCCCCTCTACCATCCAGCAGTGCGTGGTCTCCTTCAACCATATGGCCATCCAGCGGGTGGTCAACGCCTTTGACATCACCGCCGGCTATACTGCCGCCATGCGCATTGAAAACTTCATCTGCATTCCGGCTCAGAGCTTCTTTTTAGGCATGTCCACCTTCACCGGCCAGAACCTGGGCGCCCGGCAGCTGGACCGGGTGCGCCGGGGCCTGCGCGGTACGCTGATCATGAGCACCATTTCGGTGGTGATCATCTCCAGCCTGGTGCTGCTGCTGGCCCCCCAGCTGGTGGGCCTGTTCGGCGTGGTGGGCGACTCCAGGGCGGTGGGCGTCACCTACCTGCACTATGTGGCAGTGGGATTCATTTTGTTCAGCTGGTACTTCTGCTTCAACGGCGTGCTCCAGGGGGCGGGGGACGTGATGTTCACCCTGTTCAACACCGTGTCCAGCCTGGTGCTGCGCACCGTTGTGACCTACATCCTGGCCTTCCTGACCCCGGTGGGATATGTGGCCATCTGGTGGAGCCTGATTGTCAGCTGGGTGTACAACGTGGTGCTGGCCTATCTGCGTTACCGCTTCGGCCCCTGGAAGCATAAGGGCGTTGTGGCGGCGGAATGATCTGATGTGCCAAAAGCCGGGAAAAAGCTTTGCAAAGACGGCATAATATGCTAAAATAAACTCCATCCTGTTTCCGGGATGGAGTTTATTTGCTGTATCATTTGCGGAGGAGGGATTCCGTTGGCCCAGGCATACAACTTCTTTGCCCTGATCGCCCGGATGAAGTACATCGACCGCTGGGCGCTGATGCGCAACACCGAGCCGGAGAATATCCAGGAGCACTCCCATCAGGTGGCGGTGCTGGCCCACGCCCTGGCGGTGATTCAGAATCGCCACTTCGGCGGCCGGATGGATCCGGGAGAGGTGGCGGTGGCCGCCCTGTACCACGACGCCACCGAGATCATCACCGGGGACATGCCCACCCCCATCAAGTACTATAACGACACCTTGCGGGACTCCTACAAGGAGGTGGAGGCCATGGCCGCCGACCGGCTGCTGGCCATGCTGCCCGGGGAGCTGCGGGAGATTTATGAGCCGCTGCTGAAGGAGCGGGACCCGGAGGTGCGCGTCATTGTCAAGGCGGCGGACAAGCTGTCCGCCTACCTCAAATGCGTGGAGGAGCTGAAGGCGGGCAACAACGAGTTCCGTCTGGCCAGGGAACAGACCTGGGCCGCCCTGGCGGACAACCCGCTGCCCGCCCTGCAATATTTCATCGAGCATTTCCTGCCCAGCTTCGAGTTGACGCTGGACGAGCTGCAATCATAAAGGAGAGGGTTTTATTATGCGCGCTATCGTTACCGTCGTAGGCAAGGACCGGGTCGGCATTATCGCCGGCGTCTGCTCCCTGCTCTCCGCCCATCAGGTCAATGTGCTGGACATCAGCCAGACCATCCTCCAGGGGTATTTCACCATGATCATGGTGGTAGATGCCTCCGCCTGCTCTGTGGACTTTGCCACCCTGGTCACCGAACTGGAGCGGCAGGGCGAGGAGATGGGGCTGGCCATCCACGCCCAGCGGGAAGAGATCTTCAACGCCATGCACCGGATCTGAGGGGTGACGCTATGCTGAGCAACGAGGAAATTCTTCAGACCATCCAGATGATCGACCAGCAGCATCTGGATATCCGCACCATCACCATGGGTATTTCACTGCTGGATTGCGCCCACCCGGACGCGGCGGAGTGCTGCCGGAAAATCTACGACAAAATCTGCCGGAAGGCGGAGCATCTGGTCTCCACCGGGGAGGCCATCGAGCGGGAATTCGGCATCCCCATTGTCAACAAGCGGGTGTCGGTCACCCCGATTTCCCTGGTGGCCGCCGGCTGCGACACCCAGGACTACGTCCCCTTTGCCGCCGCCCTGGACCGGGCGGCCCACACCATCGGCATCAACTTCCTGGGGGGCTATTCCGCCCTGGTCCAGAAGGGAATGACTGAGTCCGATGAAAAGCTGATTCGCTCCATTCCCGAGGCCCTGGCCACCACGGAGCTGGTATGCTCCTCTGTGAATGTGGGCTCCACCCGGGCGGGCATCAACATGGACGCGGTGCGGCTGATGGGGGAGACGGTGAAGGCCGCCGCCCAGCGCACCGCCGACCGGGGCGGCTTTGGCTGCGCCAAGCTGGTGGTGTTCTGCAACGCGGTGGAGGACAACCCCTTTATGGCCGGCGCCTTCCACGGGGTGGGAGAGGCGGAGAGTGTCATCAATGTGGGGGTCTCCGGCCCCGGCGTGGTCTATCACGCCCTCCAGAGCGTCAAGGGCCAGAGCTTTGACGTGGTGGCGGAGACCGTGAAAAAGACCGCTTTCCGGGTCACCCGGATGGGCCAGCTGGTGGCCCAGGAGGCCAGCCGGCGGCTGGACACCCCCTTTGGCATCGTGGACCTGTCCCTGGCCCCCACTCCGGCCATCGGGGACAGCGTGGCCCGGATTTTGGAGGAGATGGGCCTGGAGACCTGCGGCACCCACGGCACCACCGCTGCCCTGGCCCTGCTCAACGACGCGGTGAAGAAGGGGGGCGTCATGGCCTCCTCCTCGGTGGGCGGCCTGTCCGGCGCCTTTATCCCGGTGTCCGAGGACGAGGGCATGATTGCCGCCGCCCAGTCCGGTGTGCTCACCCTGGACAAGCTGGAGGCCATGACCTGCGTGTGCTCAGTGGGCCTGGACATGATCGCCGTCCCCGGGGACACCCCCGCCGAGACCATCGCCGCCATCATCGCCGACGAGGCCGCCATCGGCATGGTCAACAACAAGACCACCGCCGTGCGCATCATCCCCGCCCCCGGCCTGGATGTGGGGGACACGGTGGAGATGGGCGGCCTGCTGGGCTCTGCTCCGGTGATGCCGGTGCACAAGACCTCCTCCGCCGACTTCATCCGCCGGGGAGGACGCATCCCCGCCCCGCTCCACAGCCTGAAGAACTGAGACCATCGCCCTGTATGAAGAAAGCCGCCGGAATTCCGGCGGCTTTTTTCGGTTGGACGGCTCAGGCATCTGGGCGGCGGCTGGGTCCGGTCCGTGATTCGGCCGGCTGCCCTCAGCAGGAGGGCATGTGCTCGCTGCGGCCCGTCGTCCGCCGCGGACCGGCCGGGGCGGCTGAGTCGGGCGGACTCCAGCCCTGTTTTTCTGGGATTGCAGCGGTGCAGAGGGCGGTGAACCCGCCCAAAGATCTCCGCTCAAGTGCCCGTGGTGTCTGCAGGCGGGGCAGAAGGGCGCCGGTTGTCCGCCAGGTAGGCCTCCTCCGCCTCCTGCTGGGCCCGAAGCAGGATCTCCCGGGCCAATCCGAAATTTTGCCGCTCCAGGGCAGAGATCGCGGCGGTGCAGCTGGTCCAGAGGATCAGATACGGCTTCTTGTAGACTTCCATACAATCCCTCCTGTGTTACTGCGTCAAAATTGCGTCATTTTTTCACACCATTATAAAATGACGCTAAAATTTTGTCAATACTTCGTCATGAAAGGGATGGGGCAGATGAAGGATGACAAAAGCCGTTATACCCTGCGGGTGGCCCCGGAGCTGCTGGAGAAGCTGGGCTATATCGCCGAGTATGAGGGGCGTACCAAGAACCGGGAGCTGGAGCAGATGATCAAGCGGCGCATTGCCGACTTTGAGGCGGAGCACGGCACCATTCAGACGGGGAAAAAGGCCGGCTGTCCTGAGTCCTCCGGCGCACCCTGAAAGAACAGCGGGGCTGGGACCCTGTGAAACCTGGCATGGAAGGACAGCCGCCCAGAGCGCAGAGCAGCGCCCCGGCCATTGTGCAATGGCCGGGGCGCTGTTTTGTTGTGATGTGGCGCAGGAAATGGTTCAGCCCAGAATGGCCTTGTCGGAGGCAAACTCCTGGCCGCTGACCTTTTCAAACTGGTGGAGCAGATCTTCCACGGTGAGGCGGCTTTTCTCCTCCCCCCGGATGTCCAGGATGATCTGGCCCTCATTCATCATGATGAGCCGGTTGCCATGGACGATGGCGTCCCTCATGTTGTGGGTAATCATGATGGTGGTCAGGGCGTCCCGGGTGACGATGCGGTCGGTGGCATCCAGCACCTTGGCGGCGGTCTTGGGGTCCAGGGCAGCGGTGTGCTCGTCCAGCAGCAGCACCTTGGGCTTCTGCAGGGTGGCCATCAGCAGGGTCAACGCCTGGCGCTGGCCGCCGGAGAGCAGGCCCACCTTGCTGGTCAGCCGGTCCTCCAGCCCCAGGTCCAGGATTTTGAGCAGCTCTTTGTACTCCGCCCGCTCCGCCTTGGTGATGCCGCTGCGCAGGGTGCGCCGCTGGCCCCGGCGCCGGGCCAGAGCCAGGTTCTCCTCAATCTGCATGGTGGCGGCGGTGCCGGTCATGGGGTCCTGAAAGACCCGGCCGATGTATTTTGCCCGCTTGTGCTCGGGCAGGCCGGTGACATCCGTCCCGTCGATGATGATCTTGCCGCTGTCCAGGGGCCACACACCGGCCACGGCGTTGAGCATGGTGGACTTGCCGGCGCCGTTGCCGCCGATGACGGTGACAAAATCTCCGGGGTCCAGATGGAGGCTGACCCCCCGCAGGGCCTGTTTTTCATTGACGGTGCCCGGGTTAAAGGTCTTGTAGATATTCTGAATGTCAAGCATTGCTCTTCGCTCCCTTCTTGCCGGGGCGGTTGAAGTATCTGCCCTTCCAATAGGGGATGGCCAGGAACAGCATGACCACCAGGGCGGTGAGCAGTTTCAGGTCGTCGGTGGACAGGCCCAGCCGCAGCACGAACTGGATGACGATATAATAGATGATGGCGCCGATGGCGCAGGCGGCCAGCTTGAGGGCGAAGTTGCGGAAAACCCGTTCCAGAATGACCTCGCCGATGATGACGGCGGCCAGTCCGATGACGATGGCGCCCCGGCCCATGTTGATATCGGAGAAGCCCTGGTACTGGGAGAGCAGGCCGCCGGACAGGGCCACCAGGCCGTTGGAGATCATCAGGCCCAGCACTTTGGTAAAGCTGGTGTTGATGCCCTGGGCCTTGGCCATGTTTTCATTGGCGCCGGTGGCCCGGAGGGCGCAGCCGGTTTCCGTGCCGAAGAGCCAGTAGAGCACCAGAATGATCACCGCCAGGAAGATGATGAGTTTGGGCAGCGGATTGTCCAGTGAGAGTTCCCGGACATACCGGGAGGAGACCATCAGGTCGTACTTGTCCACGCTGATGGGCAGATTGGAGCGGCTGCCGTTTTCGGTGCCCCAACCCATAATGCGCAGGTTGACGGAGTACAGGGCCAGCTGGGTCAGAATGCCGGCCAGGATGGCCGGGATGCCGCAGAAGGTGTGGAAGATGCCGGTGACCAGTCCGGCCAGCATGCCCGCCGCCAGCGCGGCCAGCAGCGCCAGCCAGGTGGGGCAGCCATTCAGGGTGAGCACCACGCACACCGCGCCGCCGGTACACAGGGATCCGTCCACCGTCAGGTCGGCGATGTCCAGTATGCGGAAGGTGATGTACACGCCGATGGCCATGATGCCCCAGATCAGGCCCTGGGTGACAGCGCCCGGCATAGAGTTGAGCAGGGCTAATATGAAGTCCATAACAAGACGCCTCCAAAAAGTATAGAATCGTCAAAAGTATAGCAAAGAACAGCGGAAAAGGGAAGCCCCTTTTCCGCTGTTTTACAGGTTTACCTGAGAAAAGGCAGGCCCTCGCGGGGAGAACTTACTCAGTCTCAATCGGCTCGTAGCCCTCGGGAGGTGTGATGCTCAACGCCTCGCAGTTGGCGGCGTTGTACTTGGCGGTGACCTCCGGGGCGTATTCAATGGCCATGGTGGACACGTCGGCCCCGTTTGCCAGGATCTCATAGGCCATCTCACCGGTGGTGTAGCCCAGGTCGTAGTAGCTGATGGACAGGGTGGCCACGCCGCAGCCGCTGGCGATGCCCTCCTCACCGGCGATGACGGGGACACCGGCGGGCAGCACCACGTTGGCAATGGCCTCGGTGTTGGAGGCGGCGGTGTTGTCGGTGGGGATGTAGATCACGTCGCTGTTGTCGGCGGCGGTCTGGGCCACGGAGGTGACGTCATTGGTGTCGGTGAAGGCGTAGCGCTCCACGGTGTAGCCGTACTCCTCCAGATAGCCGGTGATCACGTCACACTGGTAGACGGAGTTGGGCTCGCCGGAGCAGTAGAGCAATCCCACGTTCTGGGCATCGGGGAACATCTCGTGGAGCATGTCGGCCTGCTGGTCCAGGGGGGCCAGGTCGGAGGTGCCGGAGATGTTGTTGCCCACAGTGCCGGTCCAGTCGTCGATTTCCAGGGCGGTGGCATAGTCGGTGATGGAGGTGCCCAGAATGGGAATCTCAGAGGTGGCTGCCGCCGCGGCCTGGAGGGGAGCGGTGGCGTTGGCCAGAATCAGATCCACGCCGTCGGAGAGAAAGCCGTCGATAATGGTGGAGCAGTTGGCGCTGTCGCCGGAGGCGTTGCCCTCCTTAAAGGAGACCGCGTCCCCCAGTTTTTCGGTCAGGGCGTCCTTGAAGCCCTGGGTGGCCTGATCCAGGGCGTCGTGCTGGACCAGCTGGCAGATGCCCACGGTATAGGTGGCGCCGTCGGCAGCGCTGCCCCCGTCGGACGCGTCGCCGGCGGAGGTGTCGCCGGTGCCGCTGGAGGCGTCGGCGTCGTTGGTGCTGGGGGTGGACGTGCTGCTGGGGGCGGAGCCGGGGTCGGAAGTACCGCCGCTGCTGCCGCAGGCGGCCAGGGCCAGTATCATGGCCAGAGCCAGCAGGACAGAGAGCAGCTTGAAAAGCTTTTTCATCGTGTGGTTTCCTCCTTCACTGTTGCAGCGGCAGGGCAAACTGACGCTTTTGCACACCACACCTTTGAAGTGCAAAGATTTGGTGTATTGAAATTATACTCGCCCCTATCTGCTTTGTCAATCCGGCAGGCGGGGGAAAATGCCGGTTTTTTTGAAAAAAGCAAAAGGCGCGCCGCGGAGGATTCCGCAGCGCGCCCCGAATGAGCAGCCTCAGGGGCTGCAAAAAGGCTTCCAGAGCATGGATTCGAGCTGTCACAGCACATATTTCCGCCAGAGCCGCTCCAGCCATCCCCCGGTGCACACCAGCCGGAAGGGTTTGCGGAGGCCGGGGCTGCCCAGCAGCCAGACCAGGGCGGCGGAGAGGGCCAGCGCCAGCATCAGATTACCCCCTGGGGACAGGCGGAACAGGCGCCACTCCCCGGCCAGTTTGACGGCGAAACCGTGGAGCAAAAAAACCGGCAGGGTGTTGCCGCCCCGGACGGTGACGGCGGGAATAGGCCGTTCGGGCACCAGCGTCAGCAGCGCCAGAATCCAGCCGAAGGCGATGCCGGTGAGCAGCAGCCGCTCCTCCGGGCCGAAGCCCCCTCCGGCGACGGGGTAGGGCACAGAGCCATAGAGCATCTCCGCGGTAAAACGGCTCTCCCGCAGCATGGACCAGAGGGCGATGAGCACCCCGGCCAGGGTGAAAGGCCATTTTTTCTGCCAGGGCCAATCCAGGCACTGGGGAAACCAGCGGGTACGGGAGAGGTAATATCCGGCCAGGAAAAAGGGGAGGAAGCTGAAGAAGCGGCCTGTGGTGAGATAATAGCCAAACTCGGGTACATAGCCGCACACCAGGGCCAGGGCCACCGCCGCCAGCACAGCCAGAGGGCGGAACAATGGGGGAACTTTATCAAACAGCGGCAGCAGCAGCCGGTAAAAGGTGATGTCCAGCAGATACCAGAGCAGCCAATAGGGGATGGCAAATTGGAGGTGCATTTTTCCCATGGGGCCGCCCTGGAGCACCAGGGCGTCGAAGAGCAGATAGAGAATTTGAAACAGAACGTAGGGATAGACCAGGTCGGTCAAAATTTTGGAAAAGTGAAAGCGGGAGAAATAGCCTGTGAGAAACAGAAAGGCCGGCATATGGAACAGATAGATGATGCGGTACAGGGTGTCGGCCTCAGCCCCTGGGATCAGAGCCAGGAAATGCCCGAACACCACCAGAAAAATCAGCAGGCACCGAATGTTGTCCATCCTGTTGCTGCGCATGATCCGCTTCGCCCCCTTGCCAAGCGATGTTTTGGGTTATTCGTCTCCGCTCTTGCGGTCAATAAAGACCGGGGCGGTCTTGGAGTACAGAATCTTTTGCTCCCGGTACAGGCCGGAGTAGCCCGAGAGCAGATAACTCACAGCGGCCCCCAGGGCCATCAGGGCCACGCCCTGGCCTCCGAAGAGTTCATAGCCCAGCAGGATGCTGGTCATGGGGGAGTTGGTCACCCCGCAGAACACCGCCACCAGTCCCAGCGCCGCCCCGAAGCCTGGATTCATACCGATCAGCGGGGCCACGGTGCAGCCGAAGGTGGCCCCCACAAAGAAGCAGGGCACGATCTCGCCCCCCTTGAAGCCGGCGCCCAGGGTGAGCACGGTGAACACGATTTTCAGCACAAAGGCCCAGGGCACGGCGCTGCCCGCCAGGGCGGCGACGATGACTTGCATGCCGGCGCCGTTGTAGTCGCCGCTGCCCTCCATCAGGGAGAGGGCTGCCACCAGCGCGCCGCCCAATGCGGCCCGGAGATAGGGGTTGGAGACTTTGCCGTAGAGTTTGCCCCCCAGATGCATGGCCCGGCAGAACAGATTGGCCAGAATGCCGCAGAGCACCCCCAGGCCGATGACCTGGAGAAACACCACCGGGGAGAGCTCCGGCACCGGGGCGAGAGAGAAGGCGGTGGAGGCCACCCCCAGATAGCCGGAAATCAGATTGGCGATCAGGGCGGAGAGCACACAGGGCACCAGTGCCGCGTAATACATCACCCCGATGCTCTCCACCTCCATGGCAAAGACCGCGGCGGAGAGGGGGGTGCCGAACAGGGCGGAAAAGCCCCCGGCCATGCCGCACATGGTGATAATCCGCTCATCCTTGTCGTTCAGTTTCAGCAGCCGCCCCAGGGAGCCGGAGATACACCCGCCCAGCTGGAGGGCGGCGCCCTCCCGGCCGGCGGAGCCGCCGGTGAGATGGGTGAGCACGGTGCCCAGGAAGATCAGCGGGGCGGTGCGGAACCGCAGGGGCCTGCCCTCCCGTACCGAAGCCAGGACGAATTCCGTGCCCCGGTCATCCTCCATCCGGGTGATATGGTAGCTGGCCACGATGATCAGACCGGCCGCGGGCAGCAGCAGGATGAGCCACCAGTGGGCGTCCCGCAGGGCGGTGGCGGCGTCGATGGCGTAGTGAAAGGCGGTGCCGGCCAGACCGGTCAGACAGCCGGTCACCACGGCGAAGACCAGCCACTTGACGAAGGTCAGACTGTTGTCTTTGATGGCGGAGAGGTAATGGGAGAGCCGCTCCTGCATGGAAAACACCTCGGCATTATAGCGCAAAAGATTGATTGCCGGTGCTTGTGAAAGCGCGTTTGAAGCGGTTTACAGCGCAGAAAAAGCGCGTCAGGAACCGATGAGACGGCGAGGCCGTCACCCGCGCCCACAGCACCCGGAATTTTAAGTAAAATTGAAAGCGTTTTAGTGAAAAACAATATCAAGCGAAAAATATTCCCCTTGCGAACTCTTATTCTAAGCGGAAAGGGGAGAAAGGTCAATCCATTTTCGCCGATCCCTGTTTGGACGCCCCGCCGTTTGCCTTTTACCTTTTGCCTTTTTCCCCTGGGGACAGGCGCGGCCCGCCGGGGGCGTGCCGCACTCCGGCGGGCACGAAAAAGGGGCTGCTGCAATTCCTGCAACAGCCCCGCTTTTTCTCATCCTGAGCGCCGGCGAAGGAGCTTTTCCCGGCAGTTCTCCCTGCGGGAAAATGCTCTGCCCCTTGGGACTCAGAATGAAACCTTATTATGTTTTGCAACAATCCCGGAAAAGGATCGAGTGGATCAGAGGTGCAATACCCGGGACTTGATCTCCTTGGTCTTGCCCACGTTCCAGAAGTTCTCGCCCAGATAGCCGCAGGTGCGGCGGGTGACGTTCATCTTGCTCTGGTCCTTGTTGCCGCAGCAGGGGCACTCCCACTCCAGGTCGTCGTTGATGACGATTTCGCCGTCATAGCCGCACACCTGGCAGTAGTCGCTCTTGGTGTTGAACTCGGCGTACTGGATGTTGTCGTAGATGAACCGGACCACGTCCTTCAGGGCGGTCAGGTTGTGGCGCATGTTGGGAATCTCCACATAGCTGATGGCGCCGCCGGGGGAGAGGCGCTGGAACTGGCTCTCAATGGCGAACTTGGAGAAGGCGTCGATCTTCTCCCGCACGTCCACATGATAGGAGTTGGTGTAATAGCCCTTGTCGGTGATGTCCTTCACCTCGCCGAAGGTCTGCTTGTCGATCCGGGCGAAGCGGTAGCACAGGCTCTCGGCGGGGGTGCCGTAGAGGGAGAAGCCGATGTCGGTCTGGTCCCGCCACTTGTAACAGGTGTCCCGCAGATAGGTCATCAGCCGCAGGGCGAAGTCCTTGCCCTCGGGCTCGGTCTGGCTGCAGCCCTTGACCAGCTTGGTCACCTCGTAGATGCCGATATAGCCCAGGGAGATGGTGGAGTAGCCCCCCACCAGATAGCGGTCGATGGTCTCGCCGGACTTGAGCCGGGCGATGGCGCCGTGCTGCCAGTGGACCGGGGAGACGTCGCTCTTCACCCCCATCAGGGCGTTGTGGCGGCACATCAGGGCCTCAAAGCACAGCTCCAGCCGCTCGTCCAGCAGCTTCCAGAACTCGTCCTCGCTCTCGGGGACCTTGCGGCCGCCGTCGCTGACGATCAGGCCGATCTGGGGCAGGTTGATGGAGCACACGCCCTGGTTGAAGCGGCCCTCATATTTGTACTCGCCGGTCTCCGGGTCGATCCAGTCGGTCAGGAAGCTGCGGCAGCCCATGGGGGAGAAGACGTTGCCGTTGTGGGTCTCCCGCATGATTTTGGCGGAGATATAGTCGGGGTACATCCGCTTGGCGGAGCACTTGACGGCCAGCTCGGTGATATAGTCATACTTGCCGCCCTGGAGGCAGTTGTTCTCGTCCAGCACATAGACCAGCTTGGGGAAGGCGGGGGTGACATAGACCCCGGCGGCATTCTTGATGCCCTCCAGCCGCTGGCGCAGGATCTCCTCCACGATCTTGGCGTTCTCCTCGATATAGGGGTCGTCGTCCCGCAGATAGAGGAAGAGGGTGACGAAGGGGGACTGGCCGTTGGTGGTCATCAGGGTGTTGATCTGATACTGGATGGTCTGCACGCCGCTGCGCAGCTCGTCGTTGACCCGCTCGTCCACCAGCCGCTCGATGGTCTCCGCATCGGTGTGCTCTCCGCAGGTCTCAGTGATTTTGCGGCGGAATTTTTCCCGGCTGCGGCGCAGATACTTGCCCAGGTGGCTGACGTCCACGCTCTGGCCGCCGTACTGGTTGGAGGCCACGTTGGCGATGATCTGGGTCATCACGTTGCAGGCCACCTGGAACCCCTTGGGGCTCTCGATCATCTTGCCGTTGATCATGGTGCCGTTGTCCAGCATGTCCCCGATGTTGATCAGGCAGCAGTTGAAGATGGGCTGGACAAAGTAGTCCGCGTCGTGGAAGTGCAGAATGCCCTCGTCATGGGCCTTGCTGATCTTCTCGGGCAGCAGGATGCGGCGGGTCAGATCCCGGCTCACCTCGCCGGCGATGTAGTCCCGCTGGGTGGAGGCGATGACGGTGTTTTTGTTGGAGTTCTCCTCGGCCAGCTCCTTGTTGGCGTTGCGCAGCAGGGAGAGAATGGACTCGTCGGTGGTGTTCTGCTTGCGCACCAGGGCCCGGGTATAGCGGTAGATGATATAGGCCTTGGCCAGAGTATACTTGCCCAGCTCCATCAGCTGGCGCTCCACCATATCCTGAATATCCTCCACCAGCAGGCGGGGGCGGTTGCGCTCCTGGACGAAGTGGGCGATGGCGCTGATCTGCTCCTCGCTGATACGCTCCTCGGGGTCCACCGCCTCGTTGGCTTTCTGTATGGCGCGGATGATCTTGCTGCGGTCAAAGTCGACCGTCGTGCCATCCCGTTTGATTACTTTCATGGTGCATACTCCTTCTTTTTGGGGTTGGTGCGGGCACTTTCGGCGCATTTTGCGCCGGTTTGCGTTATGTATATCAATAAATTGGTGGAGACATAAAAATAGGCCACCATATCTTGTGGTACCTGCCCTGTTATCATAGCACTATGGGGATAGGTTGTCCAGAGAAAACTAACAGTCATTCTCACCAAATTTCATCGAAAATATTTTTCGCCCTGGGGGGCGAAAACGGGGGAGCGGGGGTTTTCCTCGGGCGGACAGGCAATCTTTTCCGGCGAAAGCATACCCTTGTGGCAGGGGTGAGGCGCGCGTGGAAGAAAGAAAGCGGAAGGGCCTGCTGGAAAAGACGGCCCGGGCCTTTGATCTGCCCGGGGATGTGCTGGCGGGGCTGCCCTGTGTCCGGCTGGTGGGCCGGGATGAGCTCTACCTGCAAAACCACCGGGGGATTCTGGCCTACGGCGAGGAGGAGATCCTGATCAGCGGGGGCAGGCTGATGATCCGGGTGCGCGGCGAACAGCTGCGGCTGCGGAGCATGACCCCCACCGATCTGGTCATCACCGGGACCATCGCGGCGGTGGAGCTGGAGTAGTCCGCCGCCCCAGGCCGCCGGGCCGTCCCGCCCAGGGCGGCGCGGCCCGGCGAATGGACGTGGAAGCGAGGAGACGAGCATGCAGAAGGCGACCAATTATATCCGGGGCAGTGTGCGGCTGGAGGCTGTGGGCCCCTATCCGGAGCGGTTTTTTAATATCTGCGCCGCCCGGGGCATCCGGTTCTGGAAGGTGGAGCGGGTGGACGAGACCACGGTGCGGCTGACGGTGGCCCTCTCCCAGGCCCGGCAGGCCCAGGCCCTGGGCCCCAAGTGCCTGTGCGAGGTGACCAAAATCGGGGAGGAAGGGGCGCTCCACTTTTTGGGGCAGTTCCGCAGCCGGTACGGCCTGCTGGCGGGGCTGGCGCTGTCGCTGCTGGCGGTGCTGGTGCTCTCCCGGTTTGTGCTGGTCATTGACATCACCGGCAACACTGCGGTGCCCGACGGGGTCATTCTCGCCGAACTGCGGGAGAGCGGCCTGGCCCCGGGGGTGTATGGCCCGTCGCTGGACGAGCGCTCCATCGCCAACCGGACGCTGATGGAGCTGGAAGAGCTGAGTTTCCTGTCGGTGAACCTGCGGGGCATCCGTGCGGAGGTGGTGGTGCGGGAGAGCGATCCGGCGCCGGAGGTGGAGCCCACGGGGGTGGCCTCGGACCTGATTGCGGAGAAGAGCGGCGTCATTTTGGACCTTCACGCCCTGGCCGGGCAGCCGCTGGTGGGCGAGGGGGACACGGTGGAGGCCGGGGATGTGCTGGTCTCCGGCACCGTGACCATCACCCGGGAGGATGACCCCAGCCAGGTAATCTCCAGCTATCCGGTGCTCGCCAAGGGCAGTGTCTGGGCGGAAGTGGAGGAGCAGTTTTCCGCCGCCATCCCGCTGAATTGCCTCCAAAAAGCCTATACCGGCCGGGTCCGGCGGGAATATGAGCTGGTGATCCTGGGGCAAAGCTTTAAAATTTCCCCAAAAGCGTTTCAACCCTTTGCGTATTATGATAAAATAGAACGCAGCTGGGATCTGACCCTGTCCGGCGGGCTGAAGCTGCCCTTTTCCCTGGTGGTGCGGGAGGGGCGGGAGTATCAGCCGGAGACGGTGGAACTCAGCCGGGCGGGGGCGGAGGAATACCTGCGCGCCCTGCTGGAAAACCGCCTGGTGGAGGCCGTCGGAGATGACGGCGCGGTGATGGAACAGCAGTGGGATGTGGAAGAGCGGGACGGGGCGCTGACCGTGACCGTCACCGCCCGCTGCCGGGAGCAGATCGCCGTCAGCGGCACAGAAGATTAACGGGGGCGGCCCGACGCCAGAGGGCCGCGCCCATACGGAGATGAAACCATTTGGCAGAACAGAGCATCAGTTTGGAACGAGTGGAAGAGGTGGCCAACCTCTTCGGCTCCTTTGACGAGAACATCCGCCTGCTGGAGCAGGAGCTGTCCGTCCGGGTGACCAACCGGGACGGGGAGCTGAAGGTGGCCGGGGAGGCAGAGCAGGTCTCCCAGGCCGTCCGGGCCATCCAGGGCCTGCTGGACCTGTCGGCCCGGGGGGAGCAGATCAACGAGCAGAACGTCCGCTACGCCCTCCAGCTGGTCCGCTCCGGCAGCGAGGCCAAGCTGGCGGAGCTGGCTCGGGACGTGGTGTGCGTCACCGCCAACGGCAAGCCCATCAAGGCCAAGACCGTGGGCCAGAAGGCCTATTTGGACGCCATCCGTCACAACATCATCACCCTGGGGGTGGGCCCCGCCGGCACCGGCAAGACCTACTTGGCGGTGGCCATGGCGGTGGCCGCCTTCCGGGCCCGGGAGGTCAACCGGATCATCCTGACCCGTCCGGCGGTGGAGGCCGGAGAGCGGCTGGGGTTCCTGCCCGGCGACCTGCAGAGCAAGGTGGACCCCTATCTGCGCCCCCTCTACGACGCGCTGTTTGAGATGCTGGGCCCCGAGACTTATCAGAAGTATGTGGAGCGGGGCAACATCGAGGTGGCCCCTCTGGCCTATATGCGGGGGCGCACCCTGGACGACAGCTTCATCATCCTGGACGAGGCCCAGAACACCTCCCGGG
>CAUGSS010000015.1 GCA_959602365.1 uncultured Eubacteriales bacterium
GCCGCATCCTATAATGATCAGGTCATGGCAATCCTTCACTTCTTTAACTTCCTGCTGGTCAGAAAGTATATTGAAAGGATACCATTTAGCGAAGATCTCTACCTGAAAAAAGAGATTCCTGTACACCATGACCGGAGCGTAGAACAGGAAGTGGCCACTGAGATTCTCTCAAAGCTCTACCGATTCCCAGAAGAAATCCGGCTGATGTATTTACACCTATGGGCTATCGGTCTGCGGATCAGCGAGATATGTGCCTTGAAAGGCAATGCCTACTATGTGCAGGGGCGGGATGCTTGGATTCAAGTCTATCAAAATAAAATGAGGAATTACAAGCGGATTCCCATTCCAACAGCTCTATATAAACTGATGCAGGTTTATCTGAAAAAGTATCAGATCAAGGCAGATGATTATGTATTTCAAAACCAAAAAGGCGGCGCATATCGGAGCAGCACATTCCGATGGAAAATGAAAGAATGCTGCAGAGAAAACAATATCCAATGTGGAGATTATATCTTCCAGAGCCATGATTACCGGCATACCGTGGCCACAAACTTTTATGACACGGGTGTTTCTATACAGGGTGTACGGGATTACCTCGGACACAGATATGAAGAAATGACGCAGCAATACCTTGACTATATGCCAAAGAAAATAGATAGCGCCAATGAAGAATATTTCAGCCAGCATAAAAGTCTGGCCGCTGGCCTGCTTAAGAAAGGAGGTGACAAAAAATGAGCAATCGGATTTATCTGAAGGAACTGCCTGCATATCAAAATCCTGCGGAACCTTATCCACAGTCGGTTGGCAAAAACCCATACTATGATCTGGAACAGATCCCTTCTATAACAATGCGGGAAGAATTAACTGCCTTCATCCATTACCGGAGTACCCAGGTTGGTATTGCCAGGGTATATAGTGACCGCCAGGATTTCAATAAGCTGTGCCGGTTCCTGCAATCCTATGGCAGACGGGCGAAAAGCCTGCGGGATAAAAAGCCCGAAACATGGATACGACAACTCAAGGGCTGGATGCTTCAGGAAGGAATTTCATTCACGGAGCATAGCGTTGAGGCGTATGGTTCGGAGCATTATTATAAATCACGGACGATATCCTATCTGGAAAAAGTGTTGGAGTTCCTGGAACCGGAAGACACCAGCCCAGAGCAGGAAAAAGATGTGTGGAAGCTGGAAAAACTGGACATCCCGATACGCTTTAATCCGATCAAATCATGCAAAACCCTCATATTTACAAAAATACTCCAGCCGGAGATCCGAGAGGAAACGAAAAAAGGAATTTACCTAAACCTACAGATGGAGGCTATCGCCTGTGTACAGAAGGAACTGACCGCTGTCCGACGTTTCTCTGCATATCTGGCTGGTCGCCATCCGGAAGTAAAATCCTGCAGAGAGATTGATCGGGAGCTGCTGGAAGATTATCTGCTCTATCTGAAAACAGAAGCTACGGAAACGAAGCATTTCCATGCGGATCTGAACCGTCTCCGCGCTATTCTGGACAGCATTGGGAAGGTATGCGGGTATCCCAACTTGGAATCCTTATTCCTCACAAGAGATATTCCGCCAACACCAAAAGCTGAGTTTAAAGCCTATTCTGATGATGAACTCAAGCGGCTCAATGCTGCCCTGGTAAAACTGAATGAGCAGGCGGCCCGACTGATGATCATCCATCAGATGCTTGGAACCAGGATCTCCGATACTCTGACACTGGAGCCTGACTGTCTATATGAAAAAGACGGAGTCACAATCATTCGCATCCGGCAGATGAAAACAAAATTTTATGAAAAACCTATCAGCGAGGAACTGGCCGCTCTGATTCGGAAAGCCCTTTCCTACACCAGAAAACGGTATGGGGATGTCCCTTATATCTTCGTAAGTGATAAAAACCCCAATAAACCCCTACAGTATAGCACCCTGCAAAGCACAGTTGTGCGTATGTTGCGGGAGAACAATATACTGGATGATCATGGCGAGCCATTTGGATTTGGTACGCATATGTACCGGCATACCTATGGCATGAAGCTGACAGAGATGCACTTGGATGATTGGACAATCGCCAAGCTCTTGGGACACTCCAGTGTTCGGAATGTTCAATACTACCGGAAAATGAGCAACCAGATACTGGCAGATGAAACCCGGAAAATCAGACACTGCCAATCGCAAATCATATTAGAAAACTTAGATGGATGGGAGGAAGAATATGCAAAAATACGAGAAGATGGTCGCCTTGAACCGGCAAATCAGTGATCAGAAAATCAAGTTGGCCAAAGAAACCATTTGGAGGATGCTGGAGGAAAGTGAAAAAATCACTGTTCCAAAGCTAATGGCAAAGACAGGATTATCAAGGGGATTCTTTTATAAGAATGCAGTAGTGCGCCAGGAACTGGATCGCGCGCAGGAACAGCAGATCGGAATGCCTGATCCCAGACGGGGAATCCTTGATATGGCTATGGACAGTGAGATGAACAATATGCATGAGCAGATGATAGCACTCCAGAGAGAAAACGAGGAATTGCAGAAGGAAATCGCAAGACTCCGAAAAGGTCTGGATCGCAAAGCACTCGGCGCAATCGCCAAGCTGTAGAACAAAGCATACATAATCCGGCAGACAAAACCGGGCCGCCGGATCAACAAAGACGCATAAATGAGAACAGGCATGGTTGAAAGACCGTGCCTGTTCTTGTAAAATATTAAGAGGAAAGAACACAAAACACAGTTTTGTATACCGTTAAGCCCAGTGTTTACAAGGGATTGCGGGAACGGGCTAAATTTTATGGACGAGGCCACCGCGGGGCTGGACCCCATCGTCCGGGACGAGATCCTGGAGGTCTTTGCCGAGTTTACCCGGGACGAGGGCCACTCCATCCTGATCTGCTCCCACATTGTCAGCGATCTGGAAAAGCTGTGCGACTATGTGGCCTTCCTGCATCAGGGGCGGCTGCTGTTCTGCGAGGAAAAGGACGCCCTGATTGACAGCTGCGGCATCTGGCAGGGCACCCGGGAGGAGCTCTCTCAGCTGGACCGCGGGGCGGTCATGGGGCGGGAGGTCTCCCCCTATGGGGCCAGGGCCTTGGTGCGCCGGGACCGGGTGCCCGCCGCGCTGCCGCTGGAGCGGCCCAGCCTGGAAGACATCATCCTGCTGCAAGTGAAAGGAGCGCGGGGACAATGAGAGTGAAAGCCCTTTTGACCAAGGATATCTATGTGCTGATCCGGCAGATGCGGCTGTTCTGCCTGATTATCTTCGTGTTCACCCTGCTGCCCAACTTCTACCTCCAGCTCTTTGGGGTGGTCTACTCCGGGCTGTTCTCCTTCTCCACCATATCCCAGGATGAGCAGAGCCACTGGGATGTGCTGGCCGGGATGATGCCCTATTCCGTCCGGGACCTGGTGGTGAGCAAGTACCTGCTGGGCTGGGGCGGCGTGCTGATCGCCGGGACGCTGGCGGTGCTGGGGGGAATGGTCCAGCGGGGGTTCCTGCCCGAGGCCGCCCGGCCGGAGGGGGTGCTGATCGAGCTGTGCATCGCCCTGTTCAGCATCGCCATCTCCCTGCCTTTCCTGTTCCGCTTCGGCTCCACCCGGGGGCGGCAGATTATGATGATGGTGCTCATTGTGGTGGCCTGCGGCAGCGCCGGGGGGCTGGCGGCGCTGATGCAGACCGGGCTGCTGGACCGGCTGCCCGGCGGGATGATGGTGCTGCTGCCGCTGCTGGCGGTGGCGGCCAACGCGGTCTCGGTGCCGGTGGCCATGGCCATGTACCGGCGGAGGTACGAGGGATGAGATGGGGCAGGGCCTGCCCCAAATGCGGCGGGAAGCGGATTGTGCGGATTCCGGACCATCCGGGCCGCTATGCCAGCGGCAGCAACATCTATACCTCCACCTTTACTCTGATGGGCAAAGTCCCGGTGATCCGCTATGTCTGCCTGGCGTGCGGATATGTGGAGCACTGGGTGGAGGAGCCGGAACAGCGGGAGGCGCTGGCGCAGGCCTTCGGCGCGCCGCAATAGAAACTGCCACGGAGGAGGGCGGGCCGCGCGAAACGCGGCCCGCCCACCCGCTCTGTTTTCCCCGGCGGAGTGCCGGTCAAACCGCCAGAAGACCCGAGGTTACCCGCCGCGCCGCAAAACAGCCCACCCATTTACACGGAAATCGGGGGGCGGTTTGTTCTTACAGGATGGTCATGAAGTCCTTCAGAAGGGGGCCGTTGGCCGCCAGAATTTCCCGGTCGGGCAAAAATTCCAGCGGGGCGCCCTGGCGGTCGGTGACCACGCCGCCGGCTTCCTGGACGATCAGCATGCCCGCCGCGTAGTCCCAGGGCTTCAGGTGCTCCTCGAAATAGGCGTCCAGCCTGCCGCAGGCCACATAGCACAGATCAATGGAGGCCGCGCCAATCCGGCGGATGTCCTGGCAGTGCTCAAAAGCCCGCTGCAGGCGCCGGAAGGTGCCGGGCACATCCCTCCGGCTGCCCGGGGCGGTGCCGATGGAGACCAGGGCGTCGCCCAGGCGCCGGGCCTGGCTGACGTGGATGGGCTGGCCGTTCAGAAAAGCCCCCTGGCCCTGGCAGGCGGTGAACATCTCTCCGGAGTCGGGGTTATAGACCACCGCCATCCGCGGCTTTCCCTGGGCCACCAGGGCCAGGGAGATGGCGCTGTGCTGGAATTTGTGGATCAGGTTGGTGGTGCCGTCCACCGGGTCCAGCACCCAGACCGGCGTCTGAAAATCCCAGTCAAAGGCGGCCTGTTCCTCGGCCAGAAAGCCGATGTCCGGGCAGAGCGCCCCCAGCCGCCGTTCCAGAAAGGCCTGGACCGTGGTGTCCGCCATGGTCACATAGTCTGTGGCGGCCTTGGAGCGGACCTGCTCCGAGAGGGATCGGTCGTCTAAAAAAGCCCCTGCCTCCCGCACCGCGTCGCACACGGCGGGGAAGATCTGCGTCTGCAATTCCATCTGACACACCTCACAGCGATTTGATATCTGCCCTCTACTTTACCAGAACAGGCCGCAGGATGCAAGGCTCGGGACGGGGGCGGACGGCTGGCATCCCCGCGGCCGGGGGAATGGGGCCGTCCGCCGGTCTGGCCTGTCCGGGCGGCCATGGCGGGGAAACCCTTGCGGGCTGGTAATTGTGCATGAATTAAATGCCCCCTTTCTGGAAGTTGTCACAATTGACTTTTGATACAAATTGGTACAAGATTGCCATAGAAGTGAGCTTTAAATGGTCTATTTTTGGCGTATTTTCCAAATATATCCCCTTTTTTACCGAATTATTTCCAGGTTTTATTCCAGAACTTGTATGTCCATGGCAGACTGAAATAAACAGAAAAGGAGGAACAATCAAATGGACATGAAGTATCACCCAGCACGCCTGTGGAAACGGGTGGTTTCCCTGCTCTCCGCCGCCGCGCTGGCGCTCTGCCTGATGGCGCCGGCGGCGGCGGTACCGCCGGAGGAGCTGCCGCCCTTTTCCTACACGCCGGATCCCACGGTCAATATCATCTTCGATACGGACATTGACTCCGATGTAGATGACGCCGGGGCTATGGCGCTGCTGCACTCCTATGTCCAGCAGGGCAAAGTCAATCTGCTGGCGGTGGTGGGCTGCTGTAACAGCGGTTATGCGGCCCCCTGCATCGACGCCATCAACACCTATTACGGGCTGCCCGATGTGCCGGTGGGCATCGCCCCCACCTCACCGGGGGGCGGAGGTTCCCGCTATCAGCAGTACATTGCCCAGACCTATGCCAACGACATCAACAGCGACTACTATGCCCCCTCCGCCCTGGAGGTGTACCGCCGCACCCTGGCCGCTGCGGATGACAACAGCGTGGTGCTGGTGGTGGTGGGCACCCTGAACAACCTGCAGGATCTGCTGCAGTCTCCGGCGGATGAGATCAGCCCGTTGACCGGCATGGAGCTGGTGCGCCAGAAGGTTAAGCTGTGCTCCATTATGGCGGGATACTTCCCCTCCGGCTCGGAGAACAATATGCGCTTTGACGCCGCGGCGTCCATCTATGTGGAGTCCAACTGCCCCGTCCCCATCCTCTGGAGCGGCTGGGAGATCGGCAGCAAGATCATCACCGGCAACACCCGCAGTCAGATGGCGGAGGACGACCCGGTGCGCAAGAGTTACGACCTGTACTTCGGCAACACCACCAGCGGTCGGGAGAGCTGGGATCTGACCTCCCTGATGTACGCGGTGGAGGGGGCCGGAGAATGGTGGGATGTGGAGACGGGCACCGTCACCATCGACCCCAAGGACGGCTCCAACACCTGGGAAGCCGATCCCAATGGCAAGCACGGGATTCTGGTGCAGAAGATGGATCCCGCCCAAGTGGCCGCCCACATCAACCAGCAGATGACCCAGGCCCAGAAGGGAGAGTCTGCGGAGACGGCCTGGGAGATCATTGACGATGCGGACAGCCGGGTGACCTATTCCGAGGGATTCCGGGTCAACGGCACCAATCCCAAGCGCTACAACGGCACCGGCCACAATTATAATCTTCCCGGCGCCACGGTGGAACTGACCTTTACCGGTATCGGCATCGAGATCTTCGGCGGCATGCAATTTGAGCACGGCAAGGCGGAGGTCTACATCGACGGGGAACTGGCCGACACCATCGACACCTATCAGGCCAATGAGGTCATCAGCACCAAAATCTTCCGCAGCGGCGTGCTGGAGGACACGGAACACACCCTGCAGATCAAGCTGCTGGAGGAGAAGAGCCCCCAGGCTGCGGGGACCTATACCGACATCGACTATTTCCGGGTCATCCGGACCTCGCCCCCGCAGCCTCCTCTGCCCCCAGACCCTGAGCTGGTGGCCCACTGGACGTTTGAGGCCGCGGAGGACGGCTATATGCCCGACGCCACCGGAAACGGACACAGCGGCGCCATCTCGGGACAGCCTGAAATCGTCTCCGGACTCATTGGCAACGCCATCCGCTTCAACGGGGGCGATCAGGTCATCACAGTTCCCGACGCCGACGATCTGGACTTTACCGCCACAGAGAGCTTTACCCTGTCCACCTGGGTCAATGTGGCGGACTATGGCAACGACTGGGTGACCATCCTGCGCAAGGGCAAGGATGCCGGCACCGGCTGGTACTGCCTGGGCCTGACCAGCCCCCAGGGGGGCAGCGCCTTCAACTTCGGCGCCCATGGGAACAACAATATCAGCGACGGAGTCAAAGCGCCGCTGAACCAGTGGGTTCTGATGACCGCGGTTCAGGACGGGGCCAGCGGCAGCCGCACCCTCTATCTGAACGGTCAGGCTGTGGCCAACGGAGTGGCCTCGGGTATGGAAAACGACAGCCCCCTGACGCTGGGCGCCTCCTGGAATCCGGAGCGGCGGGAAAACTTCACAGGCCTGCTGGACGATGTCCGGATTTACAACTATGCCCTCTCCGCCGAGGAAGTCGCCGGGCTGTACCGCTTTAAGGCGGTCATAGACGCGATTGACGCCATCGGCACCGTCACCCTGGACAGCGGGGCGGCCATCGCCGCGGCCCGGGATGCTTATGATGCCCTGACGGAGGAAGAAAAAGCGCTGGTGAGCAACTATGCCGTGCTCACTGCCGCTGAGGAGGAGTTGGCCCGGCTGCAGCAGGCTGCCGACCAGGCCGCCGCCGATGAGGTAAAGGACAAGATTGACGCCATCGGTACGGTCACCCTGGACAGCGGGGCGGCCATCGCCGCGGCACGGGATGCCTACGATGGGTTGACCGATGCCCAGAAAAAACTGGTGACCAACTACAGTGTGCTCACCGCCGCCGAGGAACAGTTTGCCCAGCTGCAGCTTCAGGCCGCTGCCGATGCGGTGGAAGCCAAAATTGCCGCCATCGGCACCGTCACCCTGGACAGCGGGACAGCCATTGCCACGGCACGGGATGCCTATGATGCGCTGCCAGAGGACGGAAAAGCGCTGGTGGAGAACTATGATGTGCTGTTGGCCGCGGAAAAGCAGCTGGAGGAACTGCTGCAGCAGGCCGGCGATCAGGCTGCTGCCAAGGCGGTGATGGACCGGATCAGCGCCATCGGCACGGTTACCCTGGACAGTGCCGCTGCCATCGCCAACACCCGGGATGCCTATGATGCCCTGACCGATGCCCAAAAGGCGCTGGTGACCAACTATGATGTGCTGTTGGCCGCCGAAGAGCGGCTCGCCCAGCTGCAGCAGCAGGCGGCAGACCAGGCCGCTGCCAAGGCGGTGATGGATCAGATTGCCGCCATCGGCACCGTGACCCTGGACAGCGCGGATGCCATTGCCCGGGCCCGGGAGGCCTACAATGGGCTGACCGACGCCCAGAAGGCGCTGGTGGTCAATTATGAGGTGCTGACCGCCGCCGAAGAGCAGCTCGCCCAGCTGCAGCAGCAGGCCGCAGACCGGGCTGCCGCCAAGGCGGTGATGGACAAGATTGCCGCCATTGGCACTGTCACCCTGGACAGCGCGGATGCCATCGCCGATGCCCGGGAGGCCTACAATGGGCTGACCGATGCCCAAAAGGAGCTGGTGGTCAATTATGACGCGCTGGTTGCCGCGGAGAAGCAGCTCTCCCGGCTGCAGCAGCAGGCCGCAGACCGGGCTGCCGCCGATGCCGTGACGGCCAAGATTGATGCCATCGGCACCGTCACCCTGGACAGCGGGGCGGCCATCGCCGATGCCCGGGCGGCCTACGATGGATTGACCGACGCCCAGAAGGCGCTGGTGACCAACTATAACGAGCTGACCGCCGCCGAGGAGCGGCTGGCCCAGCTGCAGCAGCAGGCGGCGGATCAGGCTGCCGACCAGGCCGCCGCTGATGGGGTAAAGGCCAAGATTGATGCCATCGGCACCGTCACCCCGGACAGCGGGGCGGCCATCGCTGAGGCCCGGGCGGCCTACGATGGGCTGACCGACGCCCAGAGGGCGCTGGTGACCAACTACAATGTGCTGACCGCCGCTGAGGAGCGGCTCGCCCAGCTGCAGCAGCAGGCTGCCGACCAGGCCGCCGCCGAGACGGTGAAAGCCAAGATTGATGCCATCGGCACCGTGACCCCGGACAGCGGGGCGGCCATCGCCGATGCCCGGGCGGCCTACGACGGGCTGAGCGACGCCCAGAAGGCGCTGGTCACCAATTATTCCGTGCTGACCGCCGCCGAGGGCGCCTTTGCCCAGCTTACCAAGGATGCGCCCGCCGACAGCCATTCTCCCAAGACCGGGGACACCGCCATGGTGGCGGTGGCCGCAGGTGCGCTGGGCGTGGGCCTGCTGGCCGCGCTCCTGCTGCTGGTCCCGGTGATTCGCCGCAGACTGCACCGGCGCTGACCGGATTTTCTCCCGAAAAAATGGGCCGGACGCCCCGCCGCAAGGCGGGGCGTCCGGCCCATCTGCCGGTGTGTCTTATGCGTCGAGCAGAGCCATGAACTCCTCTCCGGTGATGGTCTCCCGCTCGTAGAGGTACTGGGCGATCTCGTCCAGCTTCCGGCGGTTGTCCTCCAGGATTTTGGCCGCCTTCTCGTGCTGCCGTCTGACCAGATCCACCACCTGCCGGTCGATCTCGGTCTGGGTCTCCCCGGAGCAGGCCAGGCTGGTGTCTCCCCCCAGGTATTGGTTGTTGACGGTCTCCAGCGCCACCATGTCAAAGGTGCCGCTCATGCCGTAGCGGGTGATCATGGCCCGGGCCAGCTTGGTGGCCTGTTCGATGTCGTTGGACGCGCCGGTGGAAGCGGACTGGAACACCAGCTCCTCCGCGGCCCGGCCGCCGGTCAGCGTGGCGATCTTGTTTTCCAGCTCCTCCTGGCTCATGAGATAGTGGTTGCCCTCCTCCACCTGCATGGTATAGCCCAGGGCGCCGGAGGTGCGGGGGACGATGGTGATTTTCTGCACCGGGGCGGAGTGGGTCTGCATGGCCGCCACCAGGGCGTGGCCCACCTCGTGATAGGCGACGATCTGCTTTTCCCGGTCGGTGAGAATGGCGTTTTTCCTCTGGTAGCCTGCGATGACCATCTCGATGCTCTCTTCCAGGTCGGACTGGGTCACCAGGCTCCGGCCGCTCCGCACCGCCCGGAGGGCGGCCTCGTTGACGATGTTGGCCAGCTCCGCACCGGAGGCGCCGGAGGCCATCCGGGCGATCTTGGCGAAGTCCACATCCTCGGCCGCCTTGACCTTCTTGGCGTGGACCTTCAAAATCTCCTCCCGCCCCTTCAGGTCGGGCAGTTCCACCGGCACCCGGCGGTCAAAGCGGCCGGGCCGGGTGAGGGCAGGATCCAGAGACTCGGGGCGGTTGGTCGCCGCCAGGATGATGACGCCGGTGTTCCCCTCAAAGCCGTCCATCTCGGTCAGCAGCTGGTTCAGGGTCTGCTCCCGCTCGTCATTGCCGCCCAGCTGGCCGTCCCGCTTTTTGCCGATGGCGTCAATCTCGTCGATAAACACGATACAGGGGGCCTTCTCCTTGGCCTGTTTGAACAGGTCCCGCACCTTGGAGGCGCCCATGCCCACGAACATCTCCACAAATTCAGAGCCGGACATGGCGAAGAAGGGGACGTTGGACTCTCCGGCCACCGCCTTGGCCAGCATGGTCTTGCCGGTGCCCGGAGGGCCCACCAGCAGGATGCCCTTGGGCATGGAGGCGCCGATCTCCCGGTATTTGGCCGGGTTGTGCAGATAGTCCACAATCTCGGACAGGTTTTCCTTGGCCTCGTCCTCGCCGGCCACGTCAGAGAATTTGATGCCCTCGGAGGATTTGACATAGACCTGGGCGCTGCTCTTTCCGGCGCCGAACATCATGGCGTTGGGGCCCCCGGCATTTTTCATCATGCGCCGGTACATAAACTGACCGATGGCCACAAAGATGATAATGGGCAGAACCCAGGTCAGCAGGAAGGACAGCAGGGGGTTGGCCTGCTGGATGATCTGGCTGGAAAAGACCGCGCCGGAATCGGCCAGCGTCTGGGTCAGATTGGGATCGGGCATCATGCCGGTCTTATAGATGACGGTGTTGTCCTTGTTGGTGAAGATGATCTGATTCTCCTGCTGCTGCACCTCCACCTGGCCCAGCTCCTGATCCTCGGCCATCTGGAGGAAGGTGCCGTAGTCCACCTCCTGGACCTGCCGCTGGAGCAGCAGGGGCATGGCCAGGAAATTGAACAGCAGCAGCACCAGCAATACAATTACATAATAGTAAATTAGGGGTTTTCGCGGTTTTTTTACTTCCTGCATGTCAGTTTTCTCCTTTCTGCCGCGCTTCCATCTGCCGCTGCATTGCGGTCAGCGCGGCGATGCGCGCGTACTGCATGGCCTGGGTCGCCAGGTCCATGGTGTATTCTGCATAGAGGGCGAGGGCTTCCACACCCTCCTCTGCCGGAGCACAGCCCGGCCCGTCCTGGCCCGCCCGGAGCCGTTCGTCCAGTACAGCCTCCATTTTGCGGCTGCATTCCAGCTGGATCTGGGCCAGCTCCGCCATTGCCGGGCTCCGGCTTCCCGCCGCCCACTGCTCAAGCACCCGGGTGTGCGCCTGATACTCCTCTTCGGCCTGCTGGAGCTGCCGGCGGATCTGCTCCGGCGAATCCTGCCCGCCGCCCTCCAGCTGCGCCGCCAGCTGTCCGTATTGCCGGGCCATCTCGCGGTGTTTTGCGGCAAACAGCGCCTGGTTCATACCCATTGCACTGCGTCACTTCCCCTCTGCGTGGAAATCTGCCCCGCCGGCGCCGGGGCTGCGGGGGTTCCTTATACTCTCTTTTATAGCAGTATTTTCACCCCGGCGCCACTCGCAGCTTTTCGTTTGTGTCCTTACAAAGGGGGAAAACTGTCAAAAACTTTGACAGATTTCTCAATTTGTAAGGACGGCTTCGACAAAATACCAGTGGCGAAACGGCGCCGGATCGGGTATGCTCTTACTGGGGCCGGAGGTCTTGGCCCTCCAGCCCGGAAAGGAGCCGTCCGACTATGGAAGAGATGAATCTGCTGGTCACCTTGGACCAGAATTACCTGCCGCCGCTGCAGGTGCTGCTCACGTCGCTGCATGTCAACCAGCCCCAAGAGCCCGTGGCGCTCTATCTGCTGCACAGCGGCATTCCGGCGGCGCCGCTGGAACAGGTGGGCAGGCAGTGCGGCGCGTTTGGGATCCGGTTCTGCCCGGTCCGGATCAGGACATTCTCAACGCCCTCTACGGGGACAGGACGCTGGAGCTGGACGACATGCGCTGGAATTACGACACCCGGGGCTACAATACCTATCTGCTGCGCAGCGCCGGGGTGTGTGATTTGGAGTGGATCTTCCGCAACACCGGCGTGCTGCACTTCTGCGGCCGGGCCAAGCCCTGGAAGTCGGGCTATCTCCACCGGTTCGGGGTGCTGTACCGGCATTATATGCAGCTGACCCGCCGGACGGGGTATTACCTGGGCGATACATAATATATAAAATGAGAAAGGGCGGTGCGCCATATGGCGCACCGCCCTTAGTCTGGCGAAAAAGGATAGAGCCAAGTAAGAAAAGAAGATTCTCTTGCATGGTAAGAAGCTCTCGGCAGAGTTTCGCCGTCCGCAGACGGCGAAATAAAATGCAATGTCCAAAATTCCGGGGACATGCGCCTCGGAATTTTGCCTTCTCAGCCTGCAAACGTGCGAGCAATCGGGGGGGCCAACCGCGACCCAGCGAAGCGGTCGCGGTTGGGAGAGGAGGAGCAGCGGAGTGAATGCGCCCGGCCGCCTGCGGCTGGGCAAACGATACGCAGCTTGCGACGACGAAGTGAGCTGCAGCAGGCTGCTTCCCCTCGAGAAAATGCTTGCATTTTCGAGAAGCGGGTCGAACTTGTTCGACACGCTGAAGGGCGGTGCGCCATATGGCGCACCGCCCTGTTTTTTATGTTGCCGGTGGGATCCAGCCGGACAGCTGCCCGGACAGAATCCGCTCCAGCTGATGGGCCAGCCGGTCCCGGTCCAGATCCGGCTTTCCGCAGTAGGACAGCAGCACCCCCACCAGGCCGTAGGCAGTGTATTGAAGCAATACCTCCCGGTCGGAGTAGCTGACGGACAGGTCCAGGTGCCGGTTTCGGGCCAATTCGTTCAGATAGGCGCTCACCGCCTCGATCATGATTCGCTCCACCTGGGCCCGGCGCTGGGAGTCCAGCATTTTTTGCAGCAGGGGAAAGCGCTCCACGGAAAAGGAGATGAAAATTTGCAGCGCGGCGTGGATGTCCTTTGCACTCAGGCTCTGCTCCACCAGCTGCCGGGTCGTCTGCCGCACCCCCCACTCCAGTACGTCCATGAGGTTTTCAAAGTGGTAGTAAAAGGTCTGGCGGGAGATGTGGCACCGGTCGATCAGAGCGGTCACGGTGATGTTGTCCACGCTGGTGTGCTGGACCATCTGCAAAAGGGTGTCGGCGATGATGCCCTTCATATCGGCCGGCATGGCGGGCCTCCTCTCATATGTTCCGGCCCAGGGAGATGACGCCGGCGGGAAGCTGGGCCCGTCTGCGGCCGGAAAAAACGATCTTTTGAAAAGTATAGCATTTCACTGCCGAGCTGTCAAAGCCCGTTGGGGGAGGATGCCCTGCCCGGGCCGTGCCTGCCGGGCAGGCCGGCGGAGGGGCGCCGGAGGGGGCGGATTTCAGCTGGGTCAAACCTGAATTTAACGTTGGACACAGCGATCCGGCACTCGTCCTCCTCCCGTGTCAGGCGGGCAGAGGAGCGGACTTCGCCGCCTGGGGGCGTGGCCGGCATCCCGGGGGCGGCGCCCCCGGGCGATGGGCTGTTTGTGCCGGCTTGGGCTTTTTTGGGGGCCGGAGCGGCCAAAATGCCGGCCGGAGCGGTCCGGCCGGGGAATGGCGGGACCGGGAGGGAAACCCGGGAGACGGATTCAGGGGAGCGGGCCCCGCGGACAGGGCGGGGCCTCGGCCCTTTTTTAAAAATATCCCGCCGGAGCGGCAGAATGTTTTACGCCTCCTTTACAGAAATACAGCAAAAACCGGATGGAAGCGGCAAAAGACAGCGTGATATACTTTTGAATACAAATGAAATGGATTTGCCAGAGAAGGAGCGGTTTCTATCAACAAATTATCTGAAA
This sequence comes from uncultured Eubacteriales bacterium, assembly GCA_959602365.1. GTDB lineage: Bacteria > Bacillota > Clostridia > Oscillospirales > Oscillospiraceae > UMGS1766. The sequence continues at coordinate 14,050 of CAUGSS010000015.1, forward strand.
AACAGTCTGCCCCACCCCGGCGTCCGGGGGCGGAGGGAGCTGCGGGGGGGCGTGCCCGCCGCTGGGCGCCCCGGATCGCGGCGGCGGTGCTGGTGCTGGCCCTTTTGGTGCTGGCGGCCCTTTGGATCAACCGCCCGGAGGAGGGAACCCCCACCGCCTCCAGCCAGCTGATCTTTGTCCCGGCCAAGGTGACGGCGGTGCTGGAGGACGACGCCCAGCCCGACTGGGAGAACAGCGAGGGCCGCCGCATCGGCACCCAGGAGCTGGAGATCCGCATCCTGTCCGGCCGGCACAAGGGGGAGGTGCTCCCCCTGACCAACTATCTCAGCGCCCTGTTCAATGTGGACGTGGGGGTGGGGGACCGGATCATCGTCCGGCTCATCACCCAGGAGGACGGCAGCTATTACGCCTCCCTGTTCAACTATGACCGGGCCCTGGTGATGGGGGGCGCCCTGCTGGTGTTCTGTGCGGTGTTGGTGCTGCTGGGGGGCAGGAAAGGCGTGCGGGCCCTGCTGGGCCTGGTGTTCACCCTGGTGTGCCTTTGGTTCCTGCTCATCCCGGGGCTGATCCGGGGGCTGCCCGCCATTCCCCTGACCATCGCTGTGGCGGCGGTGTGCGCCGCCGCCAGCCTGATCTTGCTGGACGGCCCCAGCCGCAAAAGCCTGTGCGCCATTCTGGGCTGCGTGGGGGGCGTGGCGGCGGCGGGACTGTTCGCCGCCCTGGTGGGAGCGCTCACCCCCATGGACGGGTTCAATATGAGCGAGGCGGAAAATCTGCTGCTCTATGGGGCGGAAAAGGGATTGTCCATCCGGGGGCTGCTGGTGTGCGGCGTGCTGGTGGCCGCCCTGGGAGCGGTGATGGACGTGGCCATGTCCATCGCCTCGGCGGCCTGGGAGCTGCGGGAGCACAATGACGGGCTCTCCCGCCGGGAACTCTTCCGCTCCGGCATGAACATCGGCCGGGACGCCATGGGCACCATGGCCAACACCCTGATCCTGGCCTTTGCCGGCTCCTCCTTCAACCTGCTGATTTTGATTCAGATTTACGACATCCCCTTTTTGCAGCTGGCCAACACGGATTTCCTGTGCATTGAGATGCTCCAGAGTGTGGCCGGTTCCATGGGCATTTTGCTGACAGTTCCTCTGGTGGCCGCCATCAGCGCCTATCTGATGGCCCCGGGCGCCGGAGTTCAACATAGATCCAAACATTGATTTTACTTTTAGACACGAGGAAAGGGACGAGAAGAATATGCATGTAAGACCCCGAAACCTTGCCTCCCGGGCCCTGGCGCTGCTGATGGCCCTGGTGCTGTGTCTGAGCCTGCTGCCGGTGATGGCCGGCGCCCAGGAGCAGACCACCTACACCCAGGTCACTTCGGCGGAGCAGTTCACCACAGGCACCTATTACATGGTTACAGACACCGGCTATGCCCCCGGTGTACTGGACGGAAGCTGGGTGACTGCCGTGGCTCAGGAGACCGCGCAGAGCGATGCCCTCTGGACGCTGACCGTGGACGGCGATACCGTCACGCTTCAGGATCAGAACGGCACTTATATCGCCCCTAAGGGTGGCAATAACAACGGTATCCAGCAGGGGGAATACACCTGGAGCTGGAGCTTTGAGAATGGAATGTTTGTCTTTGCGGGCCAAGGAGACGATACGGTCTATTTGGCCAGCAATAGAAGCAGTGAGAACAAGTTCCGGGCCTATAAGACCACTACAGTGGAAGGAAATCCCAATGGGTATCCCTATCAGTTCACCCTCTACAAGGCAGAGGAGATAGACGAACCCGTGACCGTGGCCGCCCCCCAGGCCCAGCCCCAGGGGGGCGAGGTGGCCGGCGGCACTGAGATCACCCTGACCTGCGCCACCGCGGGGGCCTCCATCTACTACACCCTGGACGGCAGCCAGCCCACCACGGGCAGCGCGCTGTACGCCGAGGACAACAAGCCCGTCATCACCCGGGACTGCACCCTGAAGGCGGTGGCGGTGCTGGACGGCGTCCAGAGCGAAATCCAGTCCATCGACTACACGGTGGAGCAGCCCCAGACCCCCAGCTATGTCTATCAGCAGATTACCACGCTGGAGGAGCTGACCGCCGGCGGCAACTTTGTGATTGTGGCAAATACCCCCAGCGGTTACCTGGCCCTGGGAACCCAGGACCAGTATGATACCATCCACAATTTGGTGGAGGGTGTGTCTGTCAATGTGGAAGGGAATACAGTCACCGGTGACAATCTGCCGGTCTGGACTGTGGAGGCCACCCAGGACGGCATCAGCCTCTCCGTTAACGGCGAGTACCTGAACAACGCCATGAATAACGGCAATCTGGATTTCCGGGCTACCTCCTTCAGCTGGATTCCCACAGTCAATGAGGACGGCACCTTCTGGCTGAAGTCCGGCAGCAACTATTATACAAAGCGGTATCTGGCCTGGAAAAATGATGCCTGGAATCCCGGCTTCTGGGGCTATGGCACCTTCAATGATTCCCCTGAATTTTCTGAGCAGTATTGCGGCGATCTCTTGCTGTTCCGGCAGCAGGAGCAGATTACCCCGGAGCCGGAGCCTGACCCGGGGGAATCCACCGCTACGCTGACGGAGGAAATCAGCGAGGGTGACATCGTGACCATCTACTACCTCGCCGAGGGCAAGGTGATGAGCAGCGAAGGCTACACCTATAACAGCAAGAAGGATGAACTGGTGGCACTGGAGGCCTCGGTGGACGGGGATACCATGACCCTCCCTGAGGGGGCGGCCCAGTTCAAGGTCTATGAGCAGGATGGCCACTATGTGCTCAAGAGCGACGAAGGCTTCCTGTATCTGGACGGCACCCACGTCCGGCTGGTGGAGGAACAAGGGGAGTACACCCTGTTTGACCTGGAGCAGACGGAAAACGGCTGGTTTGTGAAGAGCACCAACGCCCAGTACTATGGCAAGGCCCAGTACCTGGAATACTATGGCGGTTACTTTACCTGCTACGGTATGGGTAGCAACACCGATCTCTACACCTTCCAGTTCTATCTGTCCGGCACCTTTGACCCCGCCGATGAGCCTCTGAATCCCGGCGAAGGGGATCAGGAGCCCATCGCCGACGGGGATCAGGTGGTCATCTACGACCCGGCTCAGATGCTGGCCCTGTCTGCCACGGTGCGGAATTCTTATTATCCCATCGGCGTGTCGGTGGAGGAGGCTGACGGCGCCCTCACCGGCTACGGCGCCACCGAGGTCTGGACCGTGGGGGGCGACGCAGAGAGCGGCTACACCTTCACCTCCAACGGGGGCCAGACCCTGAGCATGGCCGGCAGTTACTCCTCCGTCTATCCCGGCGCCGGGGACAACGAGACCTGGACGCTGGAGGCGGCAGGCGAGGGCACCTACTACCTGAAGAACGCTGGCCGGGGCAACTATCTGCTCTGGGATAGCAGCTATGACGACTGGACCACCAGCGCCGACGACAAGACCGCCGTGGCCTTCCGGGTGGTGGACGGCCTGCCCGAGGAATCCGACGATGGGAACGGCCTGGAGGTGCGGGCCACTCCGGTCAGCGGCGCCACCCTGCAGGAGGGAGACACCATTGAGCTGTCTGCCGCCCAGGGTGCTGCCATCTATTACACCACCGACGGCACCGATCCCACCCGGGACAGCGCCGTGTACACCGGTCCCCTGACGGTGGGCACCGACGTGGACGCCCCCACTGGGGACCAGGATCTGGTCATCCGCGCCATGGCCGTGCTGCCCGCCGCCGAGGAGGGCGGCGAGGATCAGGTGGGCAGCGTGTGCAGCTTCACCTATAAGGCGCCCATGACGCTGGACGGCTACAGCCTCTACTTCGGACAGCTCCACTCCCACACCAATATCTCCGACGGCGCGGGCAGCGTGGAGGAGGCCTTTGAGCACGCCTCCCAGGTGGAGAACCTGGATTTCCTGGCGGTCACCGACCACTCCAACTCCTTTGACAACGAGAGCGACGACCGGGTGGACCTGGGGACGGATCTGACCGGCGTCAGCTCCGAGTGGGCCCAGGGCCATGAGGCCGCGGCGGCGGTCACCGACGGGGACTTCGTGGGCCTCTACGGCTTTGAGATGACCTGGTCCGACGGCTTTGGCCACATCAACACCTTTAACACCCCTGGCTTTGAGAGCCGCAGCAACAGCGAGTTCGGCAACCGCTCCGGCTCCACCGAGGGCTACCAGAACTACTATGACAAGCTGGTGGAGGTGGAATCCTCCCTGTCCCAGTTCAACCACCCCGGCACCACCTTCGGCGACTTCCAGGACTTCGCCTTCTATGACCCCCAGGTGGATCAGCGCATCACCCTGATCGAGGTGGGCAACGGCGAGGGGGCCATCGGCTCCAGCGGCTACTTCCCCAGCTATGAGTACTATACCCGGGCCCTGGACAAGGGCTGGCATGTGGCCCCCACCAACAACCAGGACAACCACAAGGGCAACTGGGGCGACTCCAACACCGCCCGCAGCGTGGTGCTGGCCGATGCGCTGACCGAGGACGCTATCTATGACGCCATCGCCAACTACCGGGTGTACGCCACCGAGGACAACGACCTGTCCATCCTCTACTCCCTCAACGGCAACGCCATGGGCTCCATTCTGGGCGGACAGGATGCGGTGGATATTCAGGCCCAGATCAGCGATCCCACCGACTCCGGGGATATGAAGGTGGAGGTCATCGTCAACGGCGGCCTGGTCATCGGCACCCAGACGGTCTCCGGCGGCTCCGGCACCGTCAGCTTCCACTTTGACAGCAACGACTACTCCTACTACTATCTGCGCATCACCCAGGCCGACCAGAACATCGCCGTCACCGCCCCGGTGTGGACCGGCGAGGGGGTCAACGCCGGCATCTCCCAGACCCAGTGCGACCAGGAGCTGGTGGTCCGGGGGGAGGAAGTGACCATCTCCAGCGAGCTGTACAACAACGCCGGGGCGGATATGACCGTCCAGTCCCTGGTCTACACCGTGGAGGATGAGGTCATCTACACCGCCGATCCGGCCTCGATTGGGGAAAACGGCGTACTCGCCTCCGGCGCTTCCGCCACGGTCTCCTTCCCCTATGCCTTCCCCGCCGCCGGACAGACCACTGTGGATGTGACGCTGTCCGCCGCCATCGGGGGAACGGACTACACCTTCACCAGCGTGCTCCAGCTGGAGGTCACCGACGCCTCCCTGGTCACCCGGATCCTGGTGGACGGCACCCACTACAATGACTATGTCACCGGATACTACTCCGGCAACATGGGCAACTTCACCGCCCTGGCCGCCCAGATGGGGGCTCAGGTCACCGTCAAACAGCCCGGCGAGACCATCACCGCCGCCGACCTGGAGGGGGTCTCCATGCTGGTGATCTCCGCCCCGCTGAAGACCAATCAGAACAACGTCGTCCCCACGGAGGAGACCAACTTCTCCGAGGAATTCATCCGGATGGTGGCCGACTACGCCCGGAGCGGCGGCACCGTGATCCTGTGCGGCCTGGCCGACTACCAGGACAGCAATAACGGCGCCCCCTACTGCTCCACCGAGCAGATCAACCCCATCCTGGAGGCCATGGGGGCCACCATGCGGCTCAACGACGACGAGGTGCTGGACGACGACACCGACTATAACGGCGGCGACACCCAGACCTACCGGGTCTACATGGACAACTTCAATACGGAGGACTTTGCCGAACTCTTTGAGGGGCTCCAGGAGGGCCAGGTCTACAGCGCCTACTCCGGCGCCTCCGTGGACCTGGGCGAAAACGGCCAGGCCATCGTCCGGGGCTCTGAGAACTGCTACTCCATCAACTCCAAGACCCGCCCCGAGGGGGCCGAGGGCGAGTGGGACAGCGGCAAGCCTCGGGGCAGCACCGCCAGCGGCTCCTATGCCCCGGACACCGCCGTGGTTCAGAAGGGCGACGTGGTCACCCTGGCCACCGAGACCGTGGGCGAGGGCCGGGTCTACCTGGCCGGCACCGTGTTCCTGTCCGACTTCGAGATCTCCGACAGCTCCGGCGTGGACTATGGCGACGCCAGCTATGCCAACAAGGTCCTCCTGCAGAACATCATCTCCTCGGTGCTCAAGCAGCCTGAGATCAGCACCATCGCCGAGGCCCGCCAGGGCCAGGAGGGGGATGTGTTCACCGTCCAGGGCCTGGTGACCGCCGGCAATGTGGAGCCCAACGCCTTCTTTGACACCATCTATATTCAGGATGAGACCGGCGGCATCGACATCTATCCCGTCTCCGACGCCGACGGCACCTTCCAGGTGGGCCAGAGGGTCCAGGTCTCCGGCTCCTGGGATCAGTACCAGGGCGATGTGGAGCTGCGGGTCATTGACATTGCGCTGATTGACAGCGCGGTCAACCCGGTGGCGCCCACAGCCCTCACCCTGGCCCAGGCCAACGATTACGCGGCCAACGGCGGCCTGCTGGCCAGTGTCAGCGGCACGGTGAAATCTGTGGAGCAGGTCAGCGGCGTGGTCAGCGAGGTCATCCTCACCGACGGCCAGACCGACTTCCGGCTGCTGTTCAACAACTACATCGGCTACTCCGATGAGACCTCTCCGGCCCTGGAGGGCTTTGTCCGGGAGGGAGCCCAGATCTCCGCCGCGGGTATCGTCTACTATGACCCGGATGGGGCCTGCCTGCGGATCCGGGACCGCTCCGAGGTGACGCTGCTGAATGGGGAAGAGCCGGAGGATCCCTCCACTGACCCCGGCGAAGAACCGGAGCAGCCCGGCGGCGGGACCACCGATCCCGGCGATACCACCGACCCCACCGACCCGGGGACGGGCACCACGGAGCCCGGTGACACCACGCCCGGCGGCGGCGATCAGTCCGGCGGTGACTCCGGCCAGGACGGCGATACCGCCCAGTCCGGCAGCAGCACCTCCGGCGGCACATCCGCCTCGCCCAAGACCGGAGATGACAGCCGGCCCGTCCTCTGGGGCGCCCTGCTGCTCTGCGGCGTGGCCGGAGTGGCAGCCCTGGTGGTGTTTGCCCGGCGGAAAAAGGGCGAACACTGAGGAATCCCCGGCCGTTGGGCCGGGCGGGGCAGCTTCAGTTCCATGAGATATTCCGTCCAAACCGGCTCCGGCGGCCCAACAGGGCCGCCGGACGGAGCCGGGAAGAGAGTGCCCCGGCACAGAACAGCGCGCGCCGCAAATTGCGGCGCGCGCCCTTTTGTCCTGCGGGGAGGCGTTTTGCCGTCGGGGGCGGGGGCAGTTCCCCGGGCTGCGTCTGAACAGGGCGATGGATGTCCCCGCTTTGGAGGAGAGGTGGACAGATGGACACCGGGGAAGAGGCGCAAAAGCGGAGCGCGCGCCCGCCGAGGCGGACGTGCGCTCCTGAAGCAAGGAAAAAAGGGAATGGGAAAACGAAATAATGCCGGTGCCGGAGGGCTCAGCCCCCCACCTGCACCCGCAGACCGGCCTCTCTGAGCCGCTCCACCAAGGGGGCCACGTCGGCCTCGGAGAGGGGCGGGGTGCCGTCCCCCATGGGGTAGGGCATGCCCAGCTCATCGTATTTGACCCGGCCGAAAGTGTGGTAGGGCAGCACGTCCACCCGCTCCACGTTGGGGGAGGCGGAGAGCAGCGCTATGGCGGCGCCCAGCTCCTCCGGGCTGTCGTTGCGGCCGGGGATGACGGGCAGCCGGACAATGACCGGCTTGCCGATCCCGGTCAGATGGCGGAAGGTGTCCAGGATGGGGCCGTTGGACACCCCGGTGTTGGCCCGGTGCCTGGCCGGGTCCATCCCCTTCAGGTCGAAGAGCACCAGGTCGGCCTCCTCCAGCACCCGGAGGCTGTCCGGCCGGGCCAGGTAGCCGCAGCTGTCCACGGCCACCGGGATGCCCGCCCCGTGGCACAGGCCGATCAGCTCCAGGCAGAAGGCGGGGAAACAGGTGGCCTCCCCCCCGCCGATGGTGAGCCCGCCCCCGGAGCGGTCGAAGTAGGGCTTCTCCCGCAGCAGGTCCTCAAAGATCTCCCGGGCGGTCATGGGCTCCCCCGCCGGGCGCAGGGCCTCCTGCCAGCAGGCACAGACGCATTTGCCGCAGCCGTCGCAGCGGCTCCAGTCCACGGCGGCCCGGCCCTCCGCCAGGGAGATGGCCCCGGCGGGACAGGCGGGCAGGCAGCGGCCGCAGCCGTTGCAGTGCTCTTTGAGATAGCGCAGCTGGGGGGCGAAGCTCTGGCCCTCCGGGTTGCAGCACCAGGCGCAGCGCAGGGGGCAGCCCTTCAGGAAGATGGTGGTGCGGATGCCCCAGCCGTCCACAAAGGAGCCGTTGACCCGGTTGAAGATCAGGGCGGTCTCGCTCATGGTGTCACCTCGTCTCTGTCAGATCCGGTCGAATTCGTAGCGGCGGATGATGTCGTCCTGGAGGTCCCGGCTCAGCTCCACATAGTAGGCGCTGTAGGTGGCCACCCGCACCAGCAGGTCCCGGTAGCGCTCCGGGTGGATCTGGGCGTCCCGGAGCACCTGGCCGTCCACGAAGTTGAACTGGACCAGGTCGCCCCCGGTCTCGCAGAAGGCCAGCAGGGCGTCGGCGAACTTCCCGATGCCCGCCGGGGAGGAGACCGCCTTGGCGGACAGCCGCACGTTCAGGATGGAGCCGTGGGACAGCTTCACCTGGTCCAGATGGGCCACCGAGGCCAGGGTGGAGGTGAAGCCGGCGGTGTTGCGGCCCTGATAGGGGGAGATGCCCCCCTCGGAGAGGGGCATGTCCCGCTTCCGGCCGTCGGGCTGGGCCCCCACCACATGGCCGAAGGGGATGTTGATGGTCATGGCCAGGCAGGCCGCCGTGGTTTTGACCCCACGGTAAGAGGTGTGGGTGTGGAGGTAATCGCAGGAGCGGGCCAGCACGTCCCGGGTGAGGTCGTCCACATAGGGCTGGTTGTTGCCGAATTTGGGCACCCGGCGCAGCAGGTAGACCGCCTCGTCGTCCCCCTCCAGGTTGTTGTCCAGCAGCCGGAGCAGCCGGTCCCAGGTCAGGCTCTTGTCCTCGTAGATGGTCTTTTTGATGGCGGCCAGGCTGTCCCCCACGTTGGGCACCCCCACGAAGGCGCTGGTGTGGGTGGTGAGCCGGACGCCGTTCTCGTTGATGTCCAGCCCCCGCTCCATGCAGCCCTCGTAGAAGGAGGAGAGCAGCGGGCAGGGCATCTGCTCGTAGAGGGACAGGTCGGCGTTTTTGAAGTAGAACAGCCGCCGCATCACATACTCGAACTCCCGCTCAAAGGCGTCGGCCAGGGCCTCGAAGGTGGCAAAATCCCGGGGATCCCCCAGGTCAATCCCCAGCTGCTGGCCGGTCACCGGGGACACCCCCCGGTGGAGCAGCAGGTCCAGGATCAGGGGATAGTTGAAGCTGGAGCCCCCGATGTCGTGGGTGACGGCGGGGATGGTGGGGTTGTGGCAGCCGGTGGAGATGTAGTTGTTGGCGTCCTCCAGCGGGATGCCGGTGGAGGTCAGGGCCCGGATGGTGGTGGTGTCGCTGACGAATTTCAGCTTGCCCTTCAGGTCCCGGGCCACCTCGCAGGCCCGCACCAGGAAGTCCCGGGGGTTTTTGGGGCTGACCCGGACCACCAGGTCCTCGTTGACCAGCCCCACGCAGGCCTCCGCCTCCAAGAAGAGATAGGACAGCTCGTTGACCGCGTCCTCCCCGGCGGCGTCCACCCCGCCGATGGTGACCCCCTGCATGGTGGGGGAGCCGCTCATCATGGTGGAGACAATCTCCGCCTGGGGGTTCAGCACCCCGTTCATTTTGATAAAGACCAGGCTGATCAGCTCCCCGGCCTCCTCCGGGGTGAGGACGCCCCGGTCCAGGTCGGCGCGGTAGTAGGGGTAGAGGTACTGGTCTGCCCGGCCCAGGGACATGCCCGCCCCCCAGCCCTCCACCATCAGGCTGACGTAGACGAACCAGCAGGACTGGAGGGCCTCCCGGAAGGACTCCGCCGGGTGGAGGGGCACCTTGCGGCACACCCGCTGGATCTCCAGCAGCTCGGCCCGGCGGGCCTCATCGGCCTCCCCGGCGGCCAGCTCCCCGGCCAGGTCGGCGTAGCGCCGGGCGAAGGTCTCCACCCCGTCGTAGCATTCCAGCATGGCCTGGAGCAGGTGGCCCTTGTGCATGTCCTCGAATTTCCCCGGGTCCAGCCGCTCCTGCTCCCGCCGGATCTTGCGGCGCATCCCCTCCAGCCCCGCCGAGAGCAGCTCGGCGTAGTCGATGGCCACATGGCAGAAGTGGTGGCCGTTCTCGCTGAAGCCCATGCTGCTCACCGCCACATGGTCGTACGCCTTCAGCTCCTCGGGCACCAGGCGCTGGAGCTGGTCGAAGAGGGACTTGCCCCGCCAGTAGGGGACGTACTCCCGCAGGCAGGCCTTCTCCGCCTCGCTCAGGGGGAGATAGGGGTCGTGCTCCCGCCGGTCCAGGCGGTCCATCTCCTCCAAAATCCACTCGGCGCTGATCTCGGGCAGCAGGGAGCCGCCCCGGACCTTGCTGGTCTGCCGCCCCACGATCAGCTCCCCGTCGGCGATGCCCACGCTCATGTGGGACAGGATGTGCTTGAGGGCCCGGCCCCGGCGGATCACCGCCGGACAGCCCTCGGTCTGCCGGTAGGACTCGGTCATATAGTAGCCCCGCTCCACGCAGATGGCCCCCTGGGTGAGCATCTGGGCGCGCAGCCGTTGAACCCGCTCTGTCGCCTGAAGTTTCATGGAAAATCGCCTCCTGTTTTCGTTATGTTCTCACAAAAAGATTATAGGTGTTGACAACTGTTTTGTCCAATATATAATAGTGAAGAGAATGTTTAATCAAACTAAACAGTTAGGGGAGGGGCGGCTGTGGATCTGATTCAGCTGAAGTACTTTGTGGGCATCACCAGCAGCCCGACGATGCTCCAGGCCGCCCGGGCCCTGAACGTCTCCCAGTCCGCGCTGAGCGTCTCCATGAAGAAGCTGGAGGCGGAGCTGGGGGTCAGGCTGTTCGCCCGCTCCGGGCGGCGCCTGGTGCTGACCGGGGAGGGGGAGCGCTTCCTGGAGGGGGTCACCCGGATTTTGGACGAGCTGGAGGAGCTCAAACAGTCCCTCCGGGAGGGGCAGGAGAGCGCCAGGCCCATCACCGTGGCCGCCAACGCCACCGACTTCGCCGTGGAGGCCATCGCCCTCTACCGGGAACTGGTTCCGGCGGTGCCCATCCGGCCCATCCGTTCCAATGCGGCGGGCATTCGCTCCCTGCTGGCCGCCCGGGAGGCGGATCTGGCGCTGACCCTGGCCCCCTCCGACTCCCCGCATCTGACTTCGGTGCTGCTGTTTCGGGAGCCAATGGAGCTGCTGGTGGACCCGAAAAACCCGCTGCGGCGGGAGGGATCTGTCAGTTTGAAGCAGCTGGAGGGGTGTACCCTGGTGACCATGGGGCAGGGACATGACCTGCGGACGCTGTTTGACTCCTTCCTGCGCACGGCGGGGGTCCACCCCGGGGAGCTGATCGAGGTGTCCGACGAGGAGGCCCTCTCCGGCACCGTGGCCCGGGGGCTGGGGGTGACATTCATCCCGGCCTACATCGCCGGGGGACGCAGCGGGCTGGTGGACCGGCCCGTATTCTCCCTGCCCGTCCGGGAGGCGGCGTGCAGCCGCAGCGTCTATCTGCTCCGGCGCTCTCCGCCCCAGGCATCCCCGGAGGCCGAGGCCTTCTGCCGCTTTCTGCTGAGGTTCTCCAGTTTGGCGGCGGAGCTGGGCCAGTGCCCGGTGGCCGCCGACTTCGGCTGCTGGGAGCCGGGGCGCGGTTCGGAAGACGGGGATGATAAGATGGGGGCAGATGGGAAAGAATAGACCGGAAGAGGGGCGCTGCAGCGCGAGGAAGGATGAGGTAAAATGGATCTCTTTGACATCATTGGGCCCATTATGGTGGGGCCGTCCAGCTCTCACACGGCGGGAGCGGTGCGCATCGGACGCCTGACCCGGGCGCTGCTGGGGAGCGAACCGGTGTATGCGGAGCTGCTGCTCCACGGCTCCTTTGCCGCCACCGGCCGGGGCCACGGCACCGACCGGGCCCTGATCGCCGGGCTGCTGGGGATGGAACCCGACGACGCCCGGATTCCCCAGAGCTTCAGCCTGGCCAGACAGCGGGGGCTGACCTTCCAGTTCCGCCATGGGGTGCTTCAGTACGCCCACCCCAACTCGGTGCAGATCACGGTTCAGGACGCTGCCGGAACGGACCTCACCGTGGTGGCCGCCTCCCTGGGGGGCGGACGGGTGAAGTTTACCTCGGTGGACGGGCTGCCCGCGGCCTTTTCCGGGGAACGCAATACCCTGATCATCCGCAACCAGGACCGGGTGGGGGAGGTGGCCGCCATGGCCAACGCCCTGTCGGAGACCGGGGTCAATATTGCCGCCATGCAGCTCTACCGGGATGCCAAGGGCGGACAGGCCCTGATGGTGGTGGAGAGCGACGAGGCCATCAGCCCCGCCACCCTGGAGCGGCTGCGGGGCGAAGAGGGCATCCAGCGGGTGACCTATCTGCCTATGGGAGGAGATTGCTGATATGTACACGTCCATTGCGTCCATGCTCAGCCGGGCGGAGGAGCGGAATATACCCCTGTGGGAGGTGGTCCTGGAGGACGACCTGGCCGAGCGGGGGGTGGAACGGGCGGCGTCCCTGGAGCGGATGACGCTGCACTGGAGGGCCATGGAGGAGGCGGAGCGGGATTACGACCCCGACCGCCGGTCTGCCAGCGGACTGGTGGGGGGAGACGGAGGCCGGATGGAGCAGGCCCGCCCGGAGCTGTGCGGCCCCTTCTTCCGGGAGGTCATCGCCACAGCCCTGAAAATGGGGGAGTGCAACGCCTGCATGCGGCGGATCGTGGCCGCCCCCACCGCCGGGGCCTGCGGGGTGCTGCCTGCGGTGCTGCTGCCGGTGCAGCGGCGGTTCCACTGTCCGGAGGCGCGGATGGTGGAGGGGCTCTATGTGGCCGCCGGTTTCGGCCAGGTCATCGCCGCCCGGGCCTCCATCTCCGGGGCCGAGGGGGGCTGCCAGGCGGAGGTGGGCTCCGCCTCGGGCATGGCCGCCGCCGCCCTGGTCCATGTGATGGGGGGAGAGGCCCAACAGATGGCCCATGCCTGCGCCATGGCCCTGTCCAATGTGCTGGGGCTGGTGTGCGACCCGGTGGCCGGGCTGGTGGAGGTGCCCTGTGTCAAGCGCAATGTGATGGGGGCGGTCAATGCCCTCTCCTGCGCTGAGATGGCCCTGGCGGGCATCACCAGCGTCATCCCCTGCGACGAGGTCATCGACGCCATGCGGGCGGTGGGGGAGGCGCTGCCCGCCGCCCTGCGGGAGACCGGGGCGGGAGGGCTGGCCGCCACCCCCACCGGTCACCGGATCGCCGGACAGCAGGGCTGACAGGCCGGAGGGACAGCGGCGTTGCGCCGGCGGAGCAGTATTCCGCCGGCAGCTGTGAGCTGGCCTCGACTGAAGGTGCAATCAAAGAAAACCATCCCCGGACCGGGCAAAATTGCCCGGTCCGGGGATGGTTTTTTAGAGGGGGACAGCCGACCCTCAGGGGGCGGCTGAGTCTGAGCGTGTTCAGCGGACAAAGGTGGCGGCGTCAAAGCCCTCCCGCACGGCGTTGAGCACCCGGCGGGCCCGGCGGGCGTCGCCGATGACGGCAAAGTCGTAGTCGGGCGAGTACAGGGAGGCCACCACGTCCTGCCGGGCGCGGAACCCGGCGGCCAGCACCACGGTGTCGGCGGGGAAGGCGCGGGTTTCGCCGGCGTCGGTTTTGGCCACCACGGCGTCGTCGGTGATCTCCACCACCGTCATGCTGCAGGCGGTGGACACATGCCGCTCCAGCTGTTCCATCAGGAAGCGGCGGTAGTCCATGGGGGCGTCGGCGGCCACGCTGTCCCGCATCTCCGCCACGGTGACCTCATGGCCCTGCTGGGCCAGGTGGAGGCCGATCTCGCAGCCCACCAGGCCGCCGCCGATCAGCACGATGCGCCGGCCCAGCTGCCTGCCGGGCTGGTAGACCTCCACGGCGGGCAGCACGTTGGGACGGTCCACCCCGGGGATGGGGGGGACGATGGGCTCGGACCCCACGGCGCAGATCACCAGGTCGGGGGCCTCGGCGGCCAGCCGCTCCCGGGTGGCGGGGGTATTCAGGTGGATGGTGACCGGCTGCTGGGCCAGCTCGTGGGACAGGGACTGAATATAGTTCCACATGTCCATTTTAAATGGGACATGCCGCTCCATCCTGAGCCAGCCCCCCAGGGCGTCACCGGCCTCGTAGAGCACCACCTCATGACCCCGCCGGGCGGCGGTGAGGGCGGCCACCATGCCGCCGGGGCCGCCGCCGGCCACCACGATCTTCCGGCGGGGGGAGGGGGCCAGATCCCGGAAGCGCAGCTCCCGCCCGGCGGTGGGGTTGATGGAACAGTGGAGCACCCGGCCCCGCTCGATGTACTGGGCGTTGTTGCAGGCGTAGCAGCGCAGGCACTGGTGGATGTCCGCCTCGCGGCCGGTGCGGGCCTTTTCGGGCAGCTCCGGGTCGGCCAGGATGCTGCGGCCCAGGATGAAGCCGTCGCAGCGGCCCTCCTCCAGGAAACGCTCCATCAGGGCGGGATCGGTGTAGCCCCCCACGCTGGTGACCGGGACCTTGGTGACCGCTTTTTTGACTGCCGCGGAGAATTCGGAGTTGACGCCCCGCTCCTCAAACACGGAGATGGCCATGCGCCGGGTCCAGGGGGCCCCGGCGGAGATGTTCATCAGATCCACCTTATCTTCGCACAGCTTGCAGAAGGCCACCACGTCCTCCAGGGAGATGCCGTTTTCGATGAATTCGCAGCCGGAGATCCGCATGTCCAGGGCCAGGGTCCGCCCCACCCGGGCGCGGACCCGGTCGAGGACCATCAGGGGGAAGCGGGCCCGGTTTTCCAGGCTGCCGCCGAACGCGTCGGTGCGGTGGTTGTAGGCGGGGGAGAGGAACTGGCTGAGCAGCCAGCCGTGGCCGCAGTGGATCATCACCATGTCAAATCCACAGTCCCGGCAGATCTCGGCAGCGTCGGCGAAGGCGTCGGCCACCTGTTCCATATCTGCCAGCGTCATTTCCCGGATCTCGTCTCCCCACTCGTCCACGAAGGCACTGGGCCCCATGGCCTGGACGCCGTTGTTGTAAGCCGGGTCCGCCATGCAGCCGCCATGGCTGAGCTCGATGTTCACCAGGGCGCCGTGGGCGTGGATGGCGTCGGCCACCCGCTGGAGGGTGTGGGGGATGGCCGGGTTGTCAAAGCGCAGCATCTGGGGGTGGGTCATGCCGTTGTCGCTGGCGATGATGCTCTCGCCCAGGGTGACCACGGCGGCGCCGCCGGCGGCCAGATGCTCGTAAAAGGCCATGGCATGTTCGGTCAGACCGCCCTTTGGGTCGGTCTCCACAATGGACATCGGTCCGGTCTCAATTCGGTTTTTCATCATGACTGGGCCCACCTGCAGGGGCTGGAACAGCCGGGGGAAGTGCGTCATGGCATTCATCTCCTGTCTTTTCGTGATCTGTCAAAACTATATCATCGCACCGCCCGGGCGTACAATATGAATTCGCAAATGGTGTGATGTGTCCAAATTTATCACTTCGCATCTGCTGGAAATAGACTCCTATATTAAATTTCAAATGGGTTTGATAATTACTTTATATTTTTCCGGCGGCGGAGCGGCTGATACAATAGGAAAAAACGCACCGGCCGGTCCGCTGGGCGGCGCGGCGGAAAGGGGAGGCAGAGCATGGAACTCAGTCAGCTCAATTATTTCAGGGTGGTGGCCAGATTGGAGAACATGACCAAGGCGGCGGAGGAGCTGTATATCTCTCAGCCCAACCTGAGCACCTCCATCTCCCGCCTGGAGAGCAATCTGGGCATCCAGCTGTTCCAGCGCACCCGGGGGCACATCTACCTGACAGAGGCCGGACGCAGATTTTTGAAGCATGTGGAGGCGGTCTTTGCCGAGCTGGAGGCGGCGGAATTCCAGCTCCAGGAGGAGCAGGTATTTAAAATGGACAGCGTAGCCGTGGGTGCCGGTGCCTTCGGCATGCTGCCGGCTCTGTTCACCCACTGCTATCAGGACTATGGCCTGATTCCCTCCACCCAGATGCTGCTCTCCAATGGAGAGGTGGAACAGGGGGTGCGGGACGGCTCCCTGGACATCGGTATTATGACGGTCAAGACCAAATTGCAGGAATTGGACTGTGAGTGTGTGGGCCAGTCTCCACTGGTGGCGCTGATGAAAGGGGGTAATCCTGCCTGGTGCGCCGGACCGGTGAGTATCTACCATTTTAGAGAGGCCCATTTCGTCTGCAACACACTGTACTTTGACCGGGATCAGCTCAGTGACCTGTGCGTCAAGAGCGGCTTTCAGCCCAGAATTGTCCGGGTCAGCAACGAGCAGGAGTTTTTTGACGCCAGCAGCTTTGACTTTGGGGACAATGTGACGGTGTGCCCTCTTTATATTCTCCCTTACCTGACCCAGGCACCGGAGATGAACCTGCGGTTTACACTTCTGGGAGATTCTTATGCAATCCAGAAGATTTATCTGGTACGGCATAAACAGAACTGCCGCACCGCCTTTGTGCCCGAGTTCGCCGAATACACCCGGGAGGTGATAGGCGAGCACATTTTACAGCAGAATGCCGCCGGTCGGGAGGTGCTGGACCGGAGCGATCACGGGCAGGAATGAAGTGCTTTGCGAAAAATAACCAATATAAATTTCAATATAGAGCCATAAACAGAACAGATTTTACAAAATCCCTGGAAGTCCGTATACTGAGTTTCACAAATACCGATAAACATTCCGGCGCAAGGGTATGAAAAATCGGTCATTTTGCACACTGGGTACAGAGGGATGTATCCAAATCACAGTGGAGGACCGCCATGGAGTTCCAGGCGCCTCTCCGACATCAAAAGGAGTGAAAGAAACATGAAAAAGACACTGGCCCTGATCCTGTCGCTGTGCCTGACGCTGGCTCTGGTGAGCGGCTGCGGCAGCAACGGCGGCAACAGCAGCACCCCCGCCGCATCCAACCCGAATGCCTCCGGGACGGCAGATACCTCTGATACCCCGAGCGCTTCCACCGGCTCTCCCACTTCCCTCACTGTGGGCGTAATGAGCGACACGGATGGATTTGACCCTATCAACACCGTCAACTTTGTGGGCTGCAACCTGGTCTATGAGACCTTGGTGGACATCGACCCCGAGACCTCTGAGGCTGTGGGCGTGCTGGCCGAGAGCTGGGAGTATGTGGACGATACCCACCTGCGGGTCAAGCTGTACGAT
The DNA here is from genome assembly GCA_959602365.1 of uncultured Eubacteriales bacterium. Taxonomy (GTDB): domain Bacteria; phylum Bacillota; class Clostridia; order Oscillospirales; family Oscillospiraceae; genus UMGS1766. Next base: position 31,341 of record CAUGSS010000015.1, read on the forward strand.
GACGCCACCTTCTCCAACGGAGAGCCGGTTACCGGCGAGGATGTCTACTGGAGCTGGTACCGTAACATCACCGAGAACTCCTCCAACATGAACTGCTTCGCCTTCATCGACTGGGACAACTGGGAGTTTGTCAGCGATAAGGAGTTCATCATCTCCTATCTGGAGCCCTTCGGCCCCGCCGTCAACTACATGACCATGTGCTGCTTCAGTGTCGTCTGCCAGAGCGCCATGGAGAACGCCACCAGTGATGACTACTGGAGCGCCCCGGTGGGCTCCGGCCCTTACAGCGTGGTGGAGAACGTCTCCGGCGCCTACTCCTCCTATGCCCTGAGAGAGGACTACTGGAACGCGGAGCAGATGCCCGAGGCCACGGAGATCACCGTGCGCAACTACTCCGACGCCTCCACCCTGTTCATCGACTATGAGACCGGCGCCCTGGATATCGCCTTCGACCTGGATGTCACTGATGCCGACCGGGTCAGCGCCGGGGAGGTGGACAACACCACCCTGGAGACCATCTCCGCCAACAACGTGATCGGCCTGGCCTTCCCCGAGTACACCGAGGCCCTGAGCGATGTCCGGGTGCGGCAGGCCCTGGCCTATGCCATCGATGTGGAGGCCCTGACCGAGATGGCCTACGGCTCCCTGGGCACGGTGGCCACCGCCCTGGTGCCCTCCAACGTCCAGGACGTGCTGGAGGTGGGCCAGCAGGAGTATGATCCCGAGAAGGCCAAGCAGCTGCTGGACGAGGCCGGCGTGTCCAATCTGACCCTCCACATGGTCATTGTGGGCAATCCCACCGATGAGCGCCTGGCCACCACCATTCAGGCCTATTTCCAGGCTGTGGGCGTGACTCTGGAGATCGAGTCCTGCGACCTGGCCACCGCCATCAGCCACTTTATGAACAGCGAGACCGACCTGGTCATCAACTCCGGCTCTGTGGTCACCATGGACATCTATGAGGCGCTGCAGATGACCCTGTCTACCTCCACCAACGCCACCATCCGCATCACCGACGAGAGCTACAACGAGGATCTGCTGGCCGCCATGTCCTCCACCGACGAGAGCGTCCAGTCCACCGCCTACACCGAGGCCCAGCAGTGGCTGCACGACAACTACCGCCAGGTGCCCATCGCCGAACTGAACACCGCCTTCTGCTACAACTCTGAGAAGGTGAGCGCGGTGAACACCATAGGAGACGAGGCGCTCACCCTGCGCTATGTGGAGCTGGCGGGCTGATCGCTGAGAACCAAGCGGAAACCATCATCTGAACAGGGGCGCCGCAAGAGCTGTCAAGACGCAGCGCCTTGCGGCGCCCCACGGGTATACGGACAAGGAGGGCGTTATGATGCGAAAACAGATTTCCCGGCTGTTGGGGCTGCTCTTCGCCCTGTGCTGCCTGATGCCTCTGGTTCTGCCCCGGGCCCGGGCCGCCGCGGTGGGCTACAGCCAAGACCTGCTGCGGGGCTGCGATATCTATGGAAACACCAATACAGAGACCAGTTTTGGTGACTTGGCCGCCGATGCGGCCAGGGCCTGGGGCAGGGCGGATATCGCCCTTCTGCCCAGCGAGGACTTTGGGACCAATCTGCCCGCGGGTGAGGTGACCGAAGAGAGGTTGGCCGCCTGTCTGCAAAATGACAGCGCTCTGGCGGCGGTGGAGATAACCGCCGCCCAGCTCTGGCAGATGCTGGAGACCGGCGTCTCCCATATCCAGGTCACTGAAGCGTCCACGGTGGATTGGGAGGCCTCCTATTTCCCCGGTTACCTCCAGGTTTCCGGGCTGCAGGTCGCCTATGACCTGGCGGCCCCGGCGGGAGAGCGGGTCTACCAGCTCACCCTGGAGGACGGCACCGCCGTGAACCCCCGGGACCAAGAGACCCGCTATCGGGTGGTTTCCACCCGGGCGCTGCTGCTGGGCGGGTACGGCTACCCCGCCTTTGATGAGGAAAAATTGGAGGACGCCGGAACAGAGCTGGAGGCGGTAATGGCCTACTTCCGGGCCCATGAAACGGTGACCCGGCCCGAGACCAGGGTGCGGATCTATGGCACCCGGGACTGGGTGTTCCGGCACCGCTCCTCCATTCTCCTGATTCTGGTGGCCCTATGTCTGTTCATTGCCCAATTTACGCGAAGGAGAAAGCGGGGGCGGGACGTCTGGCGCGCCAGCCGGACCGCCACCGCCCAGGAGGCGGCCGCCGTCCCGGAGGGAGTGCCGCCTCAGCCAATCTCTGAGAGAAAGTAGGGAAGACCATGATCAAATACGTGATAAAACGAATTTTGCTGTTGATCCCGGTATTTCTGGGCGTGACCTTTGTCATCTTTGCCATTGTCCGGCTGAATCCGGCGGACCCGGTTGTCGCCATTCTGGGAATCAACATCACCGACGAGCAGTATGCCGCCAAGGCCGCGGAGCTGGGGCTGGATCAGCCCTTCTTCGTCCAGTATCTGCTCTATATCAAGAATATTGTCTTCAACTTCGACCTGGGCGTGTCCTATTCCACCGGCCGGCAGGTCTCCACCATGATCGCCGAGCGCTTTGGCACCACGCTGCAGCTGGGCCTGATGGGCATCGCCCTGGCCCTGGTGCTGGGTATCCCCTTCGGCATCATCTCAGCCACCCGCCAGTATTCGCTGGTGGACCGGGTGGTCACCTTTGGGTCGCTGGTGTTTGCCTCCATGCCCGCCTTCTTCTCGGCGCTGGTCATGATGCTGCTGTTCAGCCTGAAGCTGCGCTGGCTGCCCGCCTCCTTTGACCAGAGCTTTTTGGGTTGGATCATGCCGGTGGTGGCCGTGGGCATGTCGCCGGTGGCGGGCATTACACGAATGACCCGATCAAGCATGCTGGACGTCATCCGTCAGGATTACGTCCGCACCGCCCGGGCCAAGGGATTGTCGGAGAAGGTCATCATCTTCAAGCACGAGCTGAAAAACGCCGTCATTCCGGTGCTCACCGTGGTGGGCATGCAGATCGGCTCCATCATGGCGGGCTCGGTGGTGGTGGAATCCATCTTCTCGGTTCCCGGCATGGGCAGCATGATCTCCCAGGCCATCACCGACCAGGACTACAACCTGGTGCAGGGCAGCGTGCTGTTCATCGCCCTGTTCATCTGCGCCATCAACCTGGTGGTGGACATTGTGTACGCCTTTATCGATCCCCGGATCAAGGCCCAGTATAAGGGCGGCGGCAAAAAGAAAAACAGACATCAGGAAAAAGAGAAAGGGAAGGTGAGCTGACCATGGCCGGAAAAGAGGCAAAGAAGCCCGCGAATAAAAAGCGGAGCCAATGGCTGGACATCTGGGCACGGCTGCGCCGCAACAAGGTGTTCATGGTCAGCCTGGTCATCATCGTTCTGCTGGTGCTCTCGGCTGTGTTTGCGGATGTGATCGCCCCCTATGACGCGGCCTACATTGACCCCTCCAACCGCTTTGCCCCCATCAGCCTGGCCCATCCCATGGGCACGGACAACTACGGACGGGATCTGCTCAGCCGGGTGATCTACGGCGGACGGATCTCCCTGCTGGTGGCGGTGCTGGCCGTTATTCTGGGCCTGGTGGTGGGCGGCCTGCTGGGCACCACCGCCGGCTACTTCGGCGGGATCTATGAGACCATCGTCATGCGCTGCACCGACGTGCTGATGGCCATTCCCAGTTTTTTGATGGCCCTGTGCGTCTCGGTGGCCCTGGGTACCGGTATCCTGAACACCGCCATCGCCATCGCCGCCAGCGCGGTGCCCTCCTACGCCCGGGTGACCCGGGCCTCGGTGCTCAGCGAAAAGAGCCGGCAGTATGTGGAGGCCGCGGCCTCCATCGGCACCGGGCACATGAAGATCATCATCAAGCACATCCTGCCCAATATCCTCTCCCCCATCCTGGTGGAGTCCACCCTGCGGATCGGCGCCAGCATCGTGGCCATCTCCGGCCTGAGCTTCATCGGCCTGGGCGTGCAGCCCCCCACGGCGGAGTGGGGCTCCATGATGTCCAGCTGCCTGACCTATTTCCGGGACTATCCCTGGCTGGTGCTGTTCCCCGGCATTGCGATTATGATTACGATTTTTGCCTTTAACCTGTTTGGCGACGGCCTGCGCGACGCGCTGGATCCCCGCCTGAAGGACTGATGGGGGGCTTGGCTATGAATTTGCTAGAGATCAAAGATCTGGTGATCCAGTACAAGAGCGACGGCGTGGTGGTTCACGCGGTCAACGGCATCGACATCACCCTGGAGGCCGGGGATACCCTGGGCCTGGTGGGGGAGACCGGCGCCGGCAAGACCACCACCGCCCTGGGCATCCTGGGGCTGATCCCCAATCCCCCCGGCGAAATTGTCCAGGGCGAGATCCTGTTCAACGGCACCGACCTGCGAACACTGCCGGAGAAGGAGATGCGCAAGATCCGGGGCAAGGAGATTTCAATGATCTTCCAGGACCCCATGACGGCATTGAACCCGGTGCTCACCGTGGGGGAGCAGATCGCCGAGGTGGTGGTCCTCCACGAGAAGTGCAGCAAGCAGGAGGGGGCCAAGCGGGCCGGGGAGATGCTGGAGCTGGTGGGCATCCCCGCCTCCCGGGCCGCCGACTATCCCCACCAGTTCTCCGGCGGCATGAAGCAGCGGGTGGTCATCGCCATGGCCCTGGCCTGTGACCCCAAACTGCTGCTGGCCGACGAACCCACCACCGCCCTGGATGTGACCATCCAGGCCCAGGTGCTGGACATGATGCGGGGGCTGAAGCAGAAGCTGAACACCTCCATGCTGCTTATCACCCACGATTTGGGGGTGGTGGCGGAGATCTGCGACAAGGTGGCCATCATGTACGCCGGGGAGATCGTGGAGTACGGTACCCTGCGCCACATCTTCAAGGAGGTGGCCCACCCCTACACCAAGGGGCTGTTCAACTCGCTGCCCTCCCTGGACAAGGAGGTGGAGCGGCTGATGCCCATCCGGGGCCAGATGCCCGACCCGGCCAACCTGCCCGAGGGGTGCGCCTTCCATCCCCGCTGCCCCTACGCCGACGAGGCGTGCAGGACGTGCCACCCGGAGCTCAAGGAGGTGGACAGCGGCCACTTTGTGCGCTGCCTCCACGCGGGCAAGGGCGTGCCGCTGTATTTCCCGGATGTGGACGAAAACGAGCGGGCCTACAACCAGGGGGAGGATGTGTCCAACCCGGGCAACGACTACCTGGACCGGCTGAAGTATTACGAAGGAGAGGGGGAGCAGAAATGAGCCAACTGCTGGAAGTGAGCCATCTCAAGACCTATTTCAAGACCGGCGGCGGATTCCTCCACGCGGTGGACGACATCAGCTTCACCCTGGACGAGGGCAAGACCCTGGGGGTGGTGGGCGAGTCCGGCTGCGGCAAGTCCACCCTGGGCCGGACCATCCTGGGACTCCAGGCCGCCACCTCGGGCAGCGTGAAGTTTGACGGCAAGGAGATCATCGGCCTGCGGGGCTCCGCCCGGAAGAAGATCATCAGCGATATGCAGATGATCTTCCAGGACCCCTTCTCCTCCCTGAACCCCCACTACTGCGTCTATGAGCTGATCGCCGACCCGCTGAAGGTGTACCACGTCTGCCACGGCAAGAAGGAGCTGGACGCCCGGGTGCGGCAGCTGATGGACACCGTAGGCCTGGCGGAGCGGTTCATGTTCTCCTACCCCCACGAGCTGGACGGCGGCCGCCGCCAGCGCATCGGCATCGCCCGGGCCCTGGCCCTGGAGCCCCGGTTCATCGTCTGCGACGAGCCGGTGTCCGCCCTGGACGTGTCCATCCAGGCCCAGATCCTGAACCTGCTCCAGGACCTGCAGCAGGAGAAAAACCTGGCCTATATGTTTGTCACCCACGACCTCTCGGTGGTCAAGCACATTTCCGACGAGATCATGGTCATGTATCTAGGCTGCCTGGTGGAGAAGAGCCCGGCCAAGGAGCTGTTCCGGCTGCCGTTGCACCCCTATACCAAGGGCCTGCTGTCCGCCATCCCGATCCCCAGCATCGACGAGAAGCCGGAGCGCATCATCATGAAGGGGGAGATCGCCTCCCCCATCGACCCCAAGCCCTGCTGCCGGTTTGCGGGCCGGTGCCCCTATGCCGCCGATATCTGCTGGCAGCAGCAGCCCGAGGCCAGGGAAGTCAGTCCCGGCCATCTGGTGGCCTGCCACCGCACCCTGGAGATCAACCAGGATTTGGATATTTGAGCGGCGGCGGGTTATATGCCCAGACGTATCAAACCATTTAATGTCCATATTTCAAATCTGGACGTGAACACGATATACTGATCCAAGCGAAAGGACATGGCCGTGCGCAAGGGCGTGTCTGCGCTGTGAAACTGAACACAGGAGGTTACAATATGGCTGTTACACTCACGACAGAGGAAAAGCTCGCCTGGCTGGAGGGCTATAAGGCGATCGAAAAGCTGGTCAACAAGAAGAGCTTTTTTGAGCTGATCAAACAGGGGGACGACATCTGGCAGCAGTTCTGGTGCTCCCCCGGGCACGAGCCCACCCTGGGGGTGAACGACGGCTTCTACGCTGGCGCTGAGGCCATCGGCAATTACTACGCCGCCCGGAAGGAGATCACCCGGGCCAAGACCGCGATGGTCAAAAAGGCTCACCCTGAGCTGGTGGGCAAGACGGAGGAGGAGCTGTTCGGCATCGGACAGCTCGCCGTCCAGAACATGACTTGCCAGGTGATCGAGGTGGCCCGGGATCAGAAGACCGCCAAGGGGCTGTGGTACTACACCCTGATCGACTTCGACCTGACCCAGTATGGCCCCGAAGCCCGCTGGTACTGGGGCCGGGTGGGCATCGACTTCATCAACGAGGACGGCCAGTGGAAGATTTGGCATATGATGGACGCCCTGGACTTTGACGGCCTGATGGGCACCGACTGGAACAACCCTGAGCCGGAGCGGCCGGTACTGCCTGAGTACGCCGCGGTGGCCCAGCTCAAGCTGCCCGAGCCCAACGTGAAGCGGCAGAACCACGAGAAGTTCTGGCGCCGCCGCCCGGTCAAGCCCTTCCCCGCGGTGCCCAAGCCCTATGACACCTTTTCCAACACGTTCAGCTACGGCATGTAAGGGAGGGAGACGACATGAAAAAAATGACTGTGGAAGAACAGATCGAGCACGCCTGGGACGTGCAGCAGATCAAAAACCTGATGGGCCGCCACGCCTATTACCACGAGTACAACCGCCACGACTGGGAGATGCAGGAGCTGTTCATCCAGAAGGAGGAGAACAAGCCCGGGGTGTCCTTCGGCCAGAACGCCGGATTCCAGCACGGCTATGAGCTGGTGGCGGACAACTATGACCGCAAGTCCTTCACCCAGTGGTTCGCCGCCCTGGAGGACTTTATCCCTGAGGACCCCACCATCGAGCGCACCATCGAGAACGCCGGCATGGGCTGCATGATCATCCATCAGATCGCCTCCCCGCTGATCGAGATCGCCGAGGACGGCCTGACCGCCCAAGGCTCCTTCGACGGCAACGGCCAGATCACCGAGGTCTATCCCGACGAGACCACCACCAAGGTCATGTTCGAGCGCTACAACTGCGACTTCGTGAAAGAGGACGGGGAGTGGAAGCTGCAGAAGATGTTCATCGCCACCGACATCTGCCTGACCCCCGCCGGCACAGACGAGCGGGAGCTGGCCACCCAGCTGGAGGCCCAGCAGAAGTTCGTGCTGCGGGACGGCCAGGAGGAGGACCCGGAGACCACCATCATCCGCAACCACGAGGTGTACTGCTATACCGTGGCTGCGGGCCAGCCCCAGTGGCCGCTGTATCCGGTGCCCCACAAGACGGCGGCGGACGTGGTGCCCAACGACTATTACGGCTATATGGATTTCATGGGCCTGAAGGAGGATGAGGAATGATGACCATCGAAGAAAGAGCCTTTGCCGTGACCGCCTCCGACGAGTGCGAGAAGCTGATGACCCGCTTTGGCTACCTCTGCTCCGGCGGCAAGTACCGGGAGATTTTTGAGACCCTGTTCTCCAAGCGGGAGGACATCACCCTGACCGTGAACAACGGCCAGTTCAACAACCGCTACAGCGTCTACAAGGCCTTTGTCCTGGACCAGGAGCGGGCCGCCGTCGACCACTATCTGGCCTGCAAGCAGCGCTATCCCGGCCTGGAGGACAAGGTGGAGGATATTTTCGCCCTGTACATGTTCCGCAAACCCCTGATGCACAACATGGTGTTTGAGCTGGCCGGGGACGCCCAGAGCGCCAAGGCCGTCTTCTACACCACCGCCTACGTCCACAACGAGGTCACCCCCTCCGGCGTGCGGGACTGCCGCTGGATCATGGAGCGCCACGCCGCCGACTTCGTCTATGAGGACGGCGCCTGGAAGATACTGAACTTCCGGGTCAACTCCGACGCGGAGGGGCTGATGGACACCTATCAGTGGCCCCTGCGCAACCGGGTGGTGCCCGAGTTCGACGCCCTGGACAACTATGACCTGCCCGGCACCTACCACCGCGCCTACTCCCCCCTGCAGGTGCCCCAGAACACCCCGGCCATCCCCGAACCCTATGAGACCTACAGCGCTGAGCACTCCTATGCCGCGCTGAAGTGACTCCTCCTCTGATCCGGCTGCCCGTCCATTGGGACGGGCAGCCATTTTTTGGGAAGAGTGCTGCCTGTAAAAAACCTCCGCGCCCATGGGCACGGAGGTCTGTAAAAGGGGGAAACGGGGATCAGGCGAAGGTGACGGACAGCCGGCCCAGGGTGGAGAATTCTGCCTCAAACCGGTCGCCCGGGGATGCCGGGTGGGCGCCGCACAGGGCGCCGGAGAGGACGATATCCCCGGCCTTCAGCCCCCGGCCGTACTGGTCATACAGCTTGTTGGACAGCCAGGCCACGCTGTTGAGGGGGCTGCCCAGGATCACATCTGCCCGGCCCCGGGCCAGCACGGCGCCGTTTTTGTACAGGGTCAGCTCCTCGGCCGCAAAGTCCATGCCATCGGAGGCGCGCTGGGCGGAGGAGCGCATAAAGTGCCCCGCCGAGGAGTTGTCGCTGACGGTGTCGGCGATCCGGTTGCGCCAGCCCGCCAGCCGGGTCTCGGGGAATTCAAAGGCGGCCTGCACATAGCCTGTGGCGGCCAGCACGTCCCCGGCGGAGGCCTGGCGGGGCAGGTCGGCCCCCAGCACGAAGGCGATCTCCCCCTCTACCTTGGGCTCAAACATGCGGTCAAAGGGGGCGGCGCCGTTCTCTGCGAGTTCCATGCCGGAATAAAGCCGCCCATAGTCCGGCTCATCCACCTCCATGGACGCCATCAGCTCCTTTGCGGTCAGGCCGATCTTGTATCCCACCGCCCGGTGGCCCAGCTGGGCGGCCCGCTGGGCATTGTACCGCTGCACCAGATAGGCCTCGTCGGCGGTCAGCTCCGGATAACGCTGGGAGATCAGCGTGTCAATGGCGGCGTGATTGCAGTAGGCGCGGTACAGCTCATCGGCCAGCGCCTTTGTCAGCTCAGAGTTCATATATACTACCTCCTCGGTAAAATCAGTTCGCTCTTATTTTAGACCACAGGGCCGGGCGGGGGAATTCTCCATTTTGAATGGAGTCATATTGCGGGTGTTATATCCCAGAGCGGCGCCGGCGTCAGCCTGGTTGAAGCAGAAAAAGAGCAGCACGGAACGGAAAACGGTTCCGCGCTGCTCTTGCACTACGGTATTATTTCCGGTGTGTGGCGGTCAGCAGGCGTGCTGCCGGGCCATGATCCGCTGTCCTTCCTCGCACTGCTCCGTCAGGATGTTGCCCAGCTCCTGACGGGTGTAGAGATAGAATTCCTCCATAATCGGGGTGGAGATGTGGGATCGGGAGCGGGCGATGCCCACCGTGATCTGAGCGAAGTAGTCGTCCAACGGGACGGCCCGCAGATCCAGATTGCCCTCGCCCATGAGCTCGGGCAGGCGGTGGACGGGACAGAGCACAATATTGCGTCCAAAATCAAAGGTTCGCTCATCGAACCACTCCTGCTCGTTGCTGGTGCGGACGATATTGGGCACAAAGCCCGCCTTTTGGCACAGGTTGAGCAGGGTGCTGCGGGAGAGGAACAGTTCGTTGCAGATAAAATGGGCCTGGCGGAAGTCCTCCAGGGAGCAGCTGCGCCGGTTGGCAAAGTGGTTGTCCTGCTTCATCAGCGCCACCACCGGAATGGTGTGGACCGGCTCCCAGACGATTTTTTCGCCCTCCATCCAGTCACACACCACGGCCAGATCAATGGTATGGGCCAGAAGGCCGTTCTCAATACCCTTGTCGGACAACACCATCTGGGTGGTGGGCAGCAGGCCGTAGTCCAGATAGTAGTGGGAGAAGAGGGCGGGCAGGATGCGGGAGAAGCTGGCGGCGGCATTGATGCGGTCCTCCCGATACTCTTTCGCGTGTCGGATCTCCTCCACTGCGGTGTCCAGCTCCTGAAAGATGCGGTTGACGTGATGGAGGAAGATTTCGCCGTTTTCCGTCAGCTGAATGCGCCCCTTGGAGCGGCTGAACAGCTGCACGCCCAGGCTGCTCTCCAGGCGGGAGATGGAGGTGCTCAGGTTGGGCTGGGAGACGAACAGTTCCCGGGCGGCTTTTGTCACGTTTTCCAGTTTTGCCACGGTTCTGAAGTGGTTGAGTTGGTTTAGTTCCATTGTTCTTTGATTCCCTCATGGCGTGGAGACGGACGGTGATCATTTTTGATTTTACATGATTTTTAAATCGCTGTCAAACCGGCGGAGGCGGGGAGAAGGGAGGCAGGCGGACAGCGGGCCCGGCGCATTATGCGCCGGGCCCGCTGTTTTTCCGGTTTCAGGCCGTGGGGGAAATCAGTGGATTCGCTTGAGCTGGATGACCTGATGGTCGGGATTGGCGTGGGTGGGGAAGAGGAACAGATCACCCCGGCTGTTGCCGCACATGCCGTGGGCCTTCAGATCGCTGTTAAAATAGCCCAGCTGGGCCACAATGTCGATCTCATCGTTGAAGATAGTCAGGTAGCCGCCCCGGCCCACCACATACATGTAAGTGCCGTCATACCACAGATCCGAGGGCTGCCCCAGGTTGCCCTGGATATAGGCGGCGACCTGGCCGTCGGGTTCAAAGACGGTGACGGCATCTGCGTCCCGGTCGGCGGCCCAGACCCGGTCGCGGCTGTCACACGCTACGGCGTGGACGATGTAGAACCGTCCCGGCCCCGGTGTGTAGTGCCCATGCTCGTCGTGGGAGGGGGCGCCCCAGGTGGACAGCAGCACGCCGTCCTTGTCGAAGGTGTGGACGGCGCAGTTGCCGTAGCCGTCGCCAAAGATATACTGGCCTTTGCTGTTGAAGCAGCAGGAGGTCACCTTGTTAAAGGGCTTTCCGGTGCGACGGATGGTAGACCAGGCCATATAGTCGGCCCACTTGACGTTGGAGTAGACCTCCTCAATTTCAGTGGGCATCAGGCTGCCGTAGCGGCGGTCCCGACGGAACTTCAGTGTGTCGTGGCCGGTGTCGCTGGGTACGCCTCTGGAGCCGAACTCCCGGACAAACTCGCCCTCGGGAGTGAGCTCCACGGCGCAGTGCATGAAGGTGTTGGTCACCAGCAGATTGCCCTCCGGCGTCATGCAGCCGAAGTGGGGGGTCTGGATGTATTTTCCAGTTTCGATCTTGCCCAGATAGTTGCCCTCCGGGTCACATTTGACGATGCTGGAGGCCCCGTCCCGCATCAGGATGTAAAGGTTGTCCTCCTGGTCGCAGAAGCCGGAGGAGACGTCGATGAACTGCCAGTCGTCCACTGGGTATTTGGGAAAATCGGCGATGAATTCATAGGCAAAGCCCTGGGTTTCAAAGGTTACTCTGGTGTCCTTGTCCCGGTCACGGGATGCGCTGACATATTTGATCATAACTATGTGCTCCTTTCGCGCCTGATACTTTTTGGTTGACGATGGGGATCGGATGGGGCTATATTAGAAATTGCAATCGATTGCAAAATGAGACAAAGAAAAAAGGAGTGGAGATTCTATGAAAGTGACAGCGATCTTCTGCGGCAGGACCAATTGGAAGACCGAGTGCGTCGCCAAGGCGGCGCTGACCGGCGCAGCGGAAGAGGGGGCGGAGGTGGAGGCCATCAACCTGATGGATCTGACGATCCAGCCCTGTATCAACTGCGGCTCCTGCGTCCGGGTGCTGTCCGACGACACCTATCACGGCAGATGTCCCTTCGAGGGGGATGACATCACCTGGCTGGACGGGCAGATTCTGGACAGCGACGGGCTGATCTTTGTGGCGCCTATGTTTGAGAAGGCGGCGCCGGCCACCTACAAGATGATGTGCGACCGGATGGGCCCCTCCCACGACGTGACCTTCCGGCGCTTTGCCTATGACCGCCGGATGGCCCGGGGAGAGGACCCCCGCATTGATCCCCGCTGGTTTGTCTCCCGGCCGGTGTCCTTCATTGGTCACGGGGGCAGCGAGTGGTCCCACCTGAGCTATCCCTCCCTCTCCAGCCCAGCCATCAGTATGGGGCTGGACATCGTGGACCGGCTCCAGATGGACTGGAACGCCGATCTGCTGTTCCGGGAGGACCGGATGGAGCGGATCCGTGAATCAGGCCGGCATGTAGCCCGGATGGCCGGGCTGGAGCCGGGGAAACGGACCTACATCGGTGCGCCGGGCTACTGCCCTATCTGCCACAACGACGTGATGCGGCTGGATGAGGAGGGGGACGGAGTGTCCTGCGCGGTGTGCGGCGTTCACGGCACCATCGCCGTGGCGGACGGGCGCATTACGGTGACCTACACCCAGGAGGCGCTGGAGAAATCCCACCTGCGGGAGTCCGGGCGGCGCATCCACCTGGCAGACCTGCAGCGCAACGGCAGGGCTAATGGAACCCATACGCCCCAGGAGTGGGCGGATCAGAAGAGATTGCTCTGCGGGGGGATCTCCACCACCAAACCGTCCCGGGCGTAAGTCTGCGGCGGAACAAGAGACCGAAGGGAGCTTCCGCCGGACGGCCTCTCTTGAAAGACCTTTGATGCGATCAGCTCCGGGGCGCGGCCCCGGAGCTTTTTGCGCCGGGCGGCCAACGGCGAGGGTCAGGTGGACTCCCGTTCTACGATGTCGGAGAGAATCATTATCTTGTTGGCCACGGCTTCGTTGTTCAAAATGCGCACCAGAAGGCTGGCGCAGGTGATGCTCAGCTCCTGCATTTTGTTGTCCAGCACTGTCATCCGGGGGTGGGAGAGCCGGGAAAAGATGGAGTTGTCCACCCCGATGACCGCGATCTTATCGGGCACAGAGATGCCGCAGTCGGCCAGGGCGTTAATGCCCGCGTTGGCCAGCAGGTCGGTGGAGAAGATAATGGAGTCGATGTCGGGATGGCGCTGCAGCAGTTTCTTTACCTGGGCATAGCAGGTGTACCACTCATCTTCACTCTCGCTGCGCTGAAGGTGGAGGACCGGCGGAGCCATATCGGCGTTGGGGTTGTGCTCCCGCCAGGCGGAGACGAAGCCCTGGATCTTCAGATTGTTGCTGGGGGTGTCGTTCATATTGATGTAGCAGGGGCGGGAGCGGCCCTTCCGGTACAGCAGCCGCAGGCACTCAGCAATACCGTTCTGCTCGTCAGCCAGCACACTGTACACATTGGGCAGGTCCAGGCAGCCGTTTTCGATAATTACAGGCAGGTTCTTCAGGTATTTTCGAATGTTCTTGGCCACACTTTCGGTTTGAAAGGTGGAGCCGATCAGCACCACCGCCTCCGGCCGGCGGGAGGCCAGGATTCGAAAACCGTTTTCCCGGGACTCCTCGGAAAAGCCGGAGTTGATAATGATGCAGGCGTAGCCGCTCTTCTGCAGCTGCTGCTCAATAAAATAGGCCCCTTCCGCGTGGTGGGAGGTGCGGATGTCGGACATCATGATGCCGATGATTTTGGAAGAGTGGCTCACCAGGCCCTGGGCGGAGGCGTTGGGCTCAAAGTGATATTTTTTCAGCAGCCGCTCCACCCGGGTCCTTGTTTCCAGGTTTACCCCTTTTTTGTTGTTAATCACCCGGGACACTGTGCTGGCGGAGACGCCAGCCTCAGAGGCAATGTCATAGATTGTCATAAGAGCGCTCCCTTTTATTGATTTTGTTTCCTCGGATCGATTCCCGTTCAATGAAGGTTTTATAATAATCAAAGGAAAAATGGAAGATGTTAACTGCCATAAAAATTATAAAATAGAATGAAATGGATTGCAATACTAACGAGGAGTCAGATCTTTTTTTGTGGAGTTGCGACAAAAAAGTTTTGGACAATTTGGCTAAAACATGGATTGAAAACCACTTATTGTACTGATAAAATGAACGATAGAATTTATGCAATCGATTGCAATATTTACAAGGAGGAAACTATGATCAAGTTTGTCTCTTTCTTTGGGGAGCGCTCTCCGCTGTTCGAGGAGCTGAACCAAAAGACCAAAGAATACGCGTTCAGCCGGGGGATCGAGTACGTCTGGGTGCCCCAGACCCCCTACCATGTGGAGGAGGTCATAGAGCAGCTCAACGACGCGGATGCAGGTATGATCGACGTGGAGCCCTATGACGAGGCCATCTTCGGCAAACTGAACGACCGGTGCAAGCTGCTGGTCCGCTTCGGGGTGGGCTTCGACAAGGTGAACCTGCCCGACGCCACCGCCCACGGCCTGGCCGTTGCCCGGACCACCGGGGCCAACAAGACCGGCGTGGCGGAGATGGCGCTGATGATGATGCTGGCCGCGGGGCGGCAGGTGATGCTGAACCGGAAGACAGTGGCCTCCGGGATCTGGGAAAAGAACATCGGCCACGAGTTGATCGGCAAGAAAGTGGGCATCCTGGGCTTTGGCAATATCGGCGTTGCCCTGGCGAAACTGCTCCAGGGCTTCGACTGCGAGGTGGTGGCCTATGACGTGTACCCCAATGAGGCGGCGGCCAGGGAGTACAACGTCAGGTTCACCGACTTAGAGGAGATTTTCACCACCTGCGACGCCATCAGCGTACATCTGCCCTATAATCAGGACACCGATCACCTGATCGGAGCCGAGGTGTTCGAGAAGATGAAGCCGGACGCCATCCTGGTGTGCACCGCCCGGGGCAAGATTGTGGACGAGGAGGCGCTGTACGAGGCGCTGGTCCACCACAAGATCGGCGGGGCCGGACTGGATGTGTATGCCGTCGAGCCGCTGCCGGCGGACTCCAAGCTGATCGGGCTGGACAACATTATCCTGACCCCTCATGTGTCCAGCCAGACCTACGAGTCCATCTGGGCCACTTATAAGAAGGGCGTGGATATTGTGGCCGACTTCTTTGAAGGCAAGAGCCTGGACCGCAGCGATTTGCTCAATCCCGATTACTGCCGGCATCCGCGGCGGTAAAACCAGGGCGGAAGGCAAGCGCCGGGCCAACCATGTGGAGAGTGCCGCCCTGGAGGGCGGCACAGCGAGACGAAATAAGAAAGGATGTTGTTCATTATGAAAATCATGCATGGCGACCCCAAACGGGCCGAACATCAGAAGGCCTTTGTGGAGACCGCTGACGGCAAGTTCAAGTATCAGCTGTTTCTGGACTACGCCAAGGGCCTTCCGGATTATCTGGAGATGGTCCCTTACATGGGCAACATCTCCGGCGGCTGCGTGGGACCGGATGACTGCCTGTACTGCGGCCTTCGGGGCGGCGGATTCATGAGCCCGGAGCCCCCCAGCAGCATCATCAAGCTGGATCCCGACGGCAATTTCGTCAAGACCATCGGCGAGGGCGTCATCGGCGGTCTGCACTTCTTTGAGGTCACTGACCGGGGCACCATCATCATCCCGGACACCGGCGCCAGCTATGTCTATGAGATGGACCTGGAGACCGAGGAAATCCTGCGTACCTGGGGCGAGAAGGGCAAGGCCTGCGACAACATCAAGGATGTCAACGTCTATACCCGGGTGCGGATGCACAACGGCATCTTCGCCACCGAGCCCTGCCACGGCTATGACGGCGGCTCCTATGAGTGGATGCTCAAGCACGAGCTGAAGGAACTGGGCAAGCCCTTCCACAACCCCACCGATGTGGCCCACGACTCCCAGGGCAATATGTATGTCTCCGACGGCTACTCCAACTTCGCGGTTCACAAGTTCAGCAAGGATGGAGAATATGTGGAGACCTGGGGCGGCAAGGGCATCTGGGATCCCTACACCGACACCCCGGGCAAGTTCCTGGTGGTCCACTCCCTGTGCTGTGATCCCAGAGACCGCATCTGGGTGTGCGACCGGGAGAAGGACGCCATCCACGTATTTAACACCAAGGGCGAAGTGGTGTTCTACATGAGCCATGATCTGGGCCAGCCCTCCGGCGTGGACACCGACGGCACCTATGTCTATGTAGTGGGCCGGGGCGGCTACATCACGATCTTCGACCTGGACTTCAATGTGGTGGGCGAGCTGGGCTTCTTCAACGGCAACCTGCGGGGCCACACCCTGGCCGCCGACAGTAAGGGCAACCTGTATATCTTCCCCACTCATGCCAACGAGGAGCACCAGTTCATCGCCCTCAAGCGCGTCAACTAAACAGATTTTTTGGATTGGATGAGAGCGTTCATCCGGGGGTGAAAAATGGCTCGATATACGATTAAACGAATTTTATGGATCATTCCGATTCTGATCGGTGTGATCACCATCGTCTTCTTCATCTCCGCCGTCACGCCGGGCAACCCGGCGGCCTCCCTGCTGGGTCCCACGGCCACCCAGGAGCAGATTACGGCGATGGAACACACCCTGGGGCTGGATCAGCCGCTGCTCAAGCGGTGGCTGGATTATATCATCGACGTTGTGACCCGGCTGGACTTCGGCGATTCCTTTGTCACCCGTCAGCCTGTGCGTGATGAGATCCTGGCCTTCTTCCCGGTCACCCTGCAGCTGGCGGTGTACTCCACCCTGCTGGGCATCCTGTTCGGCATCCCGCTGGGGGTGGTCTCTGCCCTGAAGCAGTACACCTGGATCGACAGCGTCATCCTGGTCATCTCGGTGCTGATGATCTCCCTGCCCAACTTCTGGCTGGCCATGATGCTGATCAAGGTGTTTGCCGTGGACCTGCACTGGCTGCCATCCTACGGATTAGACACGATGAGCGGATGGGTGCTCCCCATCTTTGTGGCGGCATTGCAGTCCATGACCCAGATCATCCGTATCACACGCTCCAGTATGCTGGAGGTCATGCGGCAGGACTACATCCGCACCGCCCGGGCCAAAGGCCAGAAGGAAGGGGTCATCGTCACCCGGCACATGCTGCGCAACGCCATGATCCCTGTGGCCACCAGCATCGGCTCCAGCCTGGGCAACTCCCTGGGCGGAAACATGGCCCTGGAGTCGGTGTTCGCCCTGCCCGGCCTGGGCAACTATGTGGTCAGGGCCATCTCAGCGATCAACACCCCGGCCATGCTGGGCGGCATCCTGTTCATCGCCATCATGTTCACCCTGGTGAATCTGCTGGTGGACCTGGCCTATGTGCTGATTGACCCCAGGCTGAAGAGCCGGGTCACAGGCAAGAAACTGAGCAAGCGTACCATCAAGAAGATGCTTGCGGAACAGGAGGCGGCGTAAATGGCAAAGATGATGACTCCTGCCATGGAGCGGATCAACAAGCGCCGTGCCAAGAGCGGCGGCAAGATCAAGCGCTCCACGCCCGGCCTGGACGCCTGGCGGCGGCTGATCCGCAACAAGCCCGCCATCCTGGGTATGGTGATTATCGTTGCCCTGCTGTTAATGGCGGCCCTGGCCCCGCTGATTGCCCCCTACGGCTACGAGGAGATGGACGTGCTGCACATGCTCGAGGGCCCCAGTGCCGCCCATTGGTTTGGTACTGACAACCTGGGGCGGGATATGCTCTCCCGGTGCATCTACGGCGCCCGGATTACCCTGCCCATTGCCATGTTTACCGTGGCGGTGGCCATCCTGACCGGCGGTACGCTGGGCGTGCTGTGTGCCTACTTCGGCGGCCAGTTTGACAACATTATGATGCGGTTTATGGACATCTGGGGCTCCATCCCAGGCCTGATGCTGAGCATCGCCATCGTGGCCGCCCTGGGCAACAATATGTACGTACTGGTCATCGGCCTGGCGGTGGGCGCCGTGCCCAACATGGCCCGCACCTTCCGGGGGGCCATCTTCACGGTGGTGGACAGCGACTATGTGGAGTCCTCCAAATCCATGGGAGCCAGCAGCTTTGACATCATGTTCAAGCACCTGCTGCCCAATGCGGTGGGTCCGGTCATCCTGGCCATTGTCAACCTGCTGGGCGTGGAAGTGCTGTGCGTGTCCACTCTGAGCTTCCTGGGGGTCGGCGTGCAGCCGCCCACCCCGGAGTGGGGATCCCTGCTGTCCACCAGCAAGACCTATCTGAATTCCGCACCCTATCTGTGCTTCTTCCCCGGTGCCTTCATCGTGCTGGCAGTGCTGGGCTTCAACCTGTTGGGCGACGGCCTGCGGGATGCGCTGGACCCGAGACTGAAATAAGGAGGACATAGACAATGGAAGAGAAGATAAATGTCCCCGTAGTTGAAGTCAGGGATCTGGTGGTACACTACGAGACCTACGACGGGGTGGTGGAGGCGGTCAACGGCGTCTCCTTCACCATTGAGAAAAAAGACGTGCTGGGCCTGGTGGGCGAGACCGGCGCGGGCAAGACCACCATTGCCCTGAGCCTGATGCAGCTGCTGCCCCATCCCCCAGCCCGGATCGTACAGGGCAGCATCAAGCTGGACGGGGAGGAGATCGTCCTGCCAGAGGACGCCCCCCGCTCGGAACAGAAGCAGCTGGAGAAAAAGATGCGGGAATACCGGGGAAAAAAGATCAGCATGATCTTTCAGGACCCCATGACCGCCCTGAACCCGGTGCAGCCCATCGGAGACCAGATCCGGGAGGTGATTGCCCTCCATGAGAACTGCTCCAAGGCCGAGGCGGAGAAAAAGGCGGTGGAGATGCTGGAAATGGTGGGTATCCGGCCCGAGCGTTACAAGGATTATCCCCATCAGATGTCCGGCGGCATGAAGCAGCGGGTTGTCATCGCCATCGCCCTGGCCTGCAGTCCCGAGCTGCTGATCGCCGACGAGCCCACCACCGCCCTGGACGTGACCATCCAGGCCCAGGTGCTGGATATGATGAAGGACCTGCGCAACCGGCTGGGCACGGCCATGATGCTGATCACCCACGACTTTGGCATCGTGGCGGACGTGTGCAACAAGTGCGCGGTGGTCTACGCCGGCGAGATCGTGGAGTGCGGCAGCGTGGAGGATATCTTCGACCGCCCCCAGCACCCCTACACCATCGGCCTGTTTGAGTCCATCCCCAGCCTGGACAAGGATGTGGAGCGGCTCAAGCCGGTGCCCGGCCAGACTGTGGATCCCAACGACCTGCCCGGCTACTGCAGCTTCTATGACCGCTGCACCCGGCACACCGACGCCTGCAAGGGGTGCGACCCCAAACTGACAGAGGTCGGACCGGGCCACCTGGTCAAGTGTATCTACGCCAACGGGAAGGAGGAGGGCGCATAATGGCGTTGCTTGAAGTCTCCCATCTAAAGAAATACTTCCAGGTCAGCAGCGGCATCCTGCACGCCGTGGACGACGTTTCCTTCACCCTGGAACAGGGCAAAACCCTGGGCGTGGTGGGCGAGTCGGGCTGCGGCAAGTCCACCCTTGGAAAGGCTATTATCCGCCTGACCCATCCCACCGCCGGCAAGGTGGTGTTCGACGGCACCGACGTGGCCGCCTACTCCGCCAAGGAGTTCAAGAAAGTGCGGCCCAATATGCAGATGATCTTTCAGGACCCCTTTGCCTCCCTGGACCCCCGGCGGACGGTGACCGAGCTGATCGCCGAGCCCATGAAGATCTATAAGACCGGCAGCCGGGACGAGATCTACAAGCGGGTCAAGAAGCTGATGGACACGGTGGGGCTGGCCGAGCGGTTTCAGAACAGCTATCCCCACGAGCTGGACGGCGGCCGCCGCCAGCGTATCGGCATCGCCCGGGCTCTGGCCCTGAGCCCCAAGTTCATCGTCTGCGACGAGCCGGTGTCCGCCCTGGACGTGTCCATCCAGGCCCAGGTGCTCAATCTGCTGCAGGACCTGCAGCGGGATCTGGGGCTGACCTATATGTTCATCACCCACGATATGTCCGTGGTCAAACACATCTCCGACGATATTATTGTCATGTACCTGGGACAGATCGTGGAGAAAAGCCCCGCCAAGGAGCTGTTTGTCAAACAGTACCACCCCTATACCAGAGCGCTGCTCTCCGCTATCCCGGTCCCCTCCCTGCACAACCGCCGGGAGAAGATCATCATTCAGGGTGAGCTCTCCTCCCCCATCAATCCGGAGAACCACTGCCGCTTTGCAGGGCGCTGCGCCTACTGCACCGAGGAATGCAGGCAGAAGCCAGCTCCGGAACTGACGGAGATCTCACCGGACCATTTCGTGGCCTGCCACCGCTCGGCGGAGCTGGTGGATGAGCTGAATAAAACAACTGAAACGGAGGAGAAAACATGAAAATCAAGAAAGTACTTGCACTGATCCTTGCTTGCGTGCTGTCCCTGTCCGTACTGGCCGGGTGCGGCGGCAACACAACTCAGAGCGGCGGCAACGCCAGCTCCGGCGGCGATGCCAGCGCCAGCGGCACCGGCGACACTTCCACCCCCGCTGAGGACAGCAGCCTGGTTCCCGCCGAGGGCACCTCTGAAGAGACCCTGCGGGTGGCCTGCGACGGTGAGCCCACCTCCATCTTCCCCAACTATGTGACCAACAAGACCAGCAACCGGGTGGACAGCTGCATGTTCGACACCCTGGTGCGCTGGAACGATGAGACCAAGACCGTGGAGCCCTGCCTGGCCACCGAGTGGGAGCAGATCGACGACCTGCACTGGCAGTTCACCCTGCGGGATGACGTGTACTTCACCAACGGCGAGAAGATGACTGCCAACGACGTCATCGCCTCCCTCCAGGCCTCCTATGACTACACCCTGAACCACTACACCCTGTGGCTGGATCCCGCCGAGTGCTCCGTGGTGGATGACACCCACGTCATCATCGGCCTGTCCCGGGTGTACAACAACCTGCCCGAGATCCTGGGCTGCACCTACTACGCCATCTTCTCTGCCAAGGCCTTTGAGGACGTGGGCAACGATGAGACCGTCTTTGCCGTCAACCCTGTGGGTTCCGGCCCCTACATGCTGGAGTCCTGGAGCACCGGCGAGAGCCTGACCCTGGTCCGCAACGACGACTACTGGGGAGAGCTGCCCTATTACAAGTATATTGAGTTCTCCTTCATCTCTGACCCTGTGGCCCGGGCCAACGCCCTGGAAGCCGGCGATGTGGACATCGCCTTCAATATCTCCACTGCCCAGGTGGAGGAACTCCAGGCCAATGACAGCCTGTATGTCAACGTTTATGAGCAGAACGTGGGCCTGCCCATCTGGCTGACCATGAAGAATACCCCCTCCCTTCAGGATGAGAATGTCCGTCAGGCCATCTTCCTGGCCATCGACAAGGATCTGCTGACCCAGGCCGCCTATTCCGGCTATGGCACCACCTCCCACTCCTCGGTGACCGGCCAGTCCTCCCCCTACTACTATGAGTCCGAGACCTATACCCAGGATGTGGAGACCGCCAAGCAGCTCATCGCCGACTCCGGCTGGAGTGCCGAAGACCTGACCTACACCACCTACGCCGTCAATGGCGCCAGCACTGCCCACTACGAGGTGCTGAAGGCCCAGCTGGCCGAGATCGGCATCACTCTGAACATTGAGACCGTGGACCTGACCGTCATGCTGGAGCACTCCTGGGTCGGTGAGATTCCCATCGGCTTCGCTGAGAACGACAACTGGGACGTCAGCCGCATGCTGGAGTTCGCCGACAGCCGGATTGAAACCTCCTGGAACGCCTATGTAGGCGAGGGCGAGGAGGAGCTCCACGCCCTGATCGACGCCGCCTGGGCCGCCTCTGATGAGGAGCGCTATGATGCCTATGCCGCGGTGCAGCAGTGGCTGACCGACCACTGGGTGTGCACCAATGTCTGCGACGTGGTGTTCCCTGACGCCTGGTCCGCCGATCTGACCGGCGTGGTCTATGATGCCCACTGCTGGCCCAACATCTACAATGTCCGCCCCTTGGTCGCGGCTGAGTAATTGTACTTTGAACCGGTTCGGCTTCTCTGCGGAGCCGGACCGGTTCCCCTTTTTCCGGACAGGAGCAGAGCAAAAGGAGATACCCATGAAATTTTCCTGGAAGAAGAAACTGAATGACCTGGACGCCAAAGAGGAGCAGCGGTGGCGCAAGCGGAAGGGGCCCATGGCCAAGCGCTACTTTGATGACTTTGAAGTCAGAACAGTGCTGGACAAAAACGGAAAAACCAAGCGGGAGCTGATCTATATCGGCGACACCTACACCGCCCAGGTGCCCGATCAGGTCTATCAGAGGAGAAAGTGGGTTTTTCTCGCCCTGGCGGCCCTCTGCGCGGCGGTGTTTGTGGGGGCCAACAGTGTCAATGTCGCCAGCAACCGCCAAGGTGTGCTGGCTGCTCTGGGCATTCTGATTGTAATTCCGCTGTTTTTGGTCTGTTATGCCTGCGTGTGCAGGCTGCGCAAGCCCCGGACGCTGCAGCGAATGCAGTACATTGAGACCTCCATGTTTCTGAAGTTTGGGGCTTTCTTCTCCGGCCTGCTGGGGCTTGGGCTGTTTGTCTGGCACAGTGTGTTCGCCCTGGTGGGGGCACAGCCCGGCGAGCTGGCCGGAGAGGCGTTTGTGGCCGCCGCCTGGGGGGTGCTGGCGGGAAGCTGCATCTACCTTTGGATCGCCGAGCTGCGCACGGAGTACCGGCAGTGCAACCGGGAAGGCAATGTGATCCGCAAAGAGCATTTTAAGTGGAACGGATGATGAATATGGACAGAGACTGTTATTACGCCTTTATCGGCACCAATTCCGTCCGGGGCAGCCGGGGAATCTATACCCTGCGCATCGACGCCGCCAGCGGCGCGGCGGAGGTGGTTTCCACCGCCTGGGCCTACAACACGGGAAGCGTGGCCCTGAGCCGGGACAGGAAAAACCTCTATGCGGTGGCGGAGGGTATGACCTTTGAGGGCTGGGCCGACGGCGGCGTGACCGCCTACCAGGTGGGCCGGGAGGGCGTTCTGACCCGGCTCAACGGCCAGCGCAGCTATGGCCAGCGCACCTGCTGTGCAGCGGTGGACGGGGCGAAAAAGAATGTCTATGTGTGCAATTTTTACGACGGCACTTGGAGTGCCTATGCCCTGACCGGGGAGGGGGCTCTGGAGCCGGCCCGGCTCACGGTGGCGCCGCCGGAGGACTCCGGCTGGAAGGCGCTGCACTGTGTGGGGGAGATTGAAGACGGCTATGTTGGGGTGATCTCCCTGGCGGAGTGCGCCCTTGTGATATACCGCGCTGATTCCGGCGCCCGGGTGACCAGCTACACCTTTCCCGGCAATCCTTTTCCCCGGTACTTTGCGGCGGTGGGGGAGCACATCTATGCCATGATGCAGTCTCCCGATGAGATCTATGTGTTTCGCAGCCATCTGGAGGAGCGGGGGGCCGTCGAACTGGTGCAGACGGTTCGACTGCTGGATGAGGCGCACCCCGCCATGGCCGCCACCAGCACCATACGGGTCACCCCCGATGGGCGGCTGGTACTGGCGGCCAACCGCCCCAGCAACACCATCACCGTCTTCTCCCGGCAGAGCGACGGCACTCTGGTCCGGGAGCGTGTGGTGGACATTCCGGGGGACGGCCCCCGGGATTTCCATATCTCCGGGGACGGCGCCCTGGTGGTCACCGCTATGCAGCACTCCGATCAGGTGTATGTGCTGAAGATCGACTATGAGAACAAGACGCTTTTGCCCCTGAGCGGACCGGTCCGCGTGCCCTCTCCGGCGGCAGTAGCGGTGAGCGGGAGGTGCAGGGAATGAGCGGTTTGGAACAGCGCCTGGAGGCGCTGGAGGCCCGGTTGGCGGCGGTAGAGGCCAAGGCGGAAATTGCCGACCTGATGGGCCGCTATGCCCTCTGGTGCGGCGCCGGCTGCGGCGGGCGGATTGTGGAAGAGCTGTGGAGTCAGGCGGACGACGTCAGCCTGGAGTATGGCGCCTCGGGCATCTACGAAGGGCTTTGGAAGGTAAAGACCTTCTATATCAAGGAGGCCGTCCCCGGGCGGCTGGATACGGTGTCATTTTCTTCTCCCTCCATCACCCTGTCTCCGGACGGCCTGACTGCCCAGGGAAGCTGGACCGCCTTCGGGACCCAGACCGATGCGGGGGATCTGGGGTGCGCGCCGGTGACCGAGGAGAGCAACCGGCGCACCCTTTTCACCAGCGCCACTGCCGACGGCCGGCAGTACCGGGCGGAGGTGCTGCTCCAGCGCTATGCGGTGGAGTTCCGGCGGGAGGAGGCGGGCTGGAAGATCCGGCGGCTGCATGTGATGGAGTATTTCCGCCACCCCTATGACAAGGACTGGGTGGCCTTTGCCCGGGAACGCTTTGACACCGACGGGGTGTGGCTGGAGTCCCTGTTTGAGACGCCCATGCCGCTGCCGCCTGAGTCCCACGGGGAGAACCTGCCCAGCCGTGCCACCAGCTGGCACTGGCAGTACACGACTGACGGGGTGCCCGCCCTGCCCGGACAGTCAAAAGCGTCGAACACAGCCGAATGTAGATAATGTCATTTTAATATCGTTATTGTCAGATTGAAAAAAGGAGCTTACTATTATGATTACCAACAATCTGTCCCGAGTTGACAAGTACGACTACAAGAATGCGCGCTTCCAGATGGCGTTCGAGTTCCTGCGCAGCCATGATCTGATGGACCTGACTCCGGGCACCGAGATCCCGGTGGGGGACGGTGTGCTGGCCAAGATCCAGGAGTACACCACCGACCCGGAGGAGACCCGGAAGTTTGAGACCCACCGGGACTACTTCGATATCCAGTTTGTGGTCAAAGGGGAGGAGTTCGTGGGCATTGTCCCCGCCGCCGGGCTGATTCCCGATGGGGAGTATGATGAGGCCACTGACATCCAGTACTACCAGACCCCGGCCCGTCACGGCGGCGCGGTGCTCCACGACGGGGATTTTGTCATTGTGCCCCCGGAGGACGCCCACCGGCCCAACTGCCAGGCCACCGGCCCCTGCCTGGTGCGCAAGATTGTGGTCAAAGTAAAGGTGTGATGGCCCCCGGCGGCGCGGCATCAAGGCTTGTTTCGCCTGCGGGCGGTTTATCCTTTTGTCCGGAGGGACTGGACAGATTGCGCCGGAGCAGCGCCCTGTTTCTCTGAAAGGAGATGGGTGCATCTCAAGCTGTGCCGCCCCGGGCGGCAGAATGGAGGATTTCTATGAAGCGGTATGCCATTGGCCTGGACAACGGAGGCACCGTCACAAAAGCGGCACTGTTTGACCTGGAGGGACGGGAGATCTGTGTGGCCGCCCAGAAGACCCCGGTGACGGCGCCTCAGCCCGGCTATACGGAGCGGGATATGGAGACGCTGTGGCAGGCAAATTGCAGCTGCATCCGCCAGGTGCTGGAGCGCTCCGGCGTCAGCGCCGGGGATATTCTGGGGCTGGCCGTCTGCGGCCACGGGAAGGGACTGTACCTGTGGGGGAAGGACGGCAGACCCGCCTATCCCGGCATTGGGTCCACCGACAACCGGGCCTGGCGGGTGGTGGAGCAGTGGTATGGCGACGGCACCTTTGAACGGGCCTATCCCCAGCTCTGTCAGCAGCTGATGGCCTGCCAGCAGGCGGCGCTGCTGCGGTGGATGAAGCAGGAGCGGCCGGAGGTGTACGATAATATCCGCTATGTGTTCTCTGCCAAAGATTATATCCGCTTCCGCCTGACAGGGGAGGCCTGGTGCGAGGCCACCGACATCTCCGGCTCCGGCCTGATGGACGTGAAAAACGGCCGCTTCGACCGGGGGCTTCTGGAGATACTGGGCATCGGCGAGGTCTATGATATGCTCACCCCGCTGAAGGGCTCCTGCGATCTCTGCGGCCATGTCACCGAGGCGGCGGCCCGGGAGACCGGCCTGCTGCCCGGCACGCCGGTGGCCGGCGGCATGTTTGACGTGGATGCCTGCGCCATTGCCAGCGCCGTGACCCGGCCAGGGCAGGTGTGTACCATCACAGGCACCTGGAGCATCAACGAGTGCATCGCCGACCATCCGGTCACCGGCACGGAGGTGGCCATGAATTCCCTGTACGCCATCCCCGGCTATTACCTGCTGGAGGAGAGCAGTGCCACCAGCGCAGGCAATCTGGAGTGGGCTATTGCCAACTGTATCGACACCAAGGGGCTGACCGGGGGAGCGCTGTACGACTACCTGGCCGGCCTGGCCGGCAGCGTGGCCCCGGAGGACAGCGAGGTCTACTACCTCCCCTTCCTCTACGGCAGCAACGCCCACCCGCTGGCCAAGGCCTGTTTTGTGGGCATGACCAGCTACCATACGGCGGCCCACATGGTGCGGGCTGTATACGAGGGAGTGGCCTACTCTCACAAGACCCACATTGACAAGCTGCTCTCGGCGGTGCCCAAACCAGAGCGCATCCGTATGGCGGGCGGGGCGGTGAACTCCTCCTTCTGGGTGCAGATGTTCGCCGATGTGCTGGACTGCCCCATTGAGACAGTGAGCGGGGTGAAGGAGCTGGGAGCACTGGGCTGCGCCATGGCTGCCTGCGTGGCCGCCGGGGTCTATGAGGACTATGAACAGGCTGCCGCAAAGATGGTGCGCATTAATCCGCCGGTCTGCCCCGACCCGGAGCGCCATGCGGTCTATGAGAGAAAATATCAGAAGTACCGGGCTGTCTCCCGGGCGCTGGACGCGGTCTGGCCGGAGTTTACGGTCTGACCCGGGGCGTGGAAGGAAGAACAGAATGAAACAGTATCAACTTGGCCTGTATGAAAAGGCGATGCCCGGAGAACTGGGCTGGTGGGAGAAACTGATCTGCGCCGGAGAGGCCGGATTTGACTATGTGGAAATCAGCATCGATGAGACCGACGCCAAGCTGGCCCGGCTGGATTGGAGCGCCGGGGAGCGGGGGCATCTGGTGGATCTGATGGAGGCTGCGGGGGTTCCCGTCCGCTCCATGTGTCTGTCCGGCCACCGGAAATATCCCCTGGGCAGCCACGACGCCGCGGTCCGGGCAAGAGGCATGGAGATCATGGGAAAAGCGGTGGGGCTGGCGGCGGACCTGGGTATCCGCACCATTCAGCTGGCGGGCTACGATGTCTACTATGAGCAGGGGGACGGGGACACCCGGAAGTATTTCCAGGAGAATCTGGCCCGCTCGGTGGAGCTGGCCGCCGCAGGGGGGGTTACCCTGGGCTTTGAGACCATGGAGACCGAGTTCATGAATACTGTGGGCAAGGCCATGGAGCATGTGAAGCGGGTGGATTCCCCCTATCTGGGGGTGTACCCGGATATCGGCAACATCACCAATGCGGCCAAGACCTACGGAACCGATGTGCTGGCCGACCTGGAGTGCGGACACGGCCATCTGGTGGCCATGCACCTGAAGGAGACGGTGCCGGGAGTATTCCGGGAGGTGCCCTTCGGAGCGGGCCATGTGGACTTCCCCGCAGCCATTGAAAAGGCGTGGAGCCTGGGTGTGCGGCGCTATGTGGCTGAGATGTGGTACACCGGCAGCGAAGACTGGAAGCAGGATATTGCCGGTGCCCATCGGATGATGGCCGAAATCCTGGATAGACAGAAGTGAGGCGTCCGGTATGCAGATCAAGAAGAAAGTGCTCTCCAACCTGGAAAAAAACTATGCCCTGGCCCCGCTGCACTACCAAGGCAGAGATCACTTCCTGGTGGCCTCGGAGCTGAAGGAGCGGTGCCTGCTCTTCAATTTGGAGGGCAATCTGGAAGATGAAGTCTGGCAGGAGCCCGGCGGCGTGATGAGCATGGTGCAGGTGCCGGGCACCGACGGCCAGTTTTTGGCTACCCTGAAGTTCTACGGCTTCAACAACGCGGGGGCGGCCAACATCTCCATCATCACGCCCCGGGGCAAAGGGGATTGGGAGATCCGCACGCTGGTGGATCTGCCCTTTGTCCACCGTATTGACGTGGTGGAGCGGGGTGGGGTGCGTTATTTGGTGGCCTGTGCTCTGAAATCCGGCCATGAATATGACGACGACTGGCGCTTCCCGGGCAAAGTGTTCGCCGCGGAGCTGCCCGAGGATTTGAGCGGTTTCGACCAGGACCATCAGCTCAAGCTGACGGTGCTGCGGGAGGGACTGCAGAAAAACCACGGCTACTACCGCATAGAGCAGGACGGGGAAACCACCTGCCTCATCTGCGCGGAGAACGGCATCTTCCGCTTCACCCCGCCGGCAGAACGGGGCGGAGAGTGGTGCATTGAGACCCTGGTGGAGGATCCGGCCAGCGATGCGGTGCTGGTGGATTTCGACGGGGACGGCCGGCAGGAGCTGGGGGTCATCGCTCCCTTCCACGGGGACAAGGTGCGGGTATATAAACTGCTGGAAGGCCGCTATCAGAAGGTCTATGAGTACGAGCACGAGCTGCCTTTCTGCCATGCGTTTTATGGCGGGACGCTCTGCGGCCGTCCCGCCCTGGTGGTGGGTCACCGTTCAGGCGAGCGGGACTTCCTGGCTTTTACCTACGATCCGGAGGGAGATACCTACCGCCCGGAGTGGATTGACCGGGGCCGGGGGCCGGCCAACACGCTGCACTATATGCTGGACGGACACGATGTGCTGATAGCCACCAACCGGGAGACCGACGAAGTGGCATTGTATGAATTAGAGGCATGAGAAGGAATAGGAGGACGACAGGATATGTTGGAAGAGCTGAAACAGCGGGTGTATGAGGCCAATCTGCTGCTGCCCAGGTACGGCCTGGTGACCTTCACCTGGGGCAACGCCAGCGAGATCGACCGGGAGACC
>CAUGSS010000016.1 GCA_959602365.1 uncultured Eubacteriales bacterium
TGAAAATGCCGTTGCCGCCGGGGAGGGCAAGGGCATTTGAAGCGGCAGGAAAACAAGGCTGTGCTTGCGTGGCGTGGAGCCGCAAGCGCAGATCTGTTTTCAACAGCAAACAGGGCGTATATGAAAACCTCCGTCCCTCGTTCTACGCTCCGCCTTGTGGGCAAAGTGTCCCGAAGTTGTGGCCACACGCCTGGAAAAGTAGCAGGACAGCGGGGAACCGTCAAGGCTGAAATGAACGGATTTGCACCCGGCCTTGACCGCCGCACGCTGTCCCGCTGAACGGGTTGACAAGGCGAGCAATCTTTCAAAGTGCTTGGCCGCTCTCTTTCTGATTTTGGAGCGTTTCTTCTCTCAAATGTGAAATAGGCGGGAAGCCATTTTAGGGCTTTCCCGCCTTGATTACCCTTTAGCAAAGACAGGCGGGACTGTCAACGGCGGCGCATAAAATGCGCCGTTCATCTTGACCGTTGACTGGCTCGGCTGGCTTTGCTATCAATCCCAAAGGCTAAGAAATTATGATATTATTATCACTTCAAAGGATATAACTTAATCTTATTGATTTTAGCTCTGAACTTATGCAAATCACTACTTTTAAATCGTTTTCCGTGTGACGGGTAAATATACTCTGCTTTTTCGGTCGATTTCTCACCTTTTGGATATACGGGACGGGCGGTCATTTAGGTGTAGACTTAGCTGAGACGGGTACCTTTGACCAGCTGCTGGCACGAAAAGGGATTTTTTATTCCCTGTACCAGATCACCCGGTAGTACAGCCTAGGTTCGACAGAAACCATGGAAAAGGATAAAACAGTTTCCTGCTTATGTTAACCTTTGTCCGGCGTGGCGATTATAATTGAAATTTCCGCCAAAGGTGTATATAATTGCTTTGTCCGCCCGCAGGGGGAGGACAGGAGGAAACTGTTTATGACAATGACCATTCAGGACTATTTGAACTCGATTCGAGATAAAAGAGTGGCGGTGTTCGGCATCGGCGTCAGCAATGTCCCGCTGATCAAGATGCTGCGCGCCCACGGCATTGATGTTACGGCCTGTGACCGGAACACCCGGGAGGGGCTGGGGCAGACCGCCGACGAGCTGGAGGCCCTTGGAACCAAACTGAAGCTGGGGGAGGGATACATGGAGGACCTGGACGCGGATCTGATCTTCCGCTCCCCCGGGATCCGGCCCGATGTCCCCGCGTTTGAGGCTGCAGTGGCCCGGGGCGCAAAGGTGACATCGGAGATGGAAGTGTTCTTCGATGTCTGTCCCTGCAAAATAATTGCGGTGACCGGAAGCGATGGCAAGACCACCACCACCACCATCATTGCAAAACTGCTGGAGCGGGCGGGATATACGGTCCACTTGGGCGGCAATATCGGCCATCCGCTGTTGGCTGAGACCTTTGATATGAAACCGGAGGACATCGCCGTGCTGGAATTGTCCTCCTTCCAACTGCTTTGCATGACCTCAAGTCCGGAGATCGCCGTGGTGACCAATGTGGCGCCCAACCATCTGGACATTCACAAGGGGATGGAGGAGTATGTCTCCGCCAAGAAAAACATCTTCCTGCACCAGCACCCGGAGGACAAGGTGGTGCTCAACCGGGACAATGAGCTGACCCGCTCCTTTGCCGCCGAGGCGAAAGGGTCCGTCACCCTCTTCTCCCGTCAAAACCCTATGGACTCGGGCGTGGTGTTGGAGAACGGGGTTATCTGTGTCAAACAGGACGGGAAGAGCCGCCCGGTGCTGCCGGTGGAGGATATTCTGCTGCCCGGAGTGCACAATATTGAAAACTACATGGCCGCCATCGCGGCGGTGAACGGCCTGGTCAGCGATGAGATCATCCGGGCGTTTGCCAAGACCTTTGGGGGCGTGGAGCACCGGATTGAGCTGGTGCGGGAGCTGCACGGGGTGCGGTATTACAACGACTCCATCGGCTCCAGCCCTTCCCGTACCATTGCCGGCCTGCGCGCATTCCCGCAAAAGGTGATTCTGATCGCCGGCGGGTATGACAAGCATATCCCCTACGATGTGCTGGGTCCGGAACTGGTGGCCCACGTCAAGATCCTGGTGCTCACCGGAGCCACTGCTCCGAAGATTCGGGCCGCGGCAGAGGGGGCAGAGGGGTATGACCCTGAGCGTCTGCCGATCTATGAGGTGGATGAGTTTGAAGAGGCGGTCAAAAAGGCCCAGTCTCTGGCCCAGCCGGGAGATGTTGTCATTCTCTCTCCCGCCAGCGCCTCCTTTGACAAATTTAAAAATTTCATGGAGCGGGGCGACACCTTCAAACGCATCGTCCGCGCATTGACCTGAACCGGAAAGGGGAATACTGTTGGATCTGTATACATCACTGAGCCGCCTCTGCAGCGCGCCGGGCCCGTCAGGCCATATCGGCGCTGTGGCAGATGTGGCGGAGGAACTGCTGCGCCCCCTGGTGGACGAGGTGCGTCGGGACAAACTGAACAATCTGCTGGGGCTGCGCCGCTGCGGGGCGCCGGGGGCAAAGCTGGTGCTGCTGGATGCCCACCTGGATGAGATCGGGTTTGTAGTCACCGGCCATGAGGAGGGCTTTCTGCGCTTTTCCACCATCGGCGGCGTGGATCCCCGGATGCTGCCCGGCCGGGAAGTGTCCCTGATGACGCCTGCCGCAGGATTCGGCGTGGTGGCCGCCAAGCCGCCCCATGTGCTCGCGGCGGGGGAGCAGGACAAGGCCATCTCGCTGGAGGATCTGCGCATTGACGTGGGCCTCTTCCAGGAGGAGGCCCAGCGGGTTTACCCCGTGGGCACCACCGCCGTCTACCGGGAAGGATGTACCCGGCTCCAGGGGGAGCGGGTCACGGGCAAGGCGCTGGATGACCGCTCCTGCTTTTGCGTTTTGCTGCGCACTTTGGAGCTGCTGAAAGACGAACACCTGAATGTGGATCTCTGTGTGCTGGGCAGCAATCAGGAGGAGACGGACGGAAATGGGGCGCTGGCCGCCGCCTATGCCCTGGATCCGTTCTGCGCTGTGGCGGTGGACGTCACCTTTGCCACTCAGCCCGACGTGGCAAAGGAGAAGGGCTTCCCGCTGGGCGGCGGGCCTGTCATCGGCGTGGGCCCCAATATGGCCCGCTGGATGACCAGACGCTTTGAAGAGGTCGCCAAGCGGGAGGAAATCGACTACAGCCTGGAGATCATGAGCGGCGCCACCGGCACCAACGGCTGGGAGATCCAGATTGCCCGGGAGGGGATTGCCACCCAGATCCTCTCCATCCCGCTGCGCTATATGCACACCCCCATGGAGGTGGTGGATCTGCGGGATATTGAGCAGGGGGCCAGGCTGCTGGCGGCCTTCCTGCGCACCCTGGGAGAGGAGGGAGAGAAATGCTGAACCTGCTCAAGCAGCTGTGCGCCCTCAGCGGCGTATCCAGCTGGGAGGATGAAGTGCGGGACTTTATCCGTACCCAGGCCCAGCCCTGGGCGGACAGCATCCATACCGATCCCATCGGCAATTTGATTGTGTTCAAAAAGGGGGCAAAATCCACCGGCAATCAGCTGCTCCTCTCGGCCCACATGGACGAGGTGGGCCTGATGGTAAAGCGGATCGAGGAGGACGGCTCCCTGCGCTTTGACACCGTGGGCGGCATCGACCGCCGGGTGCTGCTGGGGAAGCGGGTCTTTGTGGGCGCTAACCGCATCCCCGCCGTGGTGGGCAGCAAACCCATCCACCTGACCAGCCGGGAGGAGCGCAAGCAGCTCCCCAAACTGGATCAGCTCTATCTGGATATCGGCGCAAAGGACAGGGCGGAGGCAGAGCAGCTGGTTTCCTTGGGGGATGTGGCTGCCTTTGATCCGGAGTGGGTGGAATTTGGAGACGGGATGCTCAAGGCCAAGGCCATCGACGACCGGGTGGGCTGCGCCGTGCTGCTGAAATTGCTCCAGGAGGAGCTGCCCATGGACTGCACCTTCGTCTTCTCCGCCCAGGAGGAGGTGGGGACCCGGGGGGCCTTTGGCTATGCTTTTTCCGTCCGGCCGGAAATCGCCCTGGTGGTGGAGGGCACCACCGCCTCCGACATTCCCGGGACTCCGGAGCATATGGCGGTCTGTGCCCCGGGCAAGGGGCCGGTCATCCCCTTTATGGATGGAGGTTCTATCTACGACCGGAAGCTGTTTGAACTGCTGCGCCGCCTGGCGGAGGATAACGGCATCCCCTGGCAGACCAAGCATCGGGTGGCCGGGGGTACCGACGCCCGGGCGATCCAGCGCAGCCGCGCCGGTGTGCAGGTGGCAGGCATTGCCGCCGCGGTACGCAATATACACACGCCCTCCAGCACGGCGTCGATCGCCGACTGCGAGGCATTACTGAGGCTTGCCCGCCTGTTTATCCAGGCGGTGGCGGAGGAGAATGGAAGAAATGGAACTGTTTGAACGTTTGACGCAGTTCACCGGCGCCTTTGGCCCCTCCGGCTGTGAGGATGGGGTGCGGCAGGTGATCTCCGAGCAAATCGCCCCCTATGTGGACGAGTATCGGGTGGATACCATGGGAAATTTGATTGCCCACAAGAAGGGGCCGGGGAAAAAGCTGATGTTCTCTGCCCATATGGACAGCATCGGTCTGGTGGTCACCCACGTTGAAAAGGAGGGCTACCTCCGCTTTGGCAGCCTGGGCTGGCTGCCGGACAGGGATGTCCGCCGCCAAAGCGTGGTGTTTCAAAACGGAGTGCGGGGCGTGATCGCCCTGCCCGAGGATAAAGAGGAGGAGAAGTCCGTCAAATTGGATGACTTCTACATCGACATCGGCGCGTCCAGCCGGGAGGAGGCCCTGAAGCTGGTCCAGCTGGGGGATGTGGCGGTCTATGACGCCCCCACCTATCTTCAGAACGGCCGGGTGTTCTCCAAATACTTGGACAACCGCTCCGGCTGCGCCGCCTTGGTCGCCGCCCTGGCCCAGATCGAAACGCCCGCCAATGATCTCTGGTTTGTTTTCTCCACCCAGGAGGAGGTGGGGCTGCGGGGGGCCAAACCCGCCGCCTACGGAGTGGACCCGGACGTGGGCATTGCCGTGGATGTGACGCTGTCCGACGATCTGCTGGGTGCGGCTCATAACTGTTCCTCTGTGCTGGGCAAGGGGCCGGGGGTCAAGGTGATGGACGGTTCCGTCATCTGCCAGCCCCAGGTGGTCTCCTGGATGAACCGGGTGGCCGGGGAGCATGGGATTCCGGTCCAGCAGGACATACTGCGCTCCGGCGGCACCGATGCCGGTGCCATTCAGCCCACCCGAGGCGGGGTTTATGCCGGGGGGATCTGTATCCCGTGCCGCTATACCCACGCCCCGGTGGAGGTCTGTGACCTGAAGGATATTGAGCACAGCGCCCGCTTTGTGGCCGCGCTGGCGGAAAGTGAGTTTATCGGAGCATGAGTCTGGAACTATCAGAACAGGTCCTTGCCCTGGCTGCCCGGGCCCAGGGCGAGCTGACGGAGCAGTTTGCGCGGATTGATGCCATTGCGGAAGAGAATACCCGCAAAGTGCTCGCTGCCTTTCAGCACCACCGGGTAGCAGAGGGCTACTTTGCCGGCACCACCGGCTATGGATACGATGACCTGGGCCGGGATCAGCTGGATCAGATCTATGCGGAGATTTTCGGCACAGAGGAGGCACTGGTTCGCATCCAGTTTGTCAACGGCACCCACGCCATCGCCTGTGCCCTGTTTGGCGCGCTTATGCCTGGAGACACCCTGGTCTACGCGGTAGGCGCCCCTTACGACACCCTCCAGAGCGTCATCGGCACCGCCGGGAATGCCCGGGGCACCCTGCTGGACTACGGCATCAAATATAAGGAGGTAGCCCTGAAGGACAATGCCCCGGACCGAGAGGCACTGGCCGAAGCGGTCCGGGACCCGTCAGTGAAAGCGGTGGTCATCCAGCGCTCCAAGGGCTACTCCACCCGGGCCACCCTCTCGGTGGCCGAGATCGGGGAGCTGGCCCAAATCGTCAAGGACAACAACCCGGAGGCCGCCGTGCTGGTAGACAACTGCTACGGCGAGTTCGTGGAGACCCTGGAGCCCACCCAGGTGGGGGCCGATCTAGTGGTAGGCTCTCTCATCAAAAACCCCGGGGGAGGTCTGGCACCCACCGGGGGATACATTGCAGGCAGGTCTGATCTTGTCCAGGGCGCCGCTCAGCGGCTGACAACCCCGGGGATTGGAGCCGAGTGCGGCTGCTCGCTGGGGCAAAACCGCGCGCTCTACCAGGGGCTGTTTCTGGCGCCCCACACCGTGGCCCAGGCGGTCAAGACCGCAGTATTTGCCGCCCGGCTCATGGAGCTGATGGGGTATGATACCGAGCCCCGGAGCACCGACGTGCGTCACGACATCATCCAGATGATCTCCCTGCACACCCCTGAGGCGGTCTGCAAGTTCTGCAAGGGCATCCAGAGCGGTTCACCTGTGGACTCCTACGTCACCCCTGAGCCCTGGGACATGCCGGGCTACGATGACCAGGTCATCATGGCCGCCGGGGCCTTCATCCAGGGCTCCTCAATCGAGCTCTCCGCCGATGCCCCCATGCGTCCGCCTTATACGGTCTACCTCCAGGGCGGCTTGACCTATGAGTCGGGCAAGACCGGCATTTTGCTGGCCGCCCAGGAACTGCTGAAGGAATAACCGGAACCGGACGGGCCGCTCCCACATAGAATGGATGGGGAGTGGTGTCTATGAGAAGACGGCGCAGACCGCCCCGGCGGGGATGGCAGGGACGGCAGATTTTAGCCAGTATCTGTGCGGGCCTTTTCCTGGGGGCGTTGGCCATCCATTTTTTCAATACTCGGATTCGGCCGGATATTGTTACCATCGTGTCGGACCATCTTTCCAATCAGATCTCCAGCCAAATCTGTGATGTGGTCAATGCGGAGCTGGAGGATGAGGGGCTCACTTATGATACAATTTGTACGGTCCAGTACGATTCCGAGGGCAATATCGCCGCGCTTCAGACAGATATGGCGCGGCTTTCCCTGCTTCAAAACACCATCACCACCGGTGTGGCCCAGGAGTTTGACAACGGGCTGATCGCCGAGCGGGTGGAGGTGTCTCTGGGCAGTCTGCTGCCCGGGTTGATTTTCAGCGGGCGAGGCCCCACCATCACAGTGGTGGTGCAGACGGTGGGCAATATCTCCGCAGAGTTTAACAACGAGTTTTTTGCCCAGGGCATTAATCAGACCCTCCACCGGATCGTGCTCACGGTCACCGCGGATTTGAGTCTGCTGCTGCCCGGCGGCATCTATACCTATACCTCTGAGACCCGCATGATTTTGGCGGAGACGGTGTTGCTGGGCCAGGTGCCGGACAGCTATGGCATCTTTGGCCCGCTGGATGCGATCAAGGATGGCTGCGATGCCACTTATTATGATCTGACGACAGAAGAGGAATGAGATCCATGACAGACGAACTGCAGCAAATTGCTGACCTGCGCCGGCGGCTCAACGAGTGGAACTATCAATACTATGTATTGGATGACCCCACGGTGCCTGACTACGAGTATGACCGGGCCCTGCGCTCTTTGGAGGAGCTGGAGGCGCTCCATCCGGAGACGGTTACCCCTGATTCCCCGACCCAGCGGGTGGGAGGGGAGGCCCTGACCAGTTTTGCCCCAGTGCGTCACCCGGTTCCCCTGGAATCCCTGCAAGATGTGTTTTCAGATGAAGAGATGCTGGAGTTTGTGGCCCGCATTTTGGCCGGGACAGATGACGCGGTTTTTGTGGTGGAGCCGAAGGTGGACGGCCTGTCTGTGGCCCTGGAGTACAAAAACGGCGTCTTCGTCCGGGGGGCCACCCGGGGAGACGGTCAGACTGGGGAGGACGTGACCGAAAATCTGCGCACCATCAAGTCCATTCCAGTCAGGCTGGAGGGGGCGCCGGAGCGGCTCATCGTCCGGGGCGAGGTGTTTATGCCCAAGAAGGTCTTTCACGCCATCAACGCCCAGCGGGAACTGGACGGGGAAAACCTGCTGGCCAATCCCCGCAATGGAGCGGCCGGATCCCTGCGGCAGCAGGATCCGAAGATCGCCGCCAAGCGGCGGCTGGACGTGCAGATTTTCAACATTCAGCTCATGGAGGGGCGGGCACCCTTTGAAAGTGACAGCGCCGCCCTGGACTGGCTGGAGTCCCTGCGCTTCAAGGTGATCCCCCGCACGTTGTGCCGCACCGGGGAGGAAATTCTCTCCTGTATCCACCAAATGGGGGAGAAACGGGAGCGGTTTGCCTTTGACATTGACGGCGCCTGCGTCAAGCTGGACCAGTTAGCTGCGCGGGAGGTCTTCGGCAGCACCGCCAAGTTCCCCCGCTGGGCCGCCGCCTATAAGTATCCTCCGGAGCAGAAGCCCTCTGTGGTCCAGGACATTGTCATCCAGGTGGGCCGTACCGGAGTGCTCACCCCAAAGGCCAGTCTGGCGCCGGTCCGGCTGGCGGGCACCACGGTGACCAACGCCACCCTCCACAACCAGGATTTCATTGCCGAAAAGGACATCCGCATCGGGGACACAGTCATCGTCCAGAAGGCGGGAGAGATCATTCCGGAGATTGTTTCGGTGGTGCTGGAGAAGCGCCCGCCGG
The DNA here is from genome assembly GCA_959602365.1 of uncultured Eubacteriales bacterium. GTDB lineage: Bacteria > Bacillota > Clostridia > Oscillospirales > Oscillospiraceae > UMGS1766. The sequence continues at coordinate 8,585 of CAUGSS010000016.1, forward strand.
AGACGGAGCCCTATCATATACCGGAGTTTTGTCCCGTCTGCGGCGCCCCGGTGCGCCGGGATCCGGACGGGGCGGCCATCCGCTGTACCGGGGCGGAGTGTCCGGCCCAGCTGCTGCGCAATTTGACCCACTTTGCCTCCCGGGATGCCATGGATATCGAAGGGCTGGGCCCCGCCGCGGTGGAGGCCCTGGTCAATGCCGGGCTGGTCAAGACCCCAGCGGATCTGTATCATCTGAAGGCGGAACAGGTGGAGCCGCTGGAACGGATGGGAAAAAAGTCCGCGGAGAACCTGATTGCCGCCATCGAGCGCTCCAAATACCAGGGGATGGCCCGGCTGCTCTTTGCCTTTGGTATCCGGCAGGTGGGCCAGAAAGCGGCCCAGGTGCTCTCGCGGCAGTTTGGCAGCCTGGACAGGCTGATGGCGGCCACCCAGGAGGAACTCACCGCTGTCGACGATGTGGGGGCTATCACCGCGGACTATCTGGTCCACTGGTTTGAAAATCCCCAGTCTCAGCACCTGATCCGCGCCCTGAGGGAGGCGGGGGTGAGCTTTGAGAGCACTGAGGCCCCGGTGGGGACCAGGCTGGCGGGCAAGACCTTTGTGGTCACCGGCACCCTGGAGCACTTCAGCCGCAAGGAGGCCGAGGAGGCCATCGTGGCCCAGGGGGGCAAGGCCTCCGGCTCCGTGTCTAAAAAGACCAGCTATGTGGTGGCCGGAGAGGCCGCCGGCAGCAAATTGACCAAAGCCCAGTCCCTGGGTGTTCCCGTCCTGACCGAGGCCGAGTTCATGGCCCTGCTGGAAGAAAACTAAAAGAAAAAGCAGGTTTCCAATGGAAACCTGCTTTTCTTATTCATGCCGTTCCGACAGAAACAGACCCGTCAGAGTGAGCAATACACCCAGAACGGACAAATAGGTGACCGGCTCTCCCAGCAGCAGGGCGGAGGCCGCCACGGTGACCACCGGGGTCATATAGATGTAGGCAGTGGTGCGCACAGTGCCGACGACTTTTACCGCGAAGTTCCAGGCCGCAAAACACAGTGCCGAGGCCCCCAACCCAAGAAAGAGCAGATTGCCCCAGTTGATCGGCCTGAGCAGCAGCGGCCAGTCCGGATGGAAATCCATCCAAAACAGGGCGGGAATCATGAACAGCAGGCCGTAAAAGAAGATGCGGCGGGTGGTCTGAACGGTGGAATGACCGTATGTGCCGATATGCCGGGTGGCCACTCCGTAAACCGCCCACATCAGGGCGGCCAGCAGCGCCAGCAGATCTCCCAGCGGGTTGAGCGAGAGCTGGGTGGAATTCAGGCTGATCAATGCGATGCCGGCCATGGCCAGAGCAAATCCCACAAAAAAAGCGGGGCGCAGCCTGCCCTCTTCCTTGCTGACCAGACGGGTCAGCAGGGCGGTGAAAAATGGGGCGGCGGAGATAATCAGGCTGACATTGGAGGCCATGGTATAGGTGAGCGCCATGTTTTCCAAAAGAAAATAAAAGGTCACACCGCTCAGCCCCGCCGCTGCATAAGTTAACTCCTGCTGCCAATCAGTCCCACGGATCGGTTTGGGCTGCGCCACCCATAGGGCCAGATAACCTATCACAAATCGGAGAAATAAAATCTCCACGGGAGAAAAACTGCGCAGCAAAACCTTTGTGGAGATAAAGGTGGTGCCCCAGACGACAATGGAGAATATGGCCGCCCCGTGCCCCAGGATGATGTTGTCATTGCTTCGAATCAGGTTTTTCAAGATTGTATCTTACCTCTCTTCTGTTCTGTGCTTCGAATAGGGGACAATGACCAGAAAAGCGCGCGGCGCCGAGGGCTGAGGCAGTCCTGCGGCTCCGCAGCGGAAGATCAGTGGCCGCTCCGCCTCTTTCTGATCTGCTCCAGGCTTTGAATCAGATAGGAGGCCACGATGGATGCGATGACCACCCCGCAGGCGATGCCCATGGTGGAGGCGATGGTATTAAGGCCCTGAATTTTGAACTGAACTGCGTCCTCATTGAGCAGGGCCAGGGTGGTGTAATAGAGAAAACTTCCGGGCAGCAGCGGGATGACCCCCGGCAGCAGAAAAACAGTCACCGGAGCCTTCATGAGCCTGGCCATGATCTCGCTCCAGGCGTATACCGCCATAGCCGCGATCAGACTGGCCAGGAACAGATTGTGCGTAGGAAAGTAGATCAGCAGATAGACCGCCCAGGAGACCAGCCCTCCCATTGTGGCCGCCGGCAGCAGTTTTACCCGCACATGAAACACCAGGGCATAGCCCAGGGTTCCCAATGTCCCGGTGAGAATCTGAATCAAAGGACCGTTCATATCTGAATACCTCCCAACAGCAGGATGGCGACGCCGAAGCCCGCGGCGATGGCCACCGCCAGAATGATGGCCTCCACCAGACGGTACATTCCGGTGAGAATGTCCCGGTAAAACAGCTCCCGAATACCGTTTACCAGGCTCAGCCCCGGAATAAATACCATGACATCGCCGATGATAATCATGTCCGCGTTGTGCCCCAGCCCCAGCCGGACCAGGAGCAGAGCCAGGCAGCCGGAGAGAAAGCTGGCCAGGAAGGTATAGAACAGCCGGTTCTGATTGGCCTGGATTCGGTGGTTCAGCAGCCGGTTGGTGCAGAAGATCACCACGGAGACCAGCGCTGATGCCAGTCCGTCCAGGAGATCTCCGCCGAAGAAAATGGCAAAGCCAAAGGTCATGGTGATATAGCCCGCCAGTTCCAGCCAGGGGGAGTATCCGATGCGCTGTTCCCCGGACACCATGGCCCCGATTTCCGCAACGGATGGTTTGTCCTGGCAGATGCGCCGGGCCATGGCGTTGAGCCGCTCCAGCTTGCCCAAATCCGTTCCGGTGGTGAGCACACGCACGGACTGGCTGTAATGGCTGCCGTCGGGGGCCTTGATGCACACACTCATCTCCGAACTGACTGCATTGGCGCACCGGAGTTCAAAGCCGTAGGCCTCTACCAGGCGCAGCGCGGTGTTCTCTGCCCGGCGGGCCTCAGCGCCGCATTGCAGCATTTGACTGGTGATGTCCAGCACATATTCTAAAAACAGTTCACACTCCGGTTTCTGCATACGATTGATCCCAGCTCTCCAATAAATTGTTTGCGGCATGGCGCCTGCTTGGCATGGCGCGCAATTCGCACTATTATAACCTACGGCCCGCTGGGTTTGCAACCCCGCAGAGGAGAAACATAAATGCCCCCATGCCCGCATAGCCTGAAAGGGAAGGGGGCGTCCATATGACGATCAATCGGGACAGCCGCAGTGCGGCCGCGGGGAAAAAGCGGACAAACCAGACTACAAAAAAAAGAGAGCGCAAGCTCAACCGGCTGCTGGTGCAGCTGATTGCCTCCGCGGCCATTTTCCTGCTGGTCTTTGTCGGAGGCGGGCTCATTCCGGAGCAGGTTTTTGATGTGTTCGGATCAGTGCGCCAAGTGGTCTCTGGCGACGAGTCCCTCCTCCAGTCCGTGGAGGCGCTGGGGCAGGCGGTCAGCGAGGGGGAAAACTGGCCGCAGGCGGTGCGGCAGTGGTGTGTGGACACCTTTTTGCCTACCTCGACAGAGGAGAGTGCTGAGGAGGATGCCGGTGTGTCGTTGGAGACGTCGGCGCAATACCACCGGCATCTGCTCCCCCAGACCATTGACGATGCGGTGCAGCAGACTTCTGCCGCCGCGCAGGACAAGCAATGACATGGTCGGCGGGACGGATTGTCCTCTATCCCGGCTTTATCCTTTTGCTCAGCGTCTCTGCCTACTTTGGCAGCCTTCGGATGCTGGCGGTTTTATTGGGATCTGGGCTGGTCCATGAGCTGGGACACATAGCTGCCGTCCGGCTCACCGGACGGCGCCTGGCGCGGCTGCGCCTGAGCGCCCTGGGGGCCGAACTGACGCTGGAGGGGGAAGCGTGTACATCCTTCCTGCAGGACCTGCTGCTCAGTCTGTCCGGCCCCGCAGCCAACCTGCTGCTGGCCGCGGTTTTGGCGGCTGTGGGACACTTCCCGCTGTTCGTGGGGGCAAACCTGCTGTTGGGCTGCTTTAATCTGCTGCCGGTCTGTCCCCTTGACGGCGGCTGCGCCCTGTTTGCCCTGTTGTCCTGCCTGACCTCCATGGAGTGGGCGGAGCGGGTGAGCCGTCTGTTTTCCCGGGCGTTTTCCCTGCTGGTGGTCTTTTGCGGCATGCTGCTCCTGCTGCTGGAACATGGCCGCCCCTGGCTGCTGCTGATAGGAGTTTGGCTGAGCGCAGCCAGTTTCCGCTCTAATACACCCTGAGCCACTGCTTGTGATTTGGCCGCGCTCCAAAGCTGGGATGGAGCGCGGCTGTTTGTTGTGTGAAATGCCCTTGTATTTTACCAGAAAATCCGATAAAATAGGGCAGTAATCAGCAAAAGAAAGACAGATAGACAGGAGGAACGTCCATGGACGCACGCCTGAAACGGATTCTGCCCCGTGTGCAAAAGCCGGCCCGTTATACCGGCGGGGAATATCATGAGATTCAGAAAGACAAGGCGGAGGTTGACACCCGCTTTGCCTTCTGTTTTCCTGACAGCTATGAGATCGGCATGTCCAATCTGGGTATGCGCATTCTCTACGGCGTTATGAACCGGATGGAGGGCGTTTGGTGCGAGCGCTGCTTTGCCCCCTGGCCCGATATGGAAGCGGAGATGCGCCGTGCCGGCATCCGGCTCTACGGCCTGGAGAGCGGCGATTCCATCACCGATTTTGACTTTATCGGCTTTTCCCTCGGATATGAGATGGCCTATACCAATGTGCTCAATATGCTGGATCTGGCAGGGGTTCCGCTGCGCGCCTGTGAGCGTGGAGAGGCTGATCCGATTGTAGTGGCCGGCGGCACCTGTGCCTACAACGGGGAGCCCCTGGCAGATTTTATCGATATCTTCTCCCTGGGCGAGGGGGAAGACGTCACGGTGGAGATGATCGAGCTCTATCGGGAGGGAAAGCGTCAGGGGTGGACGAAGGCAGAGTATTTGCGCAGAGCCGCCCAGATTCCCGGCCTCTACATCCCGTCCCTCTATGAGATCGCCTATCATGCCGACGGCACGGTAGCATCTATCACGCCAAAGGACGGAGCGCCCGCAACCATTACAAAACGCATTGTCCAGGATTTGGACGAGTCCTATTTTCCCACAGACACCATCGTCCCCTCCACAGAGATTGTCCACGATCGTGTGATGCTGGAGCTGTTTCGGGGCTGTATTCGGGGCTGCCGCTTCTGTCAGGCCGGTTTCTGCTACCGGCCTGTACGGCCTAAGAGCCGGGATGTGCTGATCCGGCAGGGGATAGAGGCCTGCCAGGCGTCGGGCTATCAGGAGATGACCCTGTCCTCCCTGTCCTCCAGTGACTACCGGCAGCTGGAGGGGCTGTGCGATGGGCTGCTGGACTATTGCACTCCCCGGAACATCAACCTGAACCTGCCCTCGCTCCGGGCCGATGGCTTCTCCATGTCCATTATGGAGAAGCTCCAGCGCGCGCGAAAGAGCAGCATTACCTTTGCCCCGGAGGCAGGGACCCAGCGGCTCCGGGATGCCATCAACAAGAATGTCACGGAGGAAGATCTGCTGAGCTCCTGCCGCACTGTCTTTGAAGGGGGCTGCAACGCGGTCAAACTCTACTTTATGCTGGGCCTGCCCACCGAGACCGACGAGGACGTGCTGGGCATTGCCGATCTGGCCAACAAGGTGTACCTCTGCTGGCGGCAGTACGCCGCCACCCGGGCACGGGGCATCCGCATCACCGTGTCCACCAGCTTTTTTGTGCCCAAGCCTTTCACCCCCTTCCAGTGGGAGGCCCAGATCTCCATGGAGGAATATCAGCGCCGGGTGCAGCTGCTGCGGGGGGCCATCACAAATAAATCCATCATCTACAACTGGCATGACCCGGACACCTCCTATCTGGAGGCGGTCTTTGCCCGGGGGGACCGACGGCTGGGCCAGGTGATCGAGGAGGCCTGGCGCAATGGGGCCAAATTTGACGCCTGGAGCGAATATTTTGATCTGGAGCGCTGGCAGACTGCCTTCCGGACCTGCGGGGTAGACCCGGACTTTTATGCCCGGCGGGAGCGCAGCTATGAAGAGGTGCTTTCCTGGAGCCATATCTCCGTGGGCGTACGCCCCGCCTATTTCTGGAGAGAGCGCAATCAGGCCTATCAGAGCGCCATTACCCCAGACTGCCGGGTGCAGTGCATGGGATGTGGCGCGGACAAGCTGCTGCAGTGCGGCAAGTGTGACGAACCGTTGACCCGTCGGGAAAGGGGGGAGGCCTGATGGCCCACATGCATAAACACAGGCTGCTCTTTTCCAAGACCGGCCGGGCCTGCTATATCTCCCATTTGGATCTGATGCGCACGTTTCCCAGGGCTTTTTTGCGCGCTGGGCTCAATGCAAAGCAGACAGAGGGCTTTAACCAGCACACCTTTGTCTCCATCGCGCTGCCCCTGTCCCTGGGGTACGCCAGCCGCTGCGAGATTCTGGAATTCGAACTGCTGGACGACATTCCGCTGACAGAAGTGCCGGCAAAACTCAATGCGGTTCTTCCCGAGGGGCTGGAGGTACTTTCCTGCTATGAAGCCCAGATCCCGGTGCGCCAAATTGCCTGGGTGGACTGGCGCTGCTGCATTACCTTTGATAATGGGGCGCCCCCAGAGGCGGCCGACGCGTTCCGAGCACTCTATGACGTGGACTCTTTGGTGGTTAAAAAGCCCTCCAAGAAGGCAAAAAAGGGCTATACAGAGGTGGACCTGATCCCAATGATCCATTCTCTTCAGCTGACGCAGACTGGAGAAACGGTCCTGGAGCTCCGGGCAGTTCTGTCGGCCCAGAACCCGGGGCTTAACCCGGAACTCGTCATTTCCACCGCCCGTGCCAACAGCCCTGTCTTTCAGCCGGATTTTGTGGAATTTGAGCGCCTGGACTTTTTGAATGACAGCTTTGCGGTCATGCACTGAGTGCAAAAGACTTTAAGATCCCCTGAATTTGTTGAATTGCAGGAAGAACTGTGCTATAATACCAGAGTTAATCAGGAGAATTGAGGTTTTTCAAACCGATGAGTGCAACTGTATCCGTGGCGCTGCCTGTTTTCAACGGCGCCCGATATCTGGCCCAGCAGTTGGATTCCATCCTGGCCCAGCTGGAGCCGGACGATGAGATTGTGGCGGCCTATCAAGCCTCCTCCGATGCCTCTCTTGAAATTCTGAGAAGCTACCAATCCAGGGATGGACGGATCAAGATTTTTGAAAATTCCAGACAGGGGGTCACCGCCAATTTTGACCTGGCAATCCGCAGGGCCACAGGAGATTACATTTTCCTCTCCGATCAGGACGACGTCTGGCTCCCGGAAAAACGGCAGGCTGTCTTGGACACCTTTCAGCGCACGGGTGCGGACCTGGTGATTCACAATGCGGTACACACGGATGAGGCACTTCAGCCGCAAGAGCACAGTTTCTTTGAGATCTATCCCATCGGACCGGGCAAGTGGAAAAACATCAAAAAGCCCCGGATGAGCGGCTGCTGCATGGCCTTTACCCGCTCCATGGGGCAGAAATTGCTGCCGTTGCCCGAGATTCACGGCTATGACCAGTGGATCGCAGTGCTGGCTGAGTTTGCCGGCAGGATCGAATATCTGGACCAAGTGTTACTGCTCCACCGGCTCCACGGAGGCAATGTCACCACCTCCACCCGCCGGCTCGATATTGTGCTGCGCTGCCGGGCAAAACTGATCTGCTGCCTGGGGCTGCGTCTTTGCCGCATACATATGCGGGGAAAATAGAAGCGGAGCAACCGTTCTCTCTGCTATACTCCAGCATAATGCGTTATTGATACAAGGAGGAATTATTTTGAAGGGTATTATTCTGGCCGGAGGTTCCGGCACACGGCTGTATCCTCTCACTATGGTTACATCCAAGCAGCTCTTGCCGGTCTATGACAAGCCCATGGTGTATTATCCGCTCTCCACCCTGATGCTTGCGGGGATTCAGGATATCTTGATCATCTCCACCCCCACCGATCTGCCCAACTTCGAGCGCCTGCTGGGGAACGGCAGCCAGTACGGCATTCATCTGAGCTACAAGGTACAGCCCTCGCCCGACGGACTGGCCCAGGCCTTCCTGCTGGGGGAGGAATTCATTGGGGATGACTGCTGCGCCATGGTGCTGGGGGACAACATTTTCTACGGCAACGGCTTCACCCGGCTGCTGCGTCAGGCTGTGCAGGATGCGGAGCATGGGAAAGCCTCTATCTTCGGGTATTATGTCAACGATCCGGAGCGCTTCGGCATCGTGGAGTTCGACGAAACTGGCCGCGCGATCTCGGTGGAGGAAAAACCGAAGCACCCCAAGAGCAACTATTGCATCACCGGTCTGTACTTTTATGACAACCGTGTGGTAGAGTATGCCAAGCGGGTGAAGCCCTCTGCCCGGGGTGAGTTGGAGATCACGGATCTGAACCGGATGTATCTGGAGGACGGTACCCTGAATGTCCAGCTCATGGGCCGGGGTTACGCCTGGCTGGATACAGGCACCATGGACTCCCTGGTGGACGCCGCCGACTTTGTGCGCACCATCCAGAACCGCCAGGGCATCGAAATCTCCGCTCCGGAGGAGATCGCCTTTATCAACGGCTGGATCACCAAGGAGACCCTGATGGAATCGGCTCAGCGCTACGGAAAATCGCCCTATGGTGAGCACCTCAAGCGGGTGGCCGCCGGAAAGGTACGGTATTGATATGGGAAAAACAATTATTGTCACCGGCGGCGCCGGCTTTATCGGCGCCAACTTCGTCTATCTGGAGCTGCAGGAGCACCCGGAGGACCGCATTGTCTGCCTGGACAAGCTGACCTATGCGGGCAACCTGGAGACTTTGGCCGAGGCCATGAAAAATCCTCAGTTCCGGTTCGTCAAGGCGGATATCTGCGACCGGGCTGCGGTGGATCAGCTCTTTGAGGAAGAGCACCCCGACATCGTGGTCAACTTTGCCGCCGAGAGCCATGTGGACCGCTCCATTGAGGACCCGGGCATCTTCCTGCAGACCAATATCATCGGCACCCAGGTGATGATGGACGCCTGCCGCAAGCACGGCATCGAGCGCTATCATCAGGTCTCCACCGACGAGGTCTATGGTGACCTGCCCCTGGACCGGCCCGACCTGTTCTTCACCGAGCAGACTCCGCTCCATACCTCCAGCCCCTATTCCTCCTCCAAGGCCGGGGCCGACCTGCTGGTCAACGCCTATCACCGCACCTATGGCCTGCCCACCACCATTTCCCGGTGCTCCAATAACTATGGCCCCTATCAGTTCCCGGAGAAACTGATCCCTCTGATGATTGCCAACGCCCTGGCGGACAAGCCCCTGCCCGTCTATGGCGAAGGCCTTAACGTCCGGGACTGGCTCTATGTGGAGGACCACTGCAAGGCCATCGACCTGATCATCCGCAAGGGCCGGGTTGGCGAGGTCTACAACATTGGCGGCCACAACGAGATGCGGAATATTGACATTGTCAAGATCATCTGTGCAGCGTTGGGCAAGCCTGAGAGCCTGATCACCCATGTCACCGACCGGAAGGGTCACGATATGCGCTACGCCATTGATCCCACGTTTATTCATAATGAACTGGGCTGGCTGCCGGAGACCAAGTTCAAGGACGGCATTCAGAAGACCATTCAGTGGTATCTGGACAACAAGTCCTGGTGGGAGAATATCATCTCCGGCGAGTACCAGAACTATTTTCAGAAGATGTACGGCGACCGCCTGGCGGATGCGGGGGAGCAGGGCTGATGAAAGTCTTTGTCACCGGAGTGGCCGGCCAGCTGGGCCACGACGTCATGAATGAGCTGGCCCGTCGGGGCCACGAGGGCATCGGCACCGACCTGGCACCGGAGTACAGCGGCATCCAGGACGGCAGCTGCGTTACCACAATGCCCTATGTCTCTCTGGACATCACGGATGCCGAGGCAGTGGACCGGGTGATTCGGGAAGTCAATCCTGACGCAGTGGTACACTGCGCCGCATGGACGGCGGTGGATTTGGCCGAAGACGAGGACAAAGTGGATAAAGTGCGGGCCATCAACGCCGGCGGCACTGCCAACATCGCCAAGGTTTGCAAGGCTCTGGACTGCAAGATGCTCTATCTGTCCACGGATTATGTGTTTGACGGACAGGGGACTGCCCCTTGGGAGCCCGACTGCAAGGACTATAAACCCCTGAATGTCTATGGCCAGACCAAGCTGGAAGGGGAGCAGGCAGTCAGTTCTACTCTGGAGAAGTATTTCATTGTCCGGATTGCCTGGGTCTTTGGCCTGAATGGAAAGAATTTCATTAAAACGATGCTTGGCCTGTCGGAAAAGTATGACACCATCCGGGTGGTCAACGACCAGGTGGGTACACCCACTTATACCTTTGACCTGGCCCGGCTGCTGGTGGATATGATCGAGACGGACAAGTACGGCTATTATCACGCCACCAACGAGGGCGGCTACATCTCTTGGTATGACTTCACCTGCGAGATCTTCCGCCAGGCGGGCCGTTCCACCCAGGTGATCCCGGTCACCACGGAGGAATATGGCCTGTCCAAGGCGGCCCGGCCCTTCAACAGCCGGCTGGACAAGCAAAAGCTGGCCCAAAACGGCTTTGAGCCCCTGCCCACCTGGCAGGATGCCCTGAGCCGCTACCTCACTGAGTTAGGAGTGACGCAGTAACATGGCACAGATCAAAGTGACGCCCGCCCCCATTGAAGGCCTGTATGTGATTGAGCCCGCCGTCCACGGCGACAGCCGGGGTTATTTCATGGAGACCTATAACCAGAACGACATGCATGAGTTCGGCCTGGATATGGTCTTTGTCCAGGATAACCAGAGTATGTCCACCAAGGGCGTGCTCCGGGGCCTCCACTTTCAGAAGCAGTATCCCCAGGGCAAACTGGTTCGGGTCATCCGGGGCACTGTCTTTGATGTGGCGGTGGATCTGCGCACAGGCAGCGAGACCTACGGCAAGTGGTACGGCGTGGAACTGAGCGCGGAAAATAAGAAGCAGTTTTATATCAGCGAGGGCTTCGCCCACGGTTTCCTGGTCCTCAGTGACGAGGCCGAGTTCTGCTATAAGGTCACGGACTTCTACCACCCTGGAGACGAGGGCGGCCTGGCCTGGAATGATCCGGCCATCGGCATTCAGTGGCCCCAGCTGGTCGGGGAGTACCAGGGCAGCTGCTCTGCCCAGGGCTACACCCTTGCGGACGGCACCCCGCTGAACCTGTCTGAAAAGGACCAGAAGTGGGATACCCTGGCCAATACCTTCCATTTCTGAGCGCTTGTAATCGCTTTACACAGATCTTTTGACGCCCGGCATTCGGTGGAATCGGATGCCGGGCGTTAGCGTTATTTTGTTTGAAAAAGTGGACACTTGAATATCATAGATAAAACGCATTTTGGTCAGGTATAAAAAAGTCGGAGCAAAGCGGACTTTGCTCCGATGCGGCATGGACGGTTAAAAAGGATATTTTCGCCTCAGCGGAAAAAGCCGCCCACAGGACGGCGTTCCTAACCGGAGCCCGGCAGCAGCGGGGACGGTTTGGAACGGAGATGCGACAAAATGAGGGGGAGGTGACTTCTGCAAAAAAGCCGCCGCGAACGACTTGGCGTCCGCGGCGACATGGCGCAGCGGGTGGGATTCGAACCCACGTGCGGTTACCCGCAAACTGATTTCGAGTCAGCCCCGTTATGACCACTTCGATACCGCTGCGTATGCTGTTGTGTGCACCGGGCGGGAAGATCCTGCCGCAATGCGCTTATCTATTATGCCACAACCAGCGATAAAAGGCAAGCAAGAAATTATGATCCTTTGGGTTGAGCGGAGCCGATTTATATGCTACACTGAATGCGTGGGAAAACATGGTATACGCATGCACCATAAACCAAAACGGGAGGGGAGGGAAAGAGATGGATTTTGAACTGCCCTGTTGTCCGGAATGCGGCGAGCCGCTGCTGGACGATCTCCGGGATTTTGCCACCGAGTCCAGGGAATATGAAGGCCCCTTTGGCCATGTGTGTCAGTGGATGTTCCGGGATGTATCTCTGGAGTGTCCCGGCTGCGGCATAGAGCTGCAGCTCAATGGACAAATTGTGGAGGAGGCTGGTGCCAGCGAGCAGGAGCTGGAAATCACAGCCAACTATGATGCATAAATCATTGGAAATCCGCCGCGGCGGAGCTCAATCGTGAGACTGAGCTCCGCCGTTTTTCTGTTCTGCCTCTTCCTGAGCGATTTCCTGCAGCAGTTTTTGATCTGCCTTGGAGCTCAGGTCCAGCTTGGCGTACATGTCGGGCCGCCGGTCCCGGGTGCGGATGATGGACTGTTTGCGTCTCCACTTGGCCACATTGGCGTGGTGACCGGAGAGCAGGATAGGGGGTACCGCTCTTCCGTGCCAGATCTCGGGGCGGGAGTACTGGGGAAACTCCAGAAGGCCGTCCCAGTGGCTCTCGTTTTCATAGCATTCCGGGTCGGAGAGCACGCCGGGGACCAACCGGCACACTGCATCAGCCACGGCCATGGCTGGAATTTCACCACCTGTGAGCACGAAGTCCCCCAGGGAGATTTCCTCGTCCACGCATTCCTCAATAAAGCGCTCGTCAATGCCCTCGTAGTGGCCGCAGACCAGAATCAGCCGGTCATAGTCATCCCGCAGCCGCACGGCGTCAGCCTGCTTGAAGGGCTTTCCGCAGGGGGACATATAGATGGTGCGCACCCGCTGGCCCTCGGGCACGCCCTCCATGATATGGGCCCAGCACCGATAGAGGGGATCTGCCTGCATCACCGCTCCATGGCCGCCGCCGTAGGGGTAGTCATCCACCTGATTCTGCTTGTTGGTGGTGTAGTCCCGGATCTGATGGCACTCCACCCGGATAAATCCCCGCTCCTGGCCCCGGCCCAGAATGGATTCACAGAGCATGTCTCCCACCACATCGGGGAAGAGGGTCATAATGTCAATCCACATCATTGGCCCAACCCCTCCAGCAGGTGAAAGGAGATATACCCCTCGTCCTCGTTGATCTCCACTACAAAATCCGGAACATCCGGGATCAGATAGGTTTTCTCCCCCTTGACCTCATAGAGATCCTGGGCGGGGTAGGCCAGCACGTCGGTTACCTTACCGAACACTTCGCCGGTGTCCGCGTCTCTGGCCTCCAGACCGATCAGATCTGCAATAAAATGCTCGCCTTCCATCTCTTTGATATCGGCGCGGCGTACCTCTATGATCTTATTTTTGTAGGGCAGGGCACTGTCGATGTCGGTAACACCCGCAATGGTAATCAGCGCATTCTGCTGGTGGACCCGAACCGAACACAGCTCGACAGGTTTTCCGCCGATATACACGGTGTCAAACTGTGCCAAAAAGTCCGGCTGATCACTCCAGGGCTGCACCTTCAGCTCCCCCCGGATGCCAAAGGTATTGATGATTTTCCCTGCCTCCAAAAAATCCTTCTTCAACGAAATCGCTCCTTCCAAATGGGACTGAGAGAAAAGGAAAACCGGGGTGCCGCTGTGCGGCATCCCGGTCAATTCACTCAGTCGACGATATCGACGGTGACCCTGGTGTTCTGACGCTGAGCATAGGAGCGCATCAGCGTGCGGATCTCCTTGGCAATGCGGCCCTGACGGCCGATTACCTTGCCCATGTCCTCGGGGGCCACCCGCAGTTCCAGGACGAGCTCGCCATCGCAGTTCACCTCATTGACGCTGACCTGATCAGGATGGTCAACAAGGTGTTGCGCGATATAGGTCAGAAGTTCTTTCATAACGTGTCGAGCCTCGATTTCTTACAGGACGCCGGCTTTTTTCAGCAGACCCTTCACAGTCTCAGTGGGCTGAGCGCCGGTCTTGATCCAGGCCTGGGCGCGCTCGGCGTCCACCTTGATCTCGGCGGGATCAGTCAGGGGATTGTAGGTTCCGATCTCCTCGATAAAACGGCCGTCCCGAGGATAGCGGGAATCCGCCACCACGATACGATAGAAAGGAGCCTTCTTGGCGCCCATGCGGCGCAGTCTGATCTTAACCATGTATCATTCACCTCCAAAAGATTGCTGACTTTTTATTTGAAAAGCGGGCTTACACATCTGAATGCTTGCCGCGCTGATCAACGCTTTTTCTTCTTGCGTTTTTTGTTGGGCTTGGTGCGTCCCCGGGAGTGGCCGCCCCCCATACCCAAGCCGCCCAATCCAGGCATTCCGCCGCCCATCATGCCGCGTACGGCTTTGGGCATCCGGCCGCCGGACATTTGACGGGCCATGTTCTGCATCATCTCAAACTGTTTGAGCACCTGGTTGACCTGCTGCACCGTGGTGCCGCTGCCGGCGGCAATACGCTTCTTGCGGCTGGCGTTGAGCAGGGAGGGGTCATCCCGCTCCTTAACCGTCATGGACTGAATGATGGCCTCGGTGCGGGTGAGGATACTCTCGTCCAAGTCCTCCTCATTGACTTTCCCCTTCATTCCAGGCAGCATTCCCATGATATCGGACAGAGAACCCATCTTGCGAAGCTGAAGCAGCTGATCGTAATAGTCCGCCAGGGTAAAACGGTTTTTCTTGAGTTTTTCCTGAAGTTTGGCCGCCTGTTCCTCATCGAAATTGGCCTCGGCCTTTTCGATCAGGGAGAGCATGTCGCCCATCCCCAGAATTCGGTTGGCCATCCGGTCGGGGTGGAACACCTCGATCTGATCCAGCTTTTCCCCAACACCAGCAAACTTGATGGGCTTTCCGGTGGTGGCCTTGATGGACAGGGCCGCGCCGCCCCGGGCGTCGCCGTCCAGTTTGGTCAGCATGACGCCGGTGAGATCCAGCGCATCGTTGAAGGCCACTGCCGCGTTGACGGCGTCCTGGCCGATCATGGCATCCACCACCAGCATAATTTCCTGGGGCTGGACCGCTGCCTTGATGCGCTTGAGCTCGTCCATCAGCTCCTCGTCCACATGGAGCCGGCCGGCGGTGTCCAGAAACACCATATCGTTGCCGTGCTTGCGGGCGTGGTCCACTGCGGCGGTGGCAATATCCACCGGGTCGATCTGCCCCATTTGGAAGACGGGCACGCCAACCTGTTCGCCCACCACTTCCAACTGCTTGATTGCAGCCGGGCGGTAGACGTCGCAGGCCACCAGCAGGGGACGGCGTCCGTTGCGCTTGAAGTGGCCGGCCAGTTTGGCGGCATTGGTGGTCTTACCGGCGCCCTGGAGGCCCACCATCATGATAATTGTGGGACCCTTGGGGGCGGTGATGATGCCCTCGGCCTTGCCCCCCATCAATTCCGTCAGCTCTTCGTTGACGATCTTGATGACCATCTGGGCAGGGGATAGAGCCTTCAGAACATCCGCGCCAACCGCCCGTTCTGTGACCTGGTTGACAAATTCTTTGACCACCTTGAAGCTGACGTCAGCCTCCAGCAGGGCCAGCCGGACTTCCCGCATGGCCTCCCGGACGTCGGCCTCGGTCAGTCTGCCCTTGCCCCGCAGCCGATTAAATGCATTGGTGAGTTTTTCAGTCAATCCCTCAAAGGCCATGGGTTACTCCTTCAGCTTTGCTGCGCAGTCGCGGATCTCCTGGGCCAGCCGCAGCAGATCGGAACTGGCGTAACGCTCCTCGTTGATCATCATGATCTGGCTGGCTGCGTTTTCAATCTGAGCACTCAGCTTCTGCATCTCCAGAAACCGGGCCACAATGCCCGTCTTTTCCTCCAACTCCGTGAGGATAGCCTCGGCGCGGACCAGCACATCCCGCACGCCTTGGCGGGTAATGCCGGCATTTTCTGCAATCTCAGCCAGGGAGAGGTCGTCATTATAATAGAGATCAAAAAATTCCTTCTGGCGGTCGGTGAGAAGGTCGCCGTAAAAATCAAAGAGCATTGTCATGCGAAATGCCTTGTCTTTCATGGTGATCCCTCCGGCTTTGTCATTTCGGTAAAGCACCTATGCTTTACAACAAGAGAGATTTTACTATATAATTTGGCGGCTGTCAAGTGTTTTGCCTTGTATATTTCGCGAAAAAACAGGAAAACATAGGGTACTTCTTTATATGGAGGCAGATCATGGACGGAGTGGAACGCTATGAGGCAGGAAAGGCTGCCGCGGAGCAGCTGCGCCCCGGCGCGCTTCAAAAGACAAAACCGCAGCTCCGGCAGTTGAAGCTGTATATGATGCGGCTTGACCGGCATATTCGACAGGCCGAGACGGGTGCCGCGCCCGCTGATCCGGAGCGCTGGCTTTTGGACAACCAATACCTGATTCAGCTGGCAGGTCAGAGCATCCAAGAGGGATTCCGCAAGGCGGGCAGGCTGCCCGTGCTGGAAGAGGATGGGACATCTTGCAGACTTGTGGTTTTGGCCCGGGAGATTGCGGCGCTTCCAGAGGCCACAGCCCTGACGCAGGATGATTTTTGCTCCTTTTTAAGCGGATTGCAATCGGCAGAACCTTTGCTGGAGCGAGAATTGCGCACCTTGCTTTCAGCGCTTCAGTTTGCAGCTCTGGAACAGTTGGTTCAGGCGCTTGGGCTGACAGCGGAAGGCAGAGAAGTGCTGTTTGCACAGGCCTGTTCCGCGCTGCGCCATTGGAGCGACCTGAATTTTCAGGCCATAGCGGAGCAGTCCAGTCTGATTCACGCCGCCTTTTTGGCGGATCCATCCGGGGACTACCCCCAGATGCCCGATCGGGATCGGGGTCAATACCGGAAGCGGCTGGAGCAGCTGTCCCGCAGGAAGGGAATAGAGGAGGCTGAGGCGGCCCGGGCGCTGGTGGAAGAGGCCGAGGGCAGGCACATCGGTTTTTTGCTCTTTCGGGAGGACTCTATGCCGGTGCGGGTGCTCCAGGCTGGCTACTATCCGGGCATTGCGATCGTCAGTCTGATCCTCGCGCTGTGGCTGGGCTTCCTGACGGGCCGCGGTTGGAGTTTTCTCATGTTTTGGCTGCCTGTCGCTCAGATTTGGAAGAGCGTATTGGATGCTGTTCTGGTCCGTGTGCTGCCTCCGAGGCCGGTGTTCCGATTGGCCTTTCGAGCCGGCCTTTCCAAATCGGAACGCACCCTGGTGGTCAAAGCCGCGGTCTTGGGCAAGGGAGGCTGCCTGGAAGAGGCGCATCAGTTGGAGCGCGTCTTTCTGGCCAACCGGGACTGTGGCGAGGAGCTGTCCCTTGGCCTGCTGGTGGATCTGCCGGAACGCAATACACCCCTGGCCCAAACAGATCGGGAGAGTCTCTCCAGGTTAAAATCTGTTCTGGACAAACTGAACCGGAAATACGGCGGCCGTTTTTTCCTGTTCTTTCGTGCCCCGGTTTATCAGAACAGACAGGGGACTTTCTCCGGGTGGGAGCGCAAGCGAGGCGCCCTGCTGGAGCTGGCGCAGATGCTGCGTGCCCGCCGTTCCGGAATAGAGGTTTACTCAGGGGACCGTACCCGGCTGAACCGGGTGCGCTATCTGGTCGTGCTGGACAGCGACACTGACCCGGGGGTGGGCGGGATCCGCCCGCTGGTGGGCGCTATGCGCCATCCGCTGAACCGGCCTGTGCTGGATGAACGGCGCCGGGTTGTCCGGACAGGGTATGGCATCATCCAGCCCCAGATCCGCACCGAACTGGCGGCGGCCAGTGCGACGCCCTTTGCCCGTTTCTTTTCCGGAGGAGCAGGCAGTGATCCCTATCGCGGCAGTCACAGCGAACTGTGCCACGAACTGTTTGATGAGTCCTCTTTCTGCGGTAAGGGCATTCTGGATATTGACTGTTTTCTGACGTGCCTGGAGGGCAGATTTCCAGAACAGCGAGTGCTGTCCCACGACATCCTGGAAGGGGCTTATCTGCGCACCGGCTATCTCAGCCAGATCAGCTTCCGGGATGGTTTTCCAGCTGCAGTCAGCTCGTTTTACCGCCGACAGCATCGCTGGGTACGGGGGGACTGGCAAAACTTTGCCTGGGTGCTTCCCCATGTTCCGTCCGGAGAGGGAGCGGAGCAGAATCCGATCAGCGCCGTTTCCCGGTGGAAGCTGGCGGATAATTTGCGCAGGAGTTTGACTCCGGTAGCCCAGATGGTGTGCCTGTTGTGGGCGGCAGCGGCAGGGGATGGATTCGGATGGCTGGGCTGGATTGCACTGGCCTCTGTCGCCCTGGACCCCATCCTCGCCTATGTATTCGATATCATCCCGCGGCGCTCGCTGCGCCGCTTTCATTCCCGTATTCAGACAGGGGTGAGGGAAATGGTGTTGGGGATAGGTGTTCGGCTGGCGCTGCTGCCGCTGGAAAGCTGGATCAACCTCACCGCCATATGCACCGCGCTCTGGCGCAGTCTGATCTCCCACAAAAACCTGCTGCAGTGGACGACCTCTGCCCAGCAAAGCGCCGTCGGAGGTGGGCTGCTGCCCGCCTGTCTCCCCATACTTGCGGTGGGGCTTGGCACCGCAGCGGTGACCCGTCGGCCTGCGGCACTGCTGCTGGCGCTGCTCTGGTTGTTCTCGCCAGTCATTGTCACCTGCCTGGAGCGCAGGCCGCCCAAAGCAAGACTGCACTCTGCTGAGCGGGCATTTCTGCTCCATGAGGCGGAATTAATCTGGGGCTTTTTTGACGACTTCCTACAGCCGGAGCGCAACTATCTGCCGCCGGATAACTTTCAGCTGCGCCCCTATCAGGGCCCGGCGGAACGGACTTCACCCACCAATATCGGCTTTGCCGCGCTAAGCTGCATGGCGGCGGTGGATCTGGGTTTGGAGAGCCGGGAGAATGCCGTTGAACGGCTGGCCGGAATGCTGGACACGCTGGAGCGAATGGAAAAATGGAGAGGGAATCTCTTCAATTGGTATCACACCATTACACTGCAGCCGATGGAACCCAGAGTGGTATCCTCGGTGGACAGCGGCAATTTGTGCGCCTGTCTCTTTGCCCTCGCGGCAGGTCTGGAGGAATGGGGGCGAAAGGATCTGGCGCGGCGGGCCCTTGCGCTGGCCCGGGGCGCCGAGCTGGGGGCGCTGTACGATCCGGACAAGCATCTGTTCTATATCTCCTATGAGCCGGACAGCGGCAACTGGTCCGCCTCACACTACGATCTGATGGCCAGCGAGGCGCGTCTGCTGAGCTATATCGCCCTGGCGCAGGGACAGGTGGAGCACCGCCATTGGGCCGCGCTCAGCCGGGCGCAGGCCTCAGCCCACGGCTACCAGGGCATGGTTTCCTGGTTCGGAACCATGTTTGAGTATTTCATGCCCCATCTGCTGCTTCCCCTGCCGGAGGACTCGTTCTTATATGAAAGTCTGGCATTCTGCGCTTGTGAGCAGCTCTCTTTTGGACGAGAGCGGGCCATACCCTGGGGCGTCTCAGAGTCTGCCGTCCCTGCCCTGGATCAGAACGGCTGCTATGGGTATCGGGCCAATGGAGTTCCGGCGATTGCCCTGTGTCATCTGCCGGATCGGCCGCCGGTGGTGGCGCCTTACGCCACCTATCTGGCGCTCTCCATCCTGCCCCACCGGGCAGTGGAAAACCTGCACCGCCTGCGGGAGGATGGCCTGGAAGGGAAATATGGACTTTATGAGGCGGCGGAATACGGCTCTAACGGAGTTTTGGCCGCCAGAAGCTGGATGTCCCATCACATGGGTATGAGTCTGACGGCGATTGACAATGCGTTGCATGATCAGATCTTGGTGAAACGCTTTCTCTCCCAACCCGAAATGGGGGCTTGCCGTTCCCTGTTGGAGGAGGCGGTGCCCCGGGGGAGCAGGCCTTTGAACCGGCGCCGCCGGCCTGCTCCGGCGGTCCGAGAGCGGGCCGACACCAAATGGAAGCTCACAGGGGAGGGGGTCGACGGGCAGAATCCGGTATGCACGCTGCTTCAAAGCCCCGGTTTTTCCGCTGTCGTGACCAACTCGGGGTATTGCTGGCTGAGCGGAGAGCGGGAATCCCTGACGGCCAGGAGAGAACCGCCCGCCCTGTTTTTGCGCCGGGGAGACCGGGTGTTTTCCCTCTTTCCATGCCCCAGCGGAGCGCGGGTTCAGTGGACACTGGGGGAGCGGCAGTGCACGTTCCTGCGCAGGCTGGAAGAGGGAAATATAGTGGCCAGGCTGGAGATACAGCTGTCTCCATCCGGCAGCTTGGAGTGGAGCCTGGAGCTGTCCGGAGCGCTGGGTGACAGCGCGCTCCTTTTCCTGCTGCGGCCGCAGTTGGCCACAGAGCGCGATTTTCTGGCCCATCCCGCCTTCAGCCTTCTGCGGATTGAGACGGAACACAGCGCCCAGCGCGTCCTGTTTCACCGGCGCAGTGGGAACCAGGCCCATCCGGATCTGTCTTGCAAATGGACGGGCCCTGATATTCAGAGTTTTGTAGGCGTAAAGGCAGTGGCGCGCCAATCGGAACTTGGGCTGCCGGAGGCGGACCCCAGCCTGTTGCTGGAGCTGCCGCTGCAGGCCGGGGGAGGAAAAACCGCGCGGATGGAAGTGCAGTTGGCCACTGGGGAAGCGACGCGCCGCAATCGCACGGCGCTGAATCAGCCGCCTGAACTTTTAGATCTGTCCGCCCGTCTTCTGCCCAATTTGATTTTTGCCCCTCAGCTCGGGCGGGACGGGGCGCCGGGCCCGCAGAGACTGCTGTGGAGTCTTGGCATTTCTGGGGACGATCCAATCGTGATGTCATACCCGCCGGCGCATCAGGAGCAATGGCGGCTCTGGGTGCGGACCTGGCAATATCTCTGCTCCAGCGGCGTCCCATTTGATCTTGTGTTGATCGCTGATGCTGCCCAGGCCGGTCAATTGCGCTCCTGGGCAGCGGCGCAGGGGATCTCCTGGGGCGGGCATTGCGGCCTTCATCTGGTTGCCGCGGACCCGGCCAACGAGGCGCTTCTGAAGGGAATGGCCTGTGCCAGGCTGGACTGTCTGCCGGAACCGGGGAAGAACTTTTGGACAGCAGGTGCTGACCGATCGTGGAGTATCCCACAGCGGGAGGCCCCTCAATGGCATTGGGACGGGAATCGTTTTCGCCTCTCGTGCCGGGGAAATCTGCCGCCGGTCCGATGGAGCACTCCGTTGACCAACGGCGGCTTTGGTTATCTGGCCATGGATACCGGCGGCGGTTACCTCTGGTCCAAAAACGCCAGGCTGTTCCGCATCACCCCGTGGGACAACAATCCCTGGGCGCAGGAAGGGCCGGAAGATCTGTCCCTGTTGGTGGAAGGCCGGGAAATCTCACTGTTCGCCCGGCGGGACGGCTTGGACTGCACCCTCACCTTTGGCCCTGGTTTTTTGCAGTGGGAAAAGAACCTGATCGGGGAATGCCGTTCGGTGCTGACCGCGTTTGTTCCGCCGGAGCGCAATGAGCGGGTCTTCCTGCTGGAACTGCACAACCTGCCTCAAAATGCCAAGCTCCTTTGGCGCATACAGCCCCAGATGGGAGAGTATCTTACCCAGGGGCTCTGGGCCGCCGGCGAAGTCCAGGAAAACAGTGTGTGGCTCAAAAACCCGGTATCCGAACGCTCGGGAATTCGGCTGTCCGCATCTGTCCCCTGGGAGGAGATTTGTTTGCCGGAGGGGCGGGAGCGCGCCGTGGTGCTGACCGGAGCTGCTTCGCCGCGGGTGGTCCTGCAGGCGGGCGAACCCTGTGCCCGGCTGACAGAGGCGACGGCTGGGACACTGTTGGCGGAGACTGAGGCCCTATGGCAGGACCGCTGCAGCAGCCTGGAGGTTGTCACCCCGGATAAAGCCCTCAACCATTACCTGGGATTCTGGGGGCAATATCAGGTTCAGGCCAGTCGGATGCTCTCGCGCACCTCGGTATACCAATGCGGCGGGGCCTATGGCTTCCGGGATCAACTGCAGGACTGCTGTGCCCTGTTTCAGAGCAATCCCGACCTGGCCAGAGAACACATCCTGCGCTGCTGCCGGCATCAGTTTACAGAGGGGGACGTGCTGCACTGGTGGCACGAGATTCCCGGAGGCGGCGCAGATGCCGGTGTGCGCACCCGCATGACCGACGATCTGCTTTGGCTGCCCTACACCCTGTCCGTCTGGTGGGAGGAGACCGGGGACACCGAACTGCTGGGCCGGCAGGAGCCGTATTTGGCCGGGGAGCGGCTGGGGCCGGAGGAAAAGGACCGGTATTTTGCGCCGGTTTTCAGCGAGGCGCGAGAGAGCGTCTACCGCCATGGCATCCGGGCGGTGGAATGCGTTTTGGGCCGGGGTGTGGGCGCTCACGGCCTGTGCAAGATGGGGGGCGGCGACTGGAATGACGGCATGGACAAGGTGGGCAGCGCCGGTCGTGGCGAGAGCGTCTGGCTGACCTGGTTTACTGTTCTCGTGCTGCGCCGGTTTGCCACGGTGTGTGAGGCCATGAATGAGCCTGACCGGGCTGGGCGCTACCGGTCCACCGCCGGAATATTGTCCGAGTCGGCACAGCAGTGCTGGGACGGCGCCTGGTTTTTGCGCGGATATTTTGATTCCGGAGCGCCGCTGGGCGGCAGCAGCTGCCCGGAGTGTCAGATTGACTCCATTTCACAGAGCTTTGCCGCCCTGGCCTGCGGCGATCAACCCAGGGTTCGCCAGGCCTTGGAGCATGCCCAGGCTCTGCTGATGGATGAGGAGAGCGGCACTGTGGCCCTGCTGGATCCGCCGTTTGATGGCAAAGGACCTGATCCCGGCTATATCGCTGATTATCGGCCCGGCAATCGGGAGAACGGCGGACAGTATACCCACGCGGCCGTCTGGTTGGCTTTGGCCTGGTTCCAGCTGGGAGAGGCGGATCGGGGATGGACCATATTGCGCACCCTTCTGCCGGAGCACCATCCTGTGGAGCGGTATCGGGCGGAGCCCTTTGTCCTGGCGGCCGATGTCTCCCGGGAACGGGGAAAGGAGGGGGCCGCAGGATGGAGCTGGTACACCGGCGCCGCCGGTTGGTACTGGCGGGTGGCCGTCCGGGAGCTGCTGGGGATTCGGTTCCGGGGCGGGCTGCTCTATCTGGAACCAAATCTGCCCTCCGAATGGCCGGGGTACCGTGCGGCGTTTGGGCTGGATGGCGGGAGGCTGGAGATCGAGGTAGCCTATGGCGTGGAAAATCGCATGTTTTTGGATGGATGCGAAGTCAGCCAGGGGATCAGTCTGAGCGGTCTCAAAGGGCGGCACAGCCTCCGCTTGGAAATTCTTCGAAAAAGAGGGTGCGCAACAGAGGAAAATCATGTATAATAAAAGCTGTTGAATGTCTCCCGGACCGATCAGGCCTACCGGAAAAGGTATTTTGCCGCATCGGCCGGGAAGAGCACAGGACAGGAGGGTGTGTTGATTGACCACAGAGCATATGGAACTGATGCCGGGGGTCTGCCTTACCGTGGTTCGGACGAAAAAATTCAAGAGCAGCCATTGGTCTCTGCGGCTGCTGGCGCCCCTGCGCCGGGAGACGGCAGCGCTCAACGCCCTGCTGCCTTTTGTGCTGCGCCGCGGTACAGCTCAGCTGCCCGACCTGTCGGCCCTGTCCGCCGCACTGGACGAGCTTTACGGCGGCGCCATTGAGCCGGCTGTCCGAAAATGCGGGGATATGCAGTGTATTGGGTTTGAGGCCAGTTTTCTGGACGATGCCTTTGTTCCGGGAGGCGGCGGTATTTTGGACCGTGCGGCCTCATTGCTGGGAGATCTGCTGCTCCATCCCGCCACCAAAAACGGCCGCCTGCGTCATGATTATGTAAACAGTGAGCGGGAAAATCTGATCCGTATGATCCAGAGCAGCCGCAACGATAAGATGCAGTATGCCCAGGAACGGCTGCTGGAGGAGATGTGCACAGGGGAGGCCTACGCCATCGGCCGATTTGGCACAGTGGAGGAGGCGGAGAAGATCAACGTCTCAAAGCTGTTCGCTCAGTATCAGACGCTGTTGGAACAGGCCCCTATCGAGCTGTTCTACTGCGGTTCCGCGCCTGCTCGGCGGGTGGAACTGGCTTGGCGGGAGGCTTTGATGGGCCTGCCCCGCAGCACGGAGCGTTATCCGGTGGAAACCGACGCCCGGCGCCCGGCGCTGGGAGAGGTGCGCACGTTTCAGGAGCATATGGAAGTTGCCCAGGGGAAGATGGAGCTCGGTTTTCGCATCGGCTTCGGCCTTGGGGATCCTATGTATCCGGCGATGCTGGTGCTCAACGCCATGTACGGCGGAACCACGACCTCCCGGCTGTTTCTCCATGTCAGGGAAAGGCTGTCCCTCTGCTACTACGCCACGTCCACTCTGGTCAGTCTGAAAGGGCTGGTCCTGGTGGCGTGCGGCGTGGATCCGGCCCATTTTGAGGCGGCGAAACAGGAGATACTGAATCAGCTGGCTGAGCTTCAGCGGGGGGAGTTCACCACGCAGGAGTTTGAGGCGGCCCGCCGGAGCGTGGTCAACGATTTGCGTTCTGCCCTGGATGAGCAGGGGCGTATGGCGGGGTATTGGCTGATGGACCGCGCGGGGGGCGAGGCTTTTGATCTGGAACAGCTCATCGCCCAGGTTGAGGATGTGACCGAGGGAATGGCCGCTGCGGCGGCCATGGAACTGCAGCTGGACAGCGTCTACTGTCTGTCGGGCGCGGCAGCATCGGATGGGGAGGCGGAAGATGAAGGAGCTTGAGTACGCCCGTCTGGGTGAACGGTGTTATTACGAGACTCTGATCAACGGCCTTACAGTCTACGTTCTGCCAAAGGCGGGCTACTCCAAGTCCTTCGCCTTTTTTGCAACGCATTACGGGGGAGAGGACGAGCGTTTTCGCACCGGCGAGCGCTGGCACCAGACGCCCGGGGGAGTGGCCCACTTTCTGGAACACAAATTGTTTGACATGCCGGAAGGAAACGCCCTTCAGACGCTGTCCGCCCTGGGGGCGTCCCCCAATGCCTTTACGTCTTCTGATCTGACCGGCTATTATTTCTCCTGTACCGATCACGTCTATGAAAACCTGCGTACGCTGCTGCGTTTTGTCACAACGCCATATTTTACAGAGGACAGTGTGGCCAAGGAACAGGGGATCATCGGTCAGGAAATCCGGATGATAGAGGATAATCCAAGCTGGCGTGTTTACCAGAACCTGCTGGAATCCCTTTATGCCCGCCATACCATCCGAAAGTCTGTCGCGGGCACGGTGGAATCCATCGCCCAAATTACACCCGATGTGCTGGAGCGCTGCCACAGGACGTTTTATCATCCCTCCAATATGGTGCTCTGTGTGGAGGGCTGTGTGGAGCCCCGCAAGATTTTTCAGATGGCGGCGGCTCTGGTGCCCTCCGCGCCTCCTCAGACCATCCATCGGGACCACGGCGCACCGGAGGCTCCGGAATCTGCCTGTCAGGAGGTCAGCCTGGAGATGGAAGTCTCCGCGCCGAGTTTTCTCCTGGGGTTCAAGGCCGAACCGGGCGGCTCCCTGCGCCGCAAACTGGCGGGAGAACTGGCGGCTGAGCTGCTGGCCGGTGAGTCCAGCCCTCTGTACGCCCGGCTCTATCAGCAAGGGCTGATAGATAAGAGCTTCGGCGTAGAGTATGACGCCGGACCGGAGACCGCCCACTTCATCTTTGGCGGCGAGAGCCCCGATCCGGCGGGAGTGTCTGAGGCGATCCTGAGTGAAGGGGTGCGCATTGCGTGGAACGGCTTGGATGAGGCGCTGTTCCAACGGGTGCGCAAGGCGCTCTATGGGGCCAAGGTGCGGGCGCTGAACTCGTTTGAGCACACCTGTATCCAGATGGCCCGGGGCCACTTTGAGGGCTATCAGTATCTGGATTTTTCCTCTGTCTATGAACAGATCACCCGGCAGGAGGTGGAAGAACTGCTGCGGGAGTCCATCACCGGGGTGCGCAGCGCCCTGTCTATCGTCAAACCCAAAGGAGCGTAAACAATAGCTATGAATCCCATTGTATTTCCCGGCCTTGGGCTGGAACTGCACATCCCGCGCGTGGCCTTTTCCATCTTTGGAAAAGATGTCTACTGGTACGGCATTATCATTGCCTTTGGCTTTCTGGTGGCCATCGCCTACTGCTACCGCTATGCGGGACAATTCGGTGTACCGAAAGACCGGATTTTTGATTTTATCATCTTTGCCGCCCCCGGCGGCATCATTGGCGCGCGCATCTACTATGTGCTGTTTTATCAATCCCTCTATCGCAATCCAGACGGCTCCTTCAACTGGGGGGAGACCGTTGCCATCTGGGACGGCGGTCTGGCCATCTATGGCGGTGTAATTGCCGCCGTCATTATCCTGCTTATTTTCTGTGCGGTTACCCGCATCAAATTCTGGGCCTTTGCCGACGTGGGGGCCTATGGCCTGTTCATCGGCCAGGCCATAGGCCGCTGGGGCAACTTCTGCAACCAGGAGGCCTATGGAGCGGAGACAACACTGCCCTGGCGGATGGGACTGACTGTGGCCGGGGAGTACATCGAGGTACATCCAACCTTCCTCTATGAATCCCTCTGGAATGTGATCGGCTTTGCCTTCGCCCACTTTGTACTGCGCAAGCACAGAAAATTTGACGGTGAAGTATTCCTGTTTTATCTCTCCTGGTACGGGCTGGGCCGGATGTGGATCGAGGGCCTGCGCACGGACAGCCTCTATCTGTTCAATACGGGCATACGGGTATCCCAGCTGGTGGCAGGGCTGTGCTTTATCATTGCCGGCGCGCTGCTGCTGGTTTTGGTCGTTAAATTGAAGCCGGACCCGGCGCGGCTGTATGTCAATCAGGTCGCAGCCCAAGCGGCGGAAGCCCAGGCGGAGGCATCGGTTCCTGAGTGTGCTGACGCAGATGCAGATGAAACGGCAGAACAGGAGAGCTCCAATCCGGCAGAAGAACCCCAGGGAAATGTAGAAATGGAGGGAGAACAACATGGCGGCAGTTCTGATTGACGGCAAGGCGTTGGCGGCCAAGTGCAAATCCCAGGTGGCAGAGCAGAGCAAATCGTTTCGATCCCGGCCTGGCCTGGCGGTGATTCTGGTGGGCGATAATCCTGCCTCCAAAGTCTATGTGGGCGGTAAGCGCCGGGATTGCGAGGAATGCGGCTTTTACAGCGAAGAGTTTGACCTGCCTGCCAACGCAGGCCAGAAGGCCCTGTTGGAGCTGGTGGACGCCTTGAACCAGCGGCCGGAAATCGACGGTATCCTCTGTCAGCTCCCGCTGCCGGAGGGCTACGATTACGACGAGCAGGAAGTGCTGCTGCATATTGATCCGGGCAAGGACGTGGACGCCTTCCATCCGGTCAATGTGGGCAAGATCATGATTGGCAATTATGATTTTCTGCCCTGTACGCCTGCCGGCGTTATGCGGATGCTGGACGCGTATGGCATTGATCCCGCCGGAAAGCACTGTGTCGTAGTGGGTCGTTCCAATATTGTGGGCAAACCCCAGGCTATGCTGCTGCTCCACAGGCATGCCACTGTCACTATCTGCCACTCCCGCACGCCAGATCTGGCCGCTGTCACCCGTCAGGCGGATATTCTGGTATCTGCGGTGGGGAAGGTAGGGTTGATTACCGCAGACATGGTGAAGCCGGGAGCGGTGGTCATCGACGTGGCCATGAACCGCAACGAGGCTGGAAAGCTGTGCGGCGACGTGGATTTTGCCGCTGTGTCCGAGGTGGCCTCCTACATCACCCCGGTGCCCGGCGGCGTAGGTCCCATGACCCGGGCGATGTTGATGGAGAATACCCTGACCGCCGCCCGGCTGCACGGGAAAGAGTAAAGCAAACGAAGCGCAGTGATTGCATTGACACAGCGCAGGGAAATATTTATTTCCCTGCGCTGTAGATTTGCCAAACAGCGTCTCTTACCTTGACCGATTTGATATATGTCAAGGCGACGCTTCTTCTTCGCTGGATGAGCGATAATCGGCTGCTTCATCTGCGTTCTCCCGGTGCACAGATGTATGAAAACCGGCTAGATAGGTGTGGTATTTTACAGTAAAATATGCTATTCTAGTTGGTAACTATGGAAAGGCGGAATGACTATGCTGCTGCTGGCCCTGGATGGAAACTCTATTGTAAACCGC
Organism: uncultured Eubacteriales bacterium; assembly: GCA_959602365.1. GTDB lineage: Bacteria > Bacillota > Clostridia > Oscillospirales > Oscillospiraceae > UMGS1766. Next base: position 36,576 of record CAUGSS010000016.1, read on the forward strand.
GCCTTTTACGGTGTGCGGCCCCTGACCACTCGTGATGGGCTGTATACAAACGCGATCTATGGCTTTTTGAATATCCTGCAAAAGCTCCTGGACGAGACCGACCCCGAAGCCCTGTGCGTCACCTTCGACAAAAAGGCCCCCACCTTCCGGCACCAGGCCTATGAGGCCTACAAGGGCACCCGAAAGCCCATGCCGGAGGAGCTGGCCATGCAGATGCCGGTGCTGCGGCAGGTGTTGGAGGCCATGAACATCCCGTACTATGAGCTGGACGGCTGGGAGGCCGATGATCTGCTGGGGACCATTTCGCGCCGCTGCGAGAGGGAAGGCTGGGACTGCGACATCGCCACAGGGGACAAGGACTCCCTCCAGCTCATCACCGACCACACCACCGTGAAGCTGGTGACCTCCCGGATGGGCCAGACCAGCTGGAAGGATATGACTCCTGAGGCGTTTCGGGAACAGTACGGTTTCGACCCTATCCATATGATCGACCTCAAGGGGCTGATGGGGGACACTTCGGATAACATCCCCGGGGTCAAGGGAGTCGGCGAGAAGACCGCCATGAACCTGATCCAGACTTACGGCAGCATCCAAACTCTCTATGAGAATTTTGACTCGGCCGACCTCAAAGGGGCGCTGCGCACCAAGCTGGATCAGGGCCGGGAGATGGCAAAGATGTCCTATGATCTGGCGACCATCCGCTGTGATGCGCCCATCGAGTTCACCCCCCAGGACACCCTGCGCCGGGAGCCCAATCGCAAAGCGCTGTACACCCTGTTTCTCAAGCTTGAATTCACCAAGCTGATTGAGCGGTATCGTCTCTCTCCGGAGGAGCACTCCGCCGCAGAGTATCAGGATGCCGCACAGCCGGAACAAGTGGTCACCACAGCGCGTTGGGGCGAACTGTTCGCTGGGCTTCAGGCAGCGCCGGGCGTGGCGGTGCTGGTGCTGCCCGGCTTGGATGGTGTGGCGCTTCGGACGGAGGATACACTGGCCCTGCTGTTGGAAAACAGCTATGAGGGGGAGTTTGGGGATGTGCTGCGGGATGTGTTCGGCGGCAAACTGAAACTGGTTGCACACCGGGTCAAAGAGCTCACCCACAGCTTGCTCAGCGCCGGCTATCCAGCGGAAGGTTTTATCTTTGATACAGCCATTGCCGCCTATCTGCTCTCGCCTACGGACGGCAGTTATGATCTGACCAAACTGGGGATGACCTATTTTAACCGGGAGTTTGCCGATCCCAAGCTGTATAGTGAAGAGGACGCCTTTGCCCCGCTGGCAGACCAAGCGGCCGCAATAGCCGCCTGGAGCTCTCATACCAGCCTGATTGCCGCCCTTTGGAAGGAATTATCCCCCAAAATCCACGATTTAGGGATGGATAAACTGCTCTATGAGCTGGAATTGCCCCTGTGCCGGGTGTTGGCAGAGATGGAACTGTCCGGTGTCTATATTGACCGCCAGGCGCTGCAATCGTTCGGGGTTATGCTCAGCGAGAAAATTGATGAAACCCAGGCGGCGATTTACGAGCTGGCCGGCGGAGAATTCAACATCAATTCCACAAAACAGTTGGGGGAAGTGCTCTATGAGCGGCTTCAGCTGCCCGCACTGAAAAAGACAAAGCGGGGGTACTCCACCAACGCCGATGTGTTGGAAAAGCTGCGGCCCTATCATCCAATCGTGGATCAGATTTTAGAGTATCGAAAGTACACGAAGCTGAAAAGCACCTATGTGGATGGCCTGGAAAAGGAGATTGCCCCGGATGGGCGTATCCATACCTTTTTCCAGAATACTGTCACCGCGACAGGACGGCTGTCCTCCACTGAGCCCAACCTGCAAAATATTCCGGTGCGCACTCCGCTGGGGGCGGAAATGCGCAAGATGTTTTTGGCCCAGGAGGGCAGGGTGCTGGTGGATGCGGACTATTCCCAGATTGAGCTGCGGCTGCTTGCCCACATTGCCGGTGATGAAGCCATGCAGCAGGGATTCCGCACCGGGGCGGATATTCATGCCATCACGGCCTCCCAGGTGTTCGGTGTGCCGCTGGAACAGGTTACCAAACAGATGCGTTCGGCAGCGAAAGCGGTAAACTTCGGCATTGTCTACGGCATTTCGGAATTTTCCCTGGCCGGGGATATTGGGGTCTCTCTCCAGGAGGCAAAGGAGTATATGACCCGTTACTTTGCAAAGTACTCCGGCGTGCGCCGCTATCAGAAAGAGGTTGTGGAACAGGCCAAGCGGGATGGATATGTATCCACGCTGATGGGACGCCGCCGTTGGCTGCCCGAGCTGAAATCTTCTAACTACAATCTGCGCTCCTTTGGGGAGCGGGTCGCGTTGAATATGCCGATCCAGGGCACTGCGGCCGATATTATCAAGCAGGCTATGCTGGCCGTCTGGCGCCGACTGAAGGAGGAGGGGTTGGCGGGGAAGCTGATCCTCCAGGTGCACGATGAACTGATCGTGGAGTGCCCGGCGGCGGAAGGAGACCGCATCGCAGAGATTCTGGAAGAAGAGATGGAACATGTGGCAGAGCTGACGGTTCCCCTTGTGGCTGAGGCCCATGTGGGCAAAAGCTGGGCGGATGCCCATTAAATATGGTGCTGCAAAGGAGAAATGAGTATGAGTGAATGGACCCGTGTCACCGGAAGTATTCCGGCCGGTGCGCCGGTGCGCTATAAGCTGGTCCCTATGTCCCGGGATAACGTGGGACAGATTGCCGATATTGAACAGGAGTGTTTTTCCCACCCCTGGAGCAGGCGGATGCTGGAGGAGGAGCTGGATAACCTTTCAGCCTCCTTTATCGCTGCCCAGGCGGAGGACGGTACCATCCTGGGGTATGCAGGGCTTACTGTGGTGTTGGACGAGGGTTATATCAATAATATCGCTGTCCGGGAGGAATACCGCAAACAGGGCATTGCCTCGGCGCTGCTGGATGTTTTTGTGCGTTTTGCCCAGGCGCATCAATTGGCCTTCCTGACCCTGGAGGTACGGGCCTCCAATTCCGCTGCGATTGCGCTCTATCAGAAGCACGGTTTCGAGCGGGTAGGAGAACGGAAAAACTATTATGAAGCGCCCAAAGAGGATGCCATTCTGATGACCCGGACATTTAAGAAGGTGGAAGCATGATCATTCTCGCAGTGGAGTCCTCCTGTGATGAGACTGCGGTGGCGGTGGTGCGGGACGGCAGAGAAGTGTTGTCTGACGCCATCATCTCCCAGATTGAGATGCATAAGATCTACGGCGGTGTTGTCCCCGAGATTGCCTCCCGCAAGCATCTGGAGGCGGTGAGCCTGTTGGCTGACCGGGCGATTCGAGAGGCCGGGGTACGGCGCTCCGACCTGGATGCTGTGGCCGCTACATGTGCCCCGGGGCTGATCGGTGCGGTGCTGGTGGGGGTTAATTTTGCCAAGGCTGCGGCCTGTGCTCTGGATGTTCCGTTTATTCCGGTGCATCATATCCGGGGACATATTGCGGCCAATTACATCACCTATCCGGAATTGGAGCCGCCCTTTGCCGCGCTGTGTGTGTCCGGCGGCAATACCCTCATCGTAGATGTGCGGGATTACACGGATATGCATTTGATGGGGGCCAGCCGGGATGACGCGGCGGGGGAGTGCTTTGACAAGGTGGCCAGAGTGCTGGGCATCGGCTATCCCGGGGGAGCTCCCATGGACAGACTGGCCCAGGGCGGAGATGACAGCAAGTATGAGCTGCCCCGCAGCCATGTCACCGACGCTCCGCTGGATATGTCCTTTTCCGGCCTGAAGACAGCTGCGCTGAACTTGATACACAACGCAAACCAAAAAGGAGAGGCGCTGGACCTGCCGTCTTTTGCGGCCTCCTTTGCCGCGGCGATCAGCGACACCCTGGTGCCCCGGATCGATCAAGCAGCTCGGGAGCTGGGATACGGCAAGATTGTGGCCGCCGGCGGAGTGGCTGCAAACACGCGGATCCGGCGGGATCTGACCACACTGTGCGAAAAGCGAGAATATCGTCTCTATCTGCCGCAGCTCAGTCTCTGCGGCGATAACGCCGCTATGATCGGATGCCAGGGGTTCTATGAGTATCAGGCGGGAGTGCGGGGAAGTTTGGCTCAAAATGGTTTTGCCAATATGGATATCGGCAGCGCATTTTGATATAAGGCATGATAGTCATAACCACCGGCTAAGCCGGAGGCTTGAGTAGGCCCTATAAGGGCCTATTACCGGCATGCGTCTCAAGACGCACTGAATTTTATTTCACTCGCATCACTTGCCCCACAGCCCGTAAACGGGCAGACGCTGTTCTAACGAAAGCTTTCCTTCACTGATAATTTGCTGTTAGCGGCTCGCTTCGCTCGATGCTTGAAGCTAAAGCTTTTCTACGGGGCACCTCCACCGGCTGAGCCGGTGGTTTCCCTACTCAATAAAAGGACCTGTGATGTATAAACATCACAGGTCCTTGCTTTACCAGGAATTGAGTATGGCGGGTTTTCAGAAGTGCACTTCCTCGGGTTCCACGCCAAATCCCTTTCGCATGACCGCCAAGGCCTCGCCCAGGTCATGGGCACTGACCAAAATGGAAATATCCACATCCGAAGTCGTCACCAGCATAATCTGGATGCTGGCTTCCGAGAGCAGGGAGAACACCTTGGCCGCCACCCCCGGGGTGTTGACCATGCCGGCGTCATAGAAGGCAATTTTGCTGTTGCCGGGCAAAATCTCCGGAGAAAGATGGTTCTCCTTGCCGCTGAGCTGTCCCAAAAGGGTCAACACCACACCCAGATCCCGGTCGGAAACAGTAAAGCTCAACCGGACCGAGCCGCCCTGAGGAGCCGTCTGGGAGATCATATCCACATTGATACCCTGCGCCGCAAAGGCGGTCAAGATCTGAGAGACGGTTTTACCGCCGGGCAGCGTAGAGAGGGTAATGAGGGTAATCTCATTGGCATAAGAAATTTTTGTAATCTTTTGTTCCATGACCAGACCCTCTCCTTTACCGCTCTTCCACCAACATTGACATATCGTAGATCCCCGGCTTGGTGACCCCGGCCAGGAACTTGGCTGCCTTGACGGCGCCGTTTGCGAAGATTTCCCGGCTCATGGCGGTGTGCTTGATTTCAATGATCTCGTCCCGGCCGGCAAACATAATCTCGTGGACGCCAACAATGGTACCGCCCCGCATTGCACTGATACCGATCTCTTTCTTTTCACGGCTCTGGCGGACGCTGTGGCGCTCATAAATATATTCCGGCTGGAAGTTTAATGCGCTTGCGGCGGCATCGGCGATCATCAGAGCTGTGCCGCTGGGGGCGTCTACCTTGCGGTTGTGGTGCTTTTCCACAATTTCGATATCGTAACTGTCCCCCAAAACGGCGGCCGCCTTTTTTACCAATTCCAACAGCACGTTGATGCCCAAAGACATGTTTGCGCTGCGGAAGATGGGCACCGACTGACTGGCGCGCTCAATTTGGGCAATCTGCTCGTCGGAGTAGCCTGTGGTGGCCAGAACCAGCGGGATTTTGCGCTCGGTGGCAAAGGACAAAAGTCCGTCCAGTGCGGCAGGGCTGGAAAAATCAATAACTGCATCTGCCTCCCCGGTAAAATTTGCAGGGGAGACATAGATGGGATAATCCCGGCTATCCTGGGTTATGTCAAAACCGGCCACCACTGTGACCTCAGGATCCCCAGCGCAGATGTTTTCCACCACCCGGCCCATATGGCCGTTGCAGCCTGAAATGATAATCTTTTGTGCCATGGCAGCTGCCTCAGTTTTTCAGGGAAATCCCGTGGGCGGTGAGCACTTCCCGCAGCGCCACATGATGCTCGGGGGTCATCTCACACAGGGGCAGCCGCAGATTGCCGCTGCACAGCCCCATCATCTCCATCGCAGCCTTGACGGGAATGGGATTGACTTCCATAAACAGAGCGTTGCACAGATCAATGGTCTCAATCTGGATTTTGGCAGCTTCCTCAAACTTGCCGTCCAGGCAGAGGTGGCTCATTTGGACCATGACTTCGGGAAGAATATTGCTCACCACGGAGATCACGCCCTTTGCGCCCAGGCTCATCATGGGCACCACCTGATCGTCGTTGCCGGACCAGATATAGAAGTCATCGCCGCAGCGCTTTCTGGTCTCGGTGATGAGGGCGAAGTTGCCGCTGGCCTCCTTGACCCCGCAGATGTTGGGGTGCTTGGAGAGCTGCTCGTAGGTGGCGGCGGTGAAGGAACAGCCGGTACGGGAGGGGACGTTATAGAGGATAATGGGGGTGTGCACCCGGTCGGCCACAAACTCGTAGTGCCGGATCAGTCCCAGCTGGGTTGCCTTGTTATAATAGGGGGTGACCATCAGCAGAGCGTCTGCCCCGGCGGCCTCAGCGTGCTGGGCCAGCATCAGGGCGGCGGCAGTGTCATTGCTTCCGGCACCGGCCACAACCTTGACCCGACCGGCCACCTTCTTGATGCAGTACTCCACCGTTTCCATATGTTCTTCCAGAGACTGGGTGGCAGATTCGCCGGTTGTGCCGCAGACACAGATGGCGTCAGTGCCGGCAGCGATCTGCATCTCGATCAGCTTGCCGAACTGGTCAAAGTCCACTTTGTTGTTGTCGGAAAAAGGGGTGACAATGGCGACACAGGCGCCGGTAAAGACGGGTTCACGCATGGCAATCAATTCCTTTCCATATAGCCCTCGGCGCACAACAATTCAGCCAGCAGGACAGCGCCGCCGGCGGCGCCACGCAGCGTGTTGTGAGAGAGGCAGACAAATTTGTAGTCATACTGAGTATCCGCTCGCAGCCGGCCGATGGAAACGGCCATACCGCCTTCCAACATCCGGTCCTGCTTGGTCTGGGGCCGGTTGTCCTCCTCGAAGTAGTGGAGGAACTGCTTGGGAGCGGAGGGGAGTGCGAGTTCCTGAGCGCGGCCCTGGTAGTTTGCCCAGATGGTGCGGATTTCCTCCACAGAGGGCTTGCTGCCCTCGGGGAAGGACATAAACACCGCAGCCATATGACCATTCGAGACAGGCACGCGCAGGCACTGGGCGGTGATAGAGGGGGTGTCCGTATTCGCAATGTGGTCGCCATCCACTTTGCCCCAAAGCTTCATGGGCTCCTGCTCGCTTTTTTCCTCTTCTCCGCCGATGTAGGGGATCACGTTGTCGATCATCTCAGGCCAGGTCTCAAAGGTTTTTCCGGCGCCGGAGATGGCCTGATATGTGCACACCAGCACTTTGTCCATGCCGTACTTCTGGCGCAGAGGATGGATGGCGGGCACATAGGACTGGAGGGAGCAGTTGGACTTGACGGCAATAAAGCCGCGCTTGGTTCCCAGACGCTTGCGCTGGGCCGGGATAATCTCCAGGTGTTCCGGATTGATCTCCGGAACCACCATGGGCACATCGGGGGTAAAGCGGTGGGCGGAGTTATTGGAGACCACCGGGCACTCGTGTCTGGCATACTCCTCCTCCAGGGCGCGGATTTCATCCTTCTTCATATCCACCGCGCAGAAGACAAAGTCCACGCTGGAGGCAATCTTGTCAATATCCGCGGTGGCATCCATAACCACCAGTTTTTTGGCCTCTTCCGGGATGGGGGTGTCCATAGCCCAACGGGAGCTGACCGCCTCCTCGTAGGTCTTGCCTGCGCTTCTGGCGCTGGCAGCGACCACTGTGAGCTGGAACCACGGGTGGTTTTCCATCAAGGTGACGAAGCGCTGACCAACCATGCCGGTGCAGCCGACAACGCCGACTTTGTACTGTTTCATGACACGATACCTCCTAAAAAAAACTGCCAGCGGGTTGAAAAACCGGCTGGCTTTGTACTATAATGTCCGGGTGACGTGCAACCGGCCAATATACCAAAAACAGCGACAGCTCAACATCAGTATTCTGATGACAGTCACAGGGCTGTTCGCCCCTGTGCCCAGGCGGCCTTTCTGCCGGCAAAAGACCCCTTCGGCGGAAAACCCTTTCCTGCGGCTTCTTGGGATGTCCGGTATCCTCTGCCGCGCTACTGATGTGTTCCGCGCCTCTATCACTTTCTTTTATTACTCTACCATAAGTAGTAGAATGCGTCAAGCGGCAACTGGACTTTCTGCAAGAAATCAGACCGCTTTTGCTGTACCTGCTGAAAAGGATGGAATGATCTTTCATGAAGACAAGCGATTTTTACTATGATTTGCCCCAAGAGCTCATCGCTCAAACTCCGCTGGACCAGCGGGATGCCTCTCGTTTGCTGACGCTGGACAAACACACCGGCAGGACAGAACATCATCATTTTTATGAGCTGCCCCAATTTCTGCGCCCGGGGGACTGTCTGGTTTTGAACAATTCCCGGGTGCTGCCGGCCAGACTGATCGGTCACCGCCCTACCGGCGGGGCAGTGGAGCTCCTTTTGCTGGTGGATCGAGGCGGTGATGTATGGGAATGCCTGGTCCGGCCCGGCAAGAAGCTCCGGGAGGGAGCCCGGGTGTCGTTCGGTGACGGTCAGCTGCAGGCCGAAATTCAGAGCGTGCTGCCGGGAGGCAACCGGCTTGTGCACTTTGAATATCAGGGTATTTTCCTGGAGGTGCTGGAGGAGTTGGGCAGAATGCCGCTGCCGCCGTATATCAAGGCGGAACTCCAGGATCAGGAGCGCTATCAGACGGTCTATTCCAAGGTGGTGGGTTCTGCGGCGGCGCCTACAGCGGGGCTGCATTTCACGCCGGAGCTGCTCGAGCAGATCGAGGAGATGGGAGTCAAATTGTGCTATGTCACCCTGCATGTGGGACTGGGCACATTCCGGCCGGTCAAAGAGGAGGAAATTACCGATCACGAAATGCACTCAGAGTACTGTGTCATTCCTCAAGAGACGGCGGATATCATCAATGAGACCAAGCGGCATGGGGGAAGGGTAATTTGCGTTGGAACGACCTCTTGCCGTACGCTGGAGAGCTGGGCGGGAGAGGATGGCGTTGTTCCCGCAACCGGAGGCTGGACCGACATCTTTATTTACCCTGGATACCGCTTCAAAGTGATGGACGCCCTGATCACCAATTTTCACTTGCCCGAGTCCACGCTCATTATGCTGGTGTCGGCCCTGGCCGGCAGAGAGCACATTTTAAGCGCCTACCAAGAGGCTGTACGGGAGCGCTACCGCTTCTTCTCCTTTGGGGACGCAATGCTGATCTATTGATTTTGAATGGAGAATGATATGTTTCGTCTACTAAAAACAGAGGGAAAGGCCCGACGGGGCGAATTCAGCTGTGCTCATGGCACCGCGCAGACTCCTGTATTTATGAATGTGGGCACCCAGGCGGCCATCAAGGGCGGTCTCTCTGCCCACGATCTGGAGCAGATCGGCTGTCAGATTGAGCTGTCCAACACCTATCACCTCCATGTCCGCCCTGGGGACGGCGTGATCAAACAGATGGGAGGGCTGCACAAATTCATGGATTGGCACGGCCCTATTCTCACCGACAGCGGAGGCTTTCAGGTCTTTTCCCTGGCCAAGCTGCGCAATATCCGGGAGGAAGGGGTCACATTTGCCTCCCATGTGGACGGCCGGCGGATTTTTATGGGGCCTGAGGAGTCTATGCAGATCCAATCCAATCTGGGCAGCGATATCGCCATGGCCTTCGATGAGTGCGTGGAAAACCCCGCTACCTTATCTTATGCAGAGCAGTCCTGCGCGCGCACCTACCGCTGGCTGGAACGCTGCATTGCCGAGCATAAACGGCTCAACGCTGCGCCGGATTGCGTCAATCCGCAGCAGATGCTGTTTGGAATCAATCAAGGCTGTACGTTTCCGGAGCTGCGGGTAAAGCATATGAAACAGATCGCCCAGTTGGACTGTGACGGATATGCCATTGGCGGTTTGGCGGTAGGGGAGCCCACCCAAACGATGTATGAAATCATAGAGGCGGTGGAACCCCACATGCCGGTGGATAAACCGCGGTATCTGATGGGGGTCGGCACCCCCAGCAATATCATAGAGGGTGTGGCCCGCGGGATTGATTTTTTTGATTGCGTCATGCCCGCGCGCAACGCCCGTCACGGCAAGCTGTTCACCTGGAACGGCACGCTTAATATTAAAAACGAAAAATACAAGACAGATCCCCTGCCCATTGACCCGCAATGCCAATGCCCGACCTGCCGCTCCTATTCCAGAGCATATCTTCGTCATCTGGTCAAGGCGGAGGAAATGCTGGCCATGCGGCTGTTGGTGACGCATAATCTGTGGTTTTACAACGAGCTCATGCGGCGGATCCGGGATGCCTTGGATCAGGGCAGTTTTTCCGCGTTCCGGGCTCAGTACTCAAAACAGCTGGAATGCCGCCTTTGAGAAAAAAGACTTGCCAAATGGGCGGAAAGCAGGTACAATAGCACATATCATGTCTTGCGCTTGCAATGTAAATTGGAGGTAATTATTTTGGAGTGGATTTCAACTATTATCATGGTCGTCATTCTGATTGCCATCTTCTACTTCTTGCTGATTCGGCCTGAGAACAAGAAGAAGAAAGAGGCACAGAATCTGCGCGACTCCTTGGCTGTCGGCGACGAAATCACCACCATCGGCGGTATTGTCGGGACCATTTGCCATGTCAAGGAGAACAGCATCGTCATCGAGACCGGCGCTGACCGCGTCCGGCTGGAGATGATGAAGTGGGCTGTCGCCAACAAGGGAGCCCAGGTCGACGAGACCAAGAAATAAGTTTTTCGTATATTCAACACCCTCTTCACATAGGCTTGAGTGAAAAAGTCTGTGGGGAGGGTGTTTGTTTTATGTCAGAGCAGAGAAAAAAGAGCGCTCCAAAACCAGGGGTTCTGGCGGCTGTGCTGCTGATGGGGCTGGCCGTTGGCCTGCTGGTGCTGCTGGCGGTCGGCCTGCTGGCGGCGTCCATGGTGGTTCGGGGTGTTCTGGGGACGGAACAACTGGGTATGTTTGTGATGGCGGCGCTGTTTCTGGCTGCGCTGGCAGGGGGATTATTTGCTGCCCGTAAATTGGAAGGCATGCCGCTGGTATGGGGGATTTGCATTGCGGCGGAGATCGCGGTTGTGACGCTTCTGAGCGGCTGCATTGTCTATGGCGTTATGCCCCTGGGCGCTGCGGCGCTGCGGACTTTGGCCGCGCTGCTGGGGGGCGCGGCAGCCGGGGTTCTCTCCGCGCTGAGGAAAAAATAGAAAAACAATTGAAATAGGCAGAGTGATATGCTATAATGACAAAAAGAATAGACAAGGAGGAGATTGCTTTGAAGCATATCAAAACGCTGAATGGCGCCACTCTGAAGAACAGCGCCGCCCACGGCGGATGCGGTGAGTGCCAGACTTCCTGCCAGTCTGCTTGCAAGACTTCTTGCACGGTCGCCAACCAGAAGTGCGAGCACAATAAGTAATCCATCATATTTTTTGAAAGGGTGGGCCTGCGCCCGCCCTTTCTGCTGTCTTTTAGGAGGTGCTGATTTGGTACATACCTTTGAGGCGCTGGGCTGTTATATTGCGGTGGACGTTAACAGCGGCGCCGTCCATGTGCTGGACAAGATGATGTATGATCTGCTTCGGGAGGTGGAGGGCCCTCTGGGGACCGCCTGTCCCCAGGCGTTGAAGGACAAGCTGTCCCAGTATTCTGCCGAAGAATTGGATGAGTGCTGGGCTGAATTGCTGGAGCTTCAGAATCAGGGGCTGCTCTTTGAGAGCGACGACTATGTCAATCCGGCTATGGCTGTGATTCAGAATGCGCCGGTCAAAGCCCTGTGTCTGAATGTGTCTCACGACTGCAATCTGCGCTGCAAATACTGTTTTGCCTCCACCGGAGACTTCGGTTTGGGCCGCAAAACCATGAGCGTGGAGACGGCAAAAAAGGCCATCGATTTTGTCGTCAAGCGCTCCGGCATCCGGCACAATATCGAAGTGGACTTCTTCGGTGGAGAGCCGCTGATGGCCATGGAGACCGTCAAAGAAACGGTTAAGTACGCCCGGTCTATCGAAGAAGAGAAGGGGAAGGCGTTCCGCTTCACCATGACCACCAACGGTGTGCTGCTGAACCAAGAGAATATCGATTATATCAACGAAGAGATGTCCAACTGCGTGCTCTCGCTGGACGGCCGCCCGGAAGTGAACGATGCCCACCGCCCCACCGCCAAAGGAACCGGAAGCTATGATCTGATTGTTCCCAAATTTCAAAAGCTGGTGGAGGGGAGAGGGGATAAGGATTACTATCTCCGGGGTACCTTTACCCGGGATAATCTGGACTTCGCCTCTGACGTGATGCATATCGCGTCTCTTGGCTTTGAGAGCGTTTCAGTGGAGCCTGCGGTGGGTAAACCGGATGATCCCTTTGCAATCCGGGAGGAGGATGTCCCTGGTGTGTGCGCGGAGTATGACCGGCTGGCGCACTACCTGTTGAAGCACCCTGAGGTCAATTTTTTCCACTTCAACGTGGATTTGGCGCAGGGCCCCTGTGTCATCAAGCGGATGCGGGGATGCGGGGCCGGCTGCGAATATGTCTGCATCACGCCGGAAGGGGATATCTACCCCTGTCACCAATTTGTGGGCAATGAAGCGTTTAAATTGGGGAATGTCTACGACGACAGTTTTGACATGGAGTTGTCCTCCAAGTTTGCGGGCATGAATATCTACACGAGAAAAGAGTGCTCTGACTGCTGGGCTAAATTTTATTGCTCCGGCGGCTGTTCCGCGGCCAACTACAATGTCAACGGAGACATAACGCAACCCAGCCGCGTCGGCTGTGAGCTGGAGCGCAAACGACTGGAATGCGCAATTGCGATTCGGGCCATTCGAGCCGGCCTTGCTGAGTAAATTGCACAAAACTGAAAAAATGGCCTTTTCAACGATATGAATGGGGGCGAGCGCTCTGATTGAGGGCTCGCCCCCATATTTTGCTTACACCAGCACCGCATACCCCAAAATGTTGCGAAACCATTAAAGCGAGTTCAAGAGTTTACATAACACAAAGTCGAATGCATTTACATAATATTTTGGCATAATAGACAAAAAATATTTATTTTGCCGGAAACCCTTGCGAAAGTCACAAAAAAAGAATATGATACATCATGTCTCAAAACAGAATTGTGTTGTATTATGACGTGCGTTTGGAAATCCAAACAGATAATCGATGCGGTCACCAAATGGTGAAACAGCTAAACATATTCCTCTTCCCGCGCGCATAAAGTGCCCTATAGAGGTGATTCTATGGCGCGCAGACGGCTGAGAGTAAGAGAATTGTCCCGTCCAACCCCAACCCTTTTTTTGATGGTTGGCGTTGTGATTTTTACCCTGGGACTTCTGGCGGGTTTTTTGCTCTCGGGCCGGTTGGGGCAGTTTTTAGACCCTTCTGCTGTGCAGATTATGCCCAGCGGCGGAGTGAATTGGCTCCAGTTTTGGGGGGTATTTTGGTCCTACTTTCGCTGGCTGCTGCTCGCAGCTCTGCTGGCCATGTCTGCGCTGGGCCTTTTTTTGCTCTATCCGCTTCTTTTCCTGCGGGGAGTATTATTGGGGTTCAGCTTTTCAGCCCTGTTTGCCCAAGGCAGCCGGCTGAGCGTATTTCTTCATTTTTTCTTCACTGCGTTGCTGACCTGCGCCCCTCTGCTGCTGGAAACTGTCTCCGGTATGCTCCGGGGCAGCAGTGAGCTTTACCGCCATTCCCCCGACGAGTCAGGTATATTTTCCCACCCCGTGTTCCCCCTGGCCGTTTTACTGGCAGGGGCAGGGTTGATTGTCCTATGCTGTATTGCAGAGCTGTGGCTGCTGCCAAGCTTTGTTGCCCATATCCAGTCTTTCACTCAGTGAGAAGGAGGATCCCCTTATGGATCTGATTGAGGAGTTTAAATCCTATCTCACAACTGAAAAGAAGTCTTCCGCCAACACGGTCAGTTCCTATGTGCGGGATCTGACCCAGTTCCACCGTTATCTGCAGGGAGAGGGACTTTCGCTGGCCGAAGCGGACACAGATGTGATCGAGGGCTATGACAGCTGGTTGACCGGAAAGGGAAAATCTGCCGCCACAGTCACCCGGTCTCTGGCGTCGCTGAAATGCTTTTACAACTGGATGGTGTCTGCAGGGCTCAGGAAAGACAACCCTGCGCAGGGGGCCAAGTCCATCAAAGTGGAACGCAAGCTGCCTCAGATTCTCACAAACCAGGAAGTAGAGCTGCTGCTGGCCCAGCCCCAGTGCGTAGACCAAAAAGGTTATCGGGACCACGCCATGCTGGAATTGCTCTACGCCACCGGAATCCGGGTCAGTGAGCTGATTTCGCTGGATGTGGAGCACGTCAACCTGGCCGCCGGCTTTATACGCTGTTTCTCCAAAAACAAGGAACGCACCATTCCGCTCTATCCCGGTGCGGTCAAAGCCATTTCCGACTATGTCCGCAATGTGCGTCCCCAGCTCGCCGTAGAGGGAGAACACGCCCTGTTCGTCAATATGAATGGCGAACGCATGAGCCGTCAGGGGTTCTGGAAGATCATCAAGGGCTATCAAGAGAAGGCCGGTATCAAAACCGATATCACGCCCCACACGCTGCGCCACTCCTTTGCCGCCCATCTGTTGGCCAATGGCGCCGATCTGCGCTCAATCCAAGAAATGTTGGGCCATTCAGATATCTCGTCGACCCAGATTTATGCGCAGCTGGTCAATCAAAAACTGAAAGACGTATATAACAAAGCCCATCCAAAAGCATAATTACAGGAGAGAAAAGAAGGTGCTTGACGCTTCAAGCGCCTTCTTTTTTTGCAGATCTTCAAAATGCGGCTCCCCAGTGACGACGCCAGTGCGGCGCGGTATCTGACAAATACCCTCTGTCCGCTAAATCGGCTGATTTACAGTTGATTCAGCGGACATTCTGTAATATAGTAATTATGAATCAGATGCTTTTGGAAAGCGAAGTAAGGTGCGGAACATGATGGAACAGCAGACTATCTTCGGCAGTGCCGTTCCCCAACCTCTGGCCGCTCGCCTGCGCCCCCAGAATTTGGAGGAGTTTGTAGGTCAAACCCATTTGCTGGGAGAGGGGAAGGTGCTGCGCCGCCTCATTGAGAACGACCAAATTTCTTCTATGATCTTTTGGGGGCCGCCGGGCGTGGGAAAGACCACCCTGGCCAGGATCATCGCCAATTCCACCCGCTCGGAATTCATCGACTTCTCCGCCGTCACCAGCGGAATCAAGGAAATTCGAACGGTAATGCAGCAGGCGGAGGAAAACAGGCGGTTTGGCGAGAGAACCATCGTCTTTGTGGATGAGATTCACCGCTTTAACAAAGCACAGCAGGACGCCTTTCTGCCCTTTGTAGAGAAAGGGAGCATCATACTAATTGGGGCCACCACGGAGAACCCCTCCTTTGAAGTGAACAGCGCGCTGCTCTCCCGCTGCAAGGTGTTTGTATTGCAGCCGCTGGCAACAGACGATCTGGTGACATTATTGGAACGGGCACTGCGGGATCCCAGGGGATTTGGAACGCAGAACATCTCTATGCCGGAGGATGTGCTGGATCTGATCGCCAACTTTGCCAACGGTGACGCCCGAACAGCGCTGTCTACCCTGGAGATGGTGGTGTTAAATGGCGACGCCGATGGAGACACAGTCTCCGTCAGTCGGGAGATTCTGGAGCAGTGCATCTCAAAGAAATCCCTGCTGTACGACAAGGGAGGCGAAGAGAAATACAACCTCATTTCCGCTCTGCACAAATCCATGCGCAACTCCGATCCGGATGCGGCGGTGTATTGGCTGGCCAGGATGTTGGAAGCGGGGGAGGATCCTCTCTATGTAGCCCGGAGAATCACCCGCTTTGCCAGCGAAGATGTGGGCCTGGCCGATCCTAGGGCTCTGGAGATGGCTGTAGCCGCCTATCAGGCCTGTCATTTCATCGGTATGCCGGAATGTACCGTTCATTTGACGCAGGCGGTGGTCTACCTCTCACTGGCCCCGAAGTCCAACGCCCTTTACACCGCCTACAATGCAGCCCGGAGAGATGCTTTGAGCCAAATGGCAGAGCCGGTGCCTCTGGTACTGCGCAACGCCCCAACTCGGCTTATGAAAGAACTGGACTACGGAAAAGGCTATCAATACGCCCATGACGCGGAGGATCACTTGACTGCCATGCAGTGCCTGCCCGATTCTCTGGCGGACCGAACCTATTATCACCCGACGGACCAGGGATTGGAACCTCGGTTCAAAGCGAGATTGGACCAGATCCGGGATTGGAAAAACCGGCACCGGCAGTAAACACCGCAGGAGGTTTATGTGAGTACGCATTACAACGCTTTTATCTCTTACCGGCACAGCCAGGTGGACTCTCAAATTGCCGCAGAAATTCAGCGGCGGTTGGAGCACTTTGCTGTTCCCAGATCCATTCAGAAGAAAACCGGAAAAAAGAAGATTGACCGCATTTTCCGAGACAAAGAGGAGCTGCCCATTACCAGTGATTTAAACGACGATATCACTGAGGCCCTGGCCAATTCCGACTATCTGATTGTGATCTGTTCTCCCCGCACCGGGGAATCGGTCTGGGTGGAACGGGAAATTGAAACCTTTTTAAAAACCCACAGCCGCCGGGAGGTACTCACGGTATTGGCAGAGGGCGAGCCCGCAGATACGATTCCAGAGATCCTGCGTTATGATGAGACGACGGATCCCATCACAAAGCAGGTGGTACATACCGCCATTGAACCCTTGTCCTGTGACTGGCGGGTGCCGGCCCGGCAGGCCAGACGGGAAGAGCTTCCCAGACTGGCAGCCGCCCTGCTGGGCTGCACCTATGATGAGCTGCGGCAGCGCCAGCGGCAGTACCGGCTGCGCCGTCTGACCGCCGGCCTGACCGCCGCGCTGGTGGTCTCACTGGGATTGAGCGCATACTTTGTCCGCACCGGTATGTTGATCCGGGAGAACTACCTCCAGTCTCTGCGCAATGAATCGCGATATCTGGCCGCAGCTGCGGCGGAACAACTGGAGGGAGGGGATCGGATCACCGCCATACTGCTGGCTTTGGCGGCACTTCCCGACGAAAATAACGACCGCCCTGTTGTGACCCAGGCGGAATATGCGCTGGGACAGGCGGTAAACGCCTATCTCACTGACAGTGACAGCCCAGTGGCCACAGGCGCCTTCGCTCCAGATGGAGAGCCGGTGGATTTTCAGGCGGATGAGTACGGAGATCTGCTCTGTATCTTGGACGATATGGACTTGATTACACTCTGGGACACCGATACAGTCCAGCGCACGCACACCATCGATCCAGAGATGGATGTGCAGGGAATGACGCTGGCAGGGGATCATCACCTCGCTGTATGGGATGACGAGTCCATTCTGTGCTATGACCGTTCTACCGGAGCACTTCTTTGGTCTTACGATGAGATGGCATATCTCTACAGCGTCTGCCTTACCCCTGACGCGTCTCATCTGGTGGTCGCTGGATATTTGGGGGAACTGCCGTCTACAGAAACCTGTGTCTTTTTGCTGGATGTGACCTCAGGGCGCGTGGAGCAGCGGTTTACTGTCCCCGCAACCCCCGCAGGGGACACTGCACCATATGTAACTGAACGTGAAGAAGCCGTTTTTTCCCAGGACGGCACAAAAATGTTGCTGCCGGTCTATTCGGACTCCCGCTATTATATATGCCTGTTGGATCTTGAGCAGGGGAGCGGCTATTATCTTTCACCAAGCTTTTACTATCTGAGTGACTTCTGCTTTGCTGCCAATGGAGATGTGATTGCAGCAGGTACCCCTGAGTATGTTGTAGCAAGCTACAGTTATTTTGACTACACCAATTTGGTGGAGAGCCCTGCGGTGGTGACGGGAATCAGCGGGGCTACCGGAGAAGTCCTCTGGAGTTCAGAGCTGACATACTACCAGGTGAATGTGGAAACCCATCTCAACCTATGCCCGAGCGGGACAGAGGTGTTGTGCACGATGGCAAATGTCTGCCAGCGCATGGACTGCGCAACCGGGAAAGTCCTGGGACGCTGCGAGACGACGGCACCTATTTTGGATGTGGCCATGCGGGAGGACACCGCGCTGTACATTCTTCAAGACGGTACGCTTGCAGTTTACTACTTTGAAGAAAACCGGGTGGGAGGCCGCCCCTATCTGACAGACAATCTGCGGCAGGCGGAGCGCCTCTATGGTTCTGACGGCTACAGCCGGTTTTTTGTACTTCCTGCCCACAGCACCCAAGTACTTATGTATCGTTATGGTGTGGTGGATGACAGTTGGCAGGATTTTGACGCAGAAGCATCTTTCTCGTCAGTCCGTCAAGCCGCTCGCTCCGAGGAGTATCTGGCTTTACTGGACGAGGCAGATCAGCTCTACCTGTATGATTTGGAACAGCGCAGGCTTGCCAGCACAGCCGACCTCAGTGAATCGGCAAAGTTGGTCACTTATGACATGTTGGGCTTTTCCGATGACGGTCAGAGGCTGTTCCTGCTGCAGGAGGAGAGTTATCCTGATCCGGCAGCGCTGCTCACGGTGGATGTGATCACCGGCGCAGTAGAGCGAGCTGACCTGCCAGTCGAATTGGATGAATCCACATACAGTCAGGCCGGCGGCGTCTGTATGTGGGAGGACCAGCTTGTTTATACCCTTCGAGATTGGGGCGGAGGGGCCGTGCTGGCAGTCTTTGATCCAGGCCGCAACACTTCAGAATTCTACCCGCTTTGGGAAGACAGCGTTGTCCCGAGTCAACTCTACCACAGCGGGGAGCAGGTACTGATTGCGGGTGAAGACGGCCGGGCTGTTATGGCCAATCTGTCCACAGGGACTTTGACCGAGCTGGCGCAGCCTCTGACAGAGATGGACTACACTCTGAATCAGCTGGCAGCCTGGACACCGGACGGCAGTCTGTGCGCCGGTGTGGGAGACGAAACGCTTTGGATCTGGGATGCCAATGGCGCGTTGAAGGGTGAGATTGAAATAGAAAACCGGCAGGCGGTCAGCCTTTCTTTTACACCGGACGGATCCCAACTGCTGCTTCTGTGCAGCGATGGAAACCTCTATCGCTGGAGTATAGACGGCCCATTTCTCTCCAAGACCGAGATCAGCGCCTATCTCAATGCTTCAAGCTCCCGCGAGGTCAGGTGGACCTTTACCCAAGACGGTATGCTGGCCCTGTGGTCGGATGACATGGTGTTGAACTTAATTTCTATGGAGGACTGGGCGTTGTCTGCTTACGCGGTCAACTGCTTGGGCTATGTGCCGGATCAGGAACTGCTGCTGTGCTATCGCCCCGCTGAAGACGATGGCTACCGGCTGTGTTCTTACCACCGCTATTCTACCCAGGAGCTGGTGGACCGGGGGCGCTCCATTGTGGGCAGCACGGAACTCAGCGAAGAAGTCAAAAGTGAATATGGCTTGAGTTAATGCAGTTGAGAGGGCCGTCCGATCGGGCGGCCCTCTTTTGCGGCAGGATAGATGCCCGGCTCAGAAGAGGGATAATTTCCTTTGCCATGATGGAACGAATGTGCTATAATAAATTTGATTTTAGTTTTATCATTAGCATGCGCGCAGGGAGGGTTTCATGGTTATTTTGGGGATTGATCCAGGGGTGGCCACCATTGGCTTTGGCGTGATCGAGGCCAGCCGGCAGGGAAATACCCTGATTCAATATGGCACCATCACTACACCGCCTGGTATCCCGCTGTCCAATCGCCTTCTTCAAATTTTCGATGACATGGAGGAGTTGATCCACACCTTTCATCCCGACGAGATGGCTGTGGAGGAATTGTTTTTCAACACAAACATTACCACTGGAATCTCGGTGGCGCATGGACGAGGTGTCATTCTGCTGGCAGCGGAAAAGCTGGGTGTTCCCATCTACGAGTATACCCCCATGCAGGTCAAACAGGCCGTTGTGGGGTTTGGTAAGGCTGAGAAGAAACAAGTGATGCTGATGACGCAGCGGCTGCTCCATATGAAGCAAATTCCACGGCCTGACGACGCTGCGGACGCCCTGGCGATTGCGGTCTGCCACAGCCGGTCGGCCACCTCGCTGCTCAACACCGAGCGCGTTTTTGATGCCAGCAAATATTCCACTCGATAACAGGGGTGTTTAGAACCATGTTTTATTATCTCAACGGCACCGTGGCCCATAAAGAGGCCAACTTAGCGGTAATCGATTGCGGCGGCGTGGGTTATGCCTGCCGCACCACAACCAACACCCTTTCTCTGCTCAACCTCGGGGAAAAGGCAAAGCTTTACACATACCTCAACACCAAAGAGGATGCCTTTGATCTCTATGGCTTTTCCACGGCCGAGGAGCTGAACTTGTTCCGACTTTTAATCGGGGTCTCCGGGGTGGGGCCAAAAGCTGGGCTGGCCATCCTGTCTTCCAATACCCCGGCCAATTTGGCTATGAGTATCATCACCGGGGATGAGCGCGCGCTGACCTGCGCGCCGGGCGTAGGGAAGAAAATTGCCCAACGGGTTATTCTGGAATTGAAAGATAAACTGGCCAAAGGCCAGGTAGCCGCCGCAGGGGAGAGCTACGGGGGCAGCGGTGTCACCATTATTCCGGAAAACAAAGCCAGCGAGGCTGCCGCCGCTTTGGCGGTGCTTGGGTACTCCCGAGAGGAGATCAATGCCGCTCTGCGCGGAATCGATCTGGACAACCTGACCCTGGAGCAGATTATCCGCACAGCTCTGCGAGGGCTGGCCGCCAGCATAAAGTGAGGATGTCTCTATGAGCATTGATTTTTCCCATGATGAATTTTCTGCAGATCAAGCGCTGCTCACTACCTCTCATACCCTGGAGGATGAAAACGAGTTTTCTCTGCGGCCCAAGACCTTAAAGGAATATATCGGGCAGGAGAAGGCCAAGGGAAATCTCCAGGTGTTTATTGAGGCGGCCAGGATGCGCCAGGAGCCTCTGGACCATGTGCTGCTCTATGGCCCTCCCGGCCTTGGAAAAACGACGCTCTCCGGTATCATTGCCAATGAGATGGGCGTCAACATCCGCATTACATCTGGTCCCGCCATTGAAAAGCCAGGAGATCTGGCGGCCTTGCTCACCAATCTGAACGAAAATGATATCCTCTTTGTGGACGAGATTCACCGGCTCAATCGCTCGGTGGAGGAGATCCTTTATCCCGCCATGGAGGATTACGCGATTGACATTATCATCGGCAAAGGTCCCTCTGCCAATTCCATTCGCTTGGATCTGCCGCGCTTCACGCTGATCGGCGCCACCACCCGGGCAGGGGCTCTGTCGGCGCCGCTGCGGGACCGCTTCGGTGTCACGCTTCGCCTGGAGCTCTATACCCCGGAGGAGCTCTGCCGCATTGTCACCCGGTCGGCAGGAATTCTAAATGTTCCCATAGAGGATGAGGGGGCAATGGAAATTGCCCGGCGCTCCCGGGGGACGCCGCGCATCGCCAACCGCATGCTGCGCCGGGTGCGCGATTTTGCCCAGGTAATGGCAGGGGGAGTAATTACCCGTCAGGTGGCAGATCGCGCCCTGGAGGCGCTGGAAGTGGATTATATGGGCTTGGACAACGTGGATCGCCGGATGCTCACCTCTATCATCGAAAACTACGGAGGCGGCCCTGTTGGCCTGGAGACGCTGGCAGCCACGATCAACGAAGAAGCTGTGACCCTGGAGGATGTCTACGAACCCTATCTGCTCCAGACAGGCTTTCTCACCCGTACCCCCCGCGGCCGCTGTGTGACGAAAAAAGCTTATGACCATCTGCATATCCCGTTTTTCGGACAGCAAAGCCTCGAATAATACTGTCTCCGGAATGACGCCGTGAAAATTGATGAATTTCGTCCGATTCAATCGTCGATATTCTGACTTTTTGCATAAAAACACTTGACATTCTGGAAAAGACTGATATATTAGTTAGTGGAGTGAAATGATGAAAGAGCAGACAGCACTCTATACGGAACGTTCCGATTCTGAACTGGCTGAACTGGCAAAAGCCGGCGACCGTGCCGCCGAGGAGGCGCTGGTTGTGCGGTTTGGCCGCTTGGTCCGCGCCTGTGCCCGCCCTTTATTTCTCATGGGGGGAGACAGCGAAGATTTGGTTCAGGAGGGAATGGTGGGCCTTTTGGCTGCCATTCGGGAATATGACCCGGAACGCAAGGTCAGCTTCCGCGCTTATGCGGAAGTATGTATTCGAAACCGTCTGCTCTCCGCTGTTAAGGCAGCTTCCCGCGACAAGCATACTCCGCTCAACAGCTATGTTCCCCTTGATCCAGCTCTTTTTGACGGCACCGACAGTGACGAGAGAAGAACGGTCGACCAGCGCCAGGGCAATCCAGAGGCGCTGTTCATCCATCAGGAAGACATGCAGGAGCGTATGAATCGCATCTACAGCCAGCTTTCTCCCCTTGAAACCAGGATTCTCCGTCTCTATCTCAGCGGTTTGTCCTATTCGGAGATCGCGTCCAAGTGTAATCGTCCGCTGAAATCGGTGGACAATGCCGTGCAGCGCATCCGGCGCAAGATTGCACGGCAGTCTGAACAGGGCGAATCCAGCCAACGCTGATCGCAATATACCATTGCCTTAGGGCAGAATTTTCGTCAAAAAGAGAGGGTAAAAACAATGTTTGAAGACAAGACTCTTGTGTGCAAGGAATGCGGAAAGGAATTCGTATTCACCGCCGGCGAGCAGGAATTTTATGCGGAGCGCGGTTTCCAGAATGAGCCTCAGCGCTGCAAGCCCTGCCGTGATGCCCGCAAGAATGCCGCCCGTGGTCCCCGGGAGTACTTCACTGCCACCTGCGCCATGTGTGGCGGCGAGGCCCGTGTGCCGTTTGAGCCGAAATCCGACCGGCCTGTGTATTGCAGCGAGTGCTTCTCCCGCATTCGTGAGCAGGGCTGATTGGTCTCTGAAGGAACAGTGAGAAAGGGACGCCACAAAGGTGCCTCCCGATAAGAAAACATCGTGGGGCAAGAGAGAAACGGTATAG
>CAUGSS010000017.1 GCA_959602365.1 uncultured Eubacteriales bacterium
ACCGCCTGGACAAGACCAACATCATCCACTGCCCCATCGGCAAGGTGTCCTTCGGTCCCGAGAAGCTCCAGGAGAACTTCAACGCCCTGATGGGCGCCATCATCAAGGCCAAGCCCGCCGCTGCCAAGGGTCAGTATATCAGAAGCTGCACCCTGGCCACCACCATGGGCCCCGGTGTCAAGGTCAGCGCTGCGAAGCTGATGTAAATACCAGATCCGTCGGGGGTCGGGCGCGCTCAGCGCCTGCTCCCGGCGGCGGCCTTGTTTTCCCGGGGAAAGCCAAGAAAATAAGGCGAAACTGCTTGACAAAGCATTTGATCCTCTGTTATACTATTTGTTGCGTTCAAAGACAGCAGGTACTGAATTCCAGTATAATGGCTGAGCCGCCTGCCGAGAGTGCGATCTGAAAATCCGAATTTTCTGATTGTCATCCTCTGTGCTTTGACGCGGAGGATTTTTATTTTCGGAGGTGAAACAAAATGGCTAATGCAAATGTGATCAACGAGAAAGCCGCTGTGGTCGCCGCTCTGGTGGAGCGTCTGAACGGCGCTCAGTCCGGCGTTTTCGTGGACTATTCCGGCCTGACCGTGGCTGAGGACACCGAGATGCGTTCCGCCATGCGGAAAGAGGGCATCGAGTACGCCGTGGTGAAGAACACCATGATGCGCCGCGCCCTGGACAGCGTGGGCATGGGCGAGCTGGACAGCGTGCTCAACGGCACCACTTCCCTGGCCACCGGCACCGAGGACCCCATCGCCCCCATCCGTATGGTCAGCGAGTATTCCAAGAAGCTGGGCGACAAGTTCAACATCAAGGCCGCTTTCATGGAGGGCAAAGTCCTCTCCGAGGCTGAGATTGCGCAGCTGGCCTCTCTGACTTCCAAGAAGGACCTGTATGCTCAGCTGGTGGGCACTCTGATGGCGCCCATGGCCAACCTGGCCGCCGTCGTCAACGCGATCGCGGAAAAGGGCGAGAGCGCCGAGTAATTCGGCTCCGCCCCATATTACAATATTAAATTCTAAATTGGAGGTAAATTACCATGGCTGATATCAATGCTATTGTGGAAGAGATCAAGGCTCTGTCCCTGCTGGAGGTCAAAGAGCTGACCGACGCCCTGAAGGAGACCTTCGGCGTCGAGGCCATCGCGATGGGCGCTCCCGCCGCCGGCGCTGGCGCTGCCGCCGCTGAGGTGGAGGAGAAGACTGAGTTCGACGTGGTTCTGGCCAGCTTCGATGCCGCCGGCAAGATCAAGGTCATCAAGGCCGTCCGTGAGATCACCGGCCAGGGCCTGGCTGAGGCCAAGGCCACTGTCGAGGGTGCTCCTGCCACTCTGAAGGAGGGTGTCTCCAAGGAGGAGGCCGAGGCCATGAAGGCCAAGCTGGAGGAAGTCGGCGCCAAGGTGGAGCTGAAGTAATCCGCTGGAAAACCAGATATGAGTTCCCCTGCCGGGGAGCTGGACAGCCGGAAGGAGTTCCTTCCGGCTGTTTTTTATCCTTCTCCCCTGCCTGCTCCCCGTATTCCCCGCCTTTGCCCTCCCCCTCTCGGGTTTGACAAAGCAGGAGATGGCCTTTAAAATAAAAATATGGAACCGCGGCGGCCCGTGGCCAGCCGCGCCCCACTCTGTCCGCGCGGTTTGGCGCTGCCCCGAGCGAGCCTTTTCCAAGGCGCCGGCATTCCGCCAGCGGGACAATCCGCCGCGCGCGCCCCCGCGCCTGAAGTACAGACCAAAGGACGGTGACCCCATGTATAACCCTCAACTGGAGACCTTTCTCTGCGTCATGGAGGCGGGCAGCTTCAACCGGGCTGCTGAGCGGCTGTATATCTCCCCGCCCGCCGTCATCAAGCAGATCAATCTGCTGGAGGAGAGCCTGGACTTGCAGCTGTTTGTCCGCACCCACCGGGGGCTTCAGCCCACCAAGGCGGGGCAGTCGCTGTATCAGGACGCCAAATACATCATTCAATACTGCAAGGACTCGGTGACCCGGGCCAAAAACGCCATGCAGGAGACCGAAAACCTGATCCGGATCGGCACCTCCCCCATGACCCCGGCCCAGGTGCTGGTGGATCTGTGGCCCAAGGTGCAGCAGTACTGCCCCAATGTCAAATTTCAGCTGGTTCCCTTTGACAACACGCCGGAGAACGCCCGGGAGATCCTGGCCAATCTGGGGCAGAACATCGACGTGGTGGCCGGAATTTTTGACGAGACCATGCTGGGGCTGCGCAAGTGCGCCGGGCTGGCGCTCTCCCGGGAGCCCATCTGCTGTGCCGTCTCCGTCCACCACAGGCTGGCCGCCAAGGACCGGCTGACCGTTCAGGATCTGTACGGCGAACGGCTGATGCTGATGCGCCGGGACTGGAGCCACTATGTGGATCTGCTCCGGGATGACATCTGGAAAAACCACCCTCAGATTCAGATTGTGGACTTCGATTTTTACGACGTGGCCGCCTTTAATCAGTGTGAAAACAACAACTGCGTGCTGATGGCGGTGGAAAACTGGCGGTATGTGCATCCGCTGCTCAAGATTCTTCCGGTGAACTGGAGCTATACCATTCCCTTCGGGCTGCTTCACTCCCCCACCCCCACCCCAATGGTAAAGCAGTTTCTGGACGCCGTCCAGCGGATAACCGCCCGGGACGCTTCGGAGGAAAACTGTTAACCTTTCAGTATATACTGCATAACGAATCGAGACTTCCGGTGAAGTCTCGATTTTTTTATAATGGGGACAACCAAAGGAAATGTGGTGATGGGATTGAAAGGGATGACACTGGTCTCGGCGTTTCTGTGCCTGCTCCTGCTGGCGGGATGCGCCGGAGCGCCGGCGGGAAATGCCGCCGTCTCCCCCCAGGGGAGCGAACCGTCGCAACCGGCGGATGCGGAGGGGACGCCTGCCCCGGAGCAGAGCCAGGACACCGCCGCCCCCTATACCGCGGACACGCCGATCTCACAGGTCATAGAGGATCCGGTATTCGACGGCTACGGCAGGCTGATCTTCCCTGTGGACACCGGCTATTACAGCGGCGACACCCTGGGAGAGCTGCGCCTGACCTGGTACAACAACATTGACCCGGAGGAAACCGTGGCCATCGTCAACGACCTGCACGACCGGGCTCAGGCCGGGGAAACCGTGTTCTACGACATATACACCGAGGCGGAAAAGGCGGCGGACCCGGACAAGGCGGACACCGGACTGTTCTTCTTTCGGGGGGAAGAGGGCGCTCCCTTTGCCGTGTGCAACGCGGGCGGCGGATTTGCCTATGTGGGGGCCATGCAGGACAGCTTTCCCCACGCGCTGGAGCTGTCCCGGCGGGGCTACAACGCCTTTGCCCTGATCTACCGCCCCGGCGCCCAGACCGCCTGTGAAGACCTGGCGCGGGCCATCAGTTTCATCTTTGCCCACGGGGAGGAGTTGGGGGTGAGCACGGACTGCTATTCCCTCTGGGGCGGCTCCGCCGGAGGCCGGATGGCGGCCTGGCTGGGCTCCTATGGTCCGGCGGCCTTTGGCGGAGATGATCTGCCCCGGCCCGGCGCGGTCATCATGCAGTACACCGGACATTCGGATTACACCCCGGACGACCCGCCCACCTTTGCCTGCGTGGGAGAAAACGACGGCATCGCCAGCTGGCACACCATGGAGCGCCGCATCCAGGCCCTGAGCGACCTGGGCATCCCCACCGAGTTCCACCACTACCCCGGCCTGTCCCACGGCTTCGGCCTGGGCACCGGCACTGCCGCCGAGGGGTGGATCGACCAGGCGGTGGCGTTTTGGGAGGCGCAGATGTGATCGTTCATCCCCTTCAAAGGGCCAAGAAGAGATAGGAAAGGAAGCTATATCATGAACAATTTCATTTTTCAGAACAGCACCAAGGTCTACTTCGGCCAGGGCTGTGTCAAAGAGTATTTGTCCTGCCTGACCAAGGAGGCGGATACCGTGCTGCTGGCCTATGGTGGCGGCTCCATCAAGAAAAACGGCGTCTATGACGAGATCACCGGCCTCCTCCACGACGCCGGAAAGGCCGTGGTGGAATTCTCCGGCATCATGGCCAACCCCACCTATGCCAAGGTGCAGGAGGGCGCAAAGCTGGCCCGGGAGAGCCAGGCCGATCTGATCCTGGCCGTGGGCGGCGGTATCGTCATGGACTGCTGCAAGGCGATCTCTCTGGCGGCCCGGTATCAGGGCGATATCTGGGAGGACTTCTGGGCCAGGCCCGGCGTCATCGACTTCGATCCGCTGCCTTTGGGGGTGATCGTCACCGTGGCGGGCACCGGCAGCGAGTGCAACGGCGGCGCGGTGATCACCAACCAGGGCAAAAAGATCAAGACCGGCCGGGACTACCCACAGCTCAACCCCCGCTTTGCCCTGATGGACCCCACCTACACCTACAGCGTGCCAAAATCCCAGATGGTCTCCGGCAGCTTTGACATCCTCAGCCACATTATGGAGACCTATTTCAGCGCCCCCGACCAGGACAACGTCTCCGACGACATCATGGAGGCCCTGATGGGCAGCGTCATCCGCAACCTGCGCGCCGCCATCCGGGATCCGGAGGACTACACCGCCAGGAGCAACCTGATGTGGGATGCCACCATGGCGGAAAACCGGGTCATCAAGATGGGCAAGCAGTGCGATTTCCAGTGCCACAACATGGAACACCAGCTGGGCGCCTATACCGACTGCAACCACGGCTGCGGCCTGGCGGTGCTGCATCCGGTGTATTACCGGCACATCTGCCGGAGCGGACTGCCCAAATTTGTCCGCTTTGCGGAGCGGGTCTGGGGGATTCCCCGGGAGGGGCGCAGCGACGAGGTGCTGGCGCTGGCCGGCATCGACGCCCTGGCCTCCTTCATCCGGGAAATCGGCCTGCCCACCACCCTGAAGGAGCTGGGCGTCCGCCGGGAGCAGCTGGAGGAGATCGCCTTCTCCTGCGCCATCTCCGCCGGAAGCTATCAAAAGATGACCCACGAAGAGATCCTGGATCTGTTCCAGGCGTGCTATGAATGACAGCAAGATCAACCAAAACTGGAAAGGAGATCAACTTATGAAAAAACTGACTGCACTGTTTCTGAGCCTGGTGATGGTGATGAGCCTGGCCGCCTGCGGCGGCAATGCCGCTTCCTCCCCCGCCTCCGATTCCTCCGCCGGGCAGCCCGCCCCATCTCAGAGCACAGCTCCCGACGCCGACGCCTCTGGAAGCGCCTCCACACCGGACAGCTCCGCCGCCACCTCCGCTGAGGCGCAGGACGCCCCGGAGGAGGGGCAGGCCGGCGGCACCCTGGTGGTCTACTTCTCGGCCCAGGGACACACCGAACAGGTGGCAAACTACATCGCCGCCGCCACCGGCGGAGACCTGTTTGAGCTGGAGCCGGTGGAACCCTACAGCGATGAGGATCTGAACTACACCGACGACAGCAGCCGCGTCTCCCAGGAGTATGTGGACGAGAGCCTGCGGGACGTGGAGCTGGTGGCAGACACCGTGGAGAATTGGGACTCCTATGACACCATCTTCATCGGCTATCCGATCTGGTGGGGCATTGCGGCATGGCCGGTGAACACCTTCGTGGAGGCCAATGACTTCACCGGCAAGACGGTGATCCCCTTCTGCACTTCGGCCAGTTCCGGTCTGGGTGAGAGCGGAACGCTGCTGGCAGAGCTGGCCGGTACCGGCGACTGGCAGGAGGGCATGCGTTTCCGCTCCAGCCCCTCTGAGGAGGACGTACAGTCCTGGGTGAACGGCCTGGGCCTGTAAGCCCCTGCAGGGCAAATCAGGGATACGCAGGCGCTGCGTATCCCTGATGCCATTATCCCGGGCAAAAGTCTTTCTATTTCTCAGACACAGCAAAGAAGGAATCCAACGTGCTCAAAAACAAAGCGGGACGCTCCATCCAAAGGCGGCCGGAAAACAGCATGAACCGGGAGCTGGCGGCCATTATCGCCGGCGCACTGATGCCCTCCCTGGACACCACCATCGTCTCCATCGGCATCTCCTCGCTGATGGAGGCCTTCCAGGTCAGTGAGGCGGCGGTCCAGTGGGTGTCCACTGCCTACCTGCTGGCCCTGGCGGTGGCCATCCCGGCCGTGGGCTGGGCGGAGGAGCGATTCGGCGGCCGCCGATGCTGGCTCACAGGGCTGATGGTCTTTCTGATTGGATCCGGCCTGTGCGCGGCCTCTCCCGGGCTGGCCGCGCTGGTAGCGTGCCGGGTAATCCAGGGTTTCGGAGCTGGGGCCCTCATCACCCTGCTGACCTCCCTGCCGGTGGAGATCGCCCGAAGCCGGGGCAACACTGCCGTGGGCGGCATTATGTCTACTGTTATGCTCCCCCTCTCCCTGGGGCCTATCCTGGGGCCGGTGCTGGGAGGTGTGGTGCTCTCCCTCGCCAGCTGGCACTGGTTGTTCCTGATCAACCTCCCCGTGGGGGCGCTGGCCATATTCTTCTCCCTCCGCTGGCTGGGCAGCGACGCCGACGGCGTTCATCCTGAACACCCCCGGCGATTTGACCTGCCCGGCTTTCTGCTCATCGCGGGCGCCATCTCGGCGCTGCTGCTGGGCTTTACCGCTATCTCCCAGGGAAGCGGACTGCTCCGCCCTGACACAGGGCTGCCGCTGCTGATCGGCATCGGGCTGCTGGCAGGATTTGCGGCGCTGCCCTCCACCCGGGATCCGGGGCGGGCCATTTTGGATGTGGGCCTGTTCCGCCATCGCACTGTGACCGCCGCCTCCCTGGCCATGTTCTTCGCCGGGGGCACCCTGTACGCCGCTCAGTTTCTGTTCCCCCTCTACTGGCAGCGGACCCTGGGGTCCAGCGCCCTGGAGGCGGCGCTGATGCTGCTGCCCCAGGGGGTGGGGGCACTGCTCACCCGCACCGCCGCCGGGAAACTCACCGACGCCCACGGCGGCCGGGTGGTGGCCACCGGCGGGTTCCTGGCCTGTGTGATCACCACAATCCCCTTCCTGTTCCTGGGGAATTCCGCCGGCATCCTGTTGTACCTCATTTTGTTTGTCCGGGGTCTGGCCATCGGCATGCTGATCGTTCCCATCACCACTTCCGCCTTCCGGGGGCTGCCCGACGGGGAGGTATCCCGGGCCACCGTCATCATCCGGGCCTGCCAGCAGGTGGGCGGCTCCTTCGGCACCGCCGCTGTGGCTGCCGCCGCGGCCCGGCCGGCGCAGGGCGCCGGTTTTGCAACCGCTTTTCTGGTGCTGGCAGCCATTTCGGCGGCGGGGGCCGCCGCGTCGCTGGCGTTCCCCTCCCCTGCGGGGCCCGGCCCATCGGCCCGTGATCACACCCTGCCCCAACGGAAAGAAAGGAGACCACTATGAAACGCATCCTCGCTCTGCTGCTCATTCTGGCTGCGGCGGCTGGTCTGGCCGCCTGCGGCGGTTCTGGGCGGCCTGGCGCCCCTGTCTCTCAAACGCCGGACGTCTCTTCCGGTGAGACGCAATCCGACGCCGAGGCTGCGTCCTCCAATATCCTGATCGCCTACGTCCCGGACACCGGGGCGGACACCATCATCCAAGACTCCGCAGTGCTGCTCCAGCAGACCCTGGGCGGCGAACTGTATGAAATCGGCTCCGGCGATGTGGTGGACGCCTCCCGGTATGAGTACGTCCTGCTGGGCTTCCAGGCGGAAAACAGCGTCCTGCCCCAGCCGGTAGAAACCTTCCTGCAGGACAACGACCTGGGCGCCCGGACCATCTATCCCTTTGTCTCCGGGAATGGCAACGATTCTGACGCAGTCTTTGCGGCCATCTCCCAGCTCCAGCCCGGCGCACTGCTGGGAAACAGCGCGCTGCTGTTCTCGGCGGACACCGATGACCAGAGCATCATTGACTGGGCCCGGGAACTGGGGTTGTGGGATCAGGCCGCCGCGCCGGAGGCCGGGCAGGGCAACACGGTGGCCACCGCCCAGGTGACCCCGGGAGAGCAGCAGGTGCTCTATCTCTGGGAGGAGGGCAACGCGCCCGCCACCACAGAATACACCGTCAACAACGGCAGCTACTTTGACGATCCCGATTTCCGTCCCTACCTCACCAGCTACCCGGTGCCCGACGGGGTGGAGATCAAGGGGGCGGTGCTGATCTGCCCCGGCGGGGCCTTCCAGTTCCGCAGCGACCAGCCGGAGGGAGTGGATGTGGCCGAGGCACTGAGCGCCCTGGGCTATCAAAGCTTTGTGGTGGACTACCGGCTGCGGCCCTACACCCAGCAGGAGGGCGCCCTGGATCTGGCCCGGGCGGTGCGGTTCGTGCGCGCCCACGCCGGGGAATACGGCATCGACGAGGAGGACATCGCCGTCATGGGCTTCTCCGCCGGGGGCATTCTGTGCGGCGAGGCCCTGCTCCACTATGACGGTCTGGTGGACGGCACGGCGCTGGATCCGGACTATCAGCCTGACCAGCTGGACCAGGTCTCCGCCGATGCGGCGGCCTGCGGCATGATCTACGCCTTTTACGGCCGGCTGAGTGTGGGCACCACCGACGTGGAGCTGCTGCGCTCCGGTGAGCTGCCTCCCACCTTCTACTGCTACGGCACCCGGGACCCCTTCTATGACCAGTTCCTGGCCAATGCCGACGCGGCGGAGCAGGCCGGGGTCTCCGTGGAATGGCTTCAGCTGGACGGCATGCCCCACGGCTTTGGGGCGGAGGGAGGCTGGATTCCCAGCTACGACCTCTGGCTGACAGAGCTCTTTTCCGGCAGCTGAACCCGCAGGGCAGCCGGCGCCGCATCCCACGGTGCCCAAACGCAGTACAGGTTATAACCCTAAAGTTAAAAGTGCATAAACCAATGGAAACTTCTGCTTACACCGGTCAGGGGTTATAATCAGACCAGCAGGATGCCGCAGTCCGATGCCCGGCGGTGTCTCTGCGCCATAAACGGCACCGGCAGTTGAGGAGGAATCAATCATGGAATATGTGACTTTAAACAACGGAATTCAAATGCCCATGGCGGGCATCGGCACCTTTCTGCTGAGCCCGGACGAGGCGGAGGCCTCTGTGGGAAGCGCCCTGGCCGGCGGCTGCCGGCTGATCGACACCGCAAACGCCTATTTGAATGAGAGGGCAGTGGGGCGGGCCATGAAGGCCTCCGGCCTCAAGCGGGAGGAGATCTTCCTGGAGACCAAGCTGTGGCCCTCCTTCTATGAACAGGCGGACGCGGTGGACCGGACGCTGGAACGGCTGGACACCGACTATATCGACCTGCTGCTGATCCACCAGCCCGCCGGCAACTATGCGGCCGGATACCGGCTGATGGAGCAGGCCGTCAAGGCGGGCAAGGTGCGCTCCATCGGCCTGTCCAACTTCACCCAAGCGCAGATCCAGGCGATTTTGGACCTGTGCGAGGTCAAGCCCGCCGTGCTCCAGACCGAGGTCCACCCCTACTCCCAGGAGCGGGAGCTGAAAGAGTTTCTCAGCAAAGAGGGCATGGTCCTCCAGGCCTGGTATCCCCTGGGCCACGGGGACGCCAAACTGATCCAGGAGCCGCTGTTCGCCCAGCTGGGCCGGAAGTACGGGAAAACCAGCGCCCAGATCATCCTGCGCTGGCACATTCAGGCGGGCAACATTGTCATCCCCGGCTCCAAAAATCCCGACCATATCCGGGACAACTTTGCTCTGTTTGATTTCGCTCTGACGGAGGAGGAGATGGCTCAGATCGCCGCTATGGATCAAAAAAAGCGCTATTACACCAGCTCTCCGGAATTGCTGAAGCGCTATGCCCAGATGGTGCCCCCGGTGGACGAACAGAAATAGCCCAAACTGCAGAGAGTCCCGGAAAACACGCCGTGGACTCCCCGCTGACGCCAGAGAATGAGAGGAGCAAACATATCATGCGCAAAGATCTTGGAAGCAAATCCTGGTTTTATCCCCTGCCGGTGCTGATCATCGGCACCTATGGGGAGGACGGCACCCCCGACGCCATGAACGCCGCCTGGGGCGGACTGTACGACTCTGACAAGGTGGTGCTCTGCCTGAGCGCCGGCCACAAGACCACCGCCAACATCAGGGCCCGGGGGGCCTTTACCCTCAGCTTTGGCGACGCAGAGCACGTGGTGGCCGCCGACTATGTGGGGCTGGTGTCCGCCAACCGGGAGCCCCGCAAGCTGGAGAAATCCGGCTTTCACACGTCCCGGAGCCAGCATGTGGATGCGCCGCTGATCGACGAGCTGCCGGTGGCGCTGGAGTGCAAACTGATAAAAGTCAACGAGGACGGCAACATCATCGGCCAGATCGTCAACGTCAGCGTGGACGAGGCGGTGCTGGCCGGGGACGGGGGCATCGACTTCGACAAGTTCCGCCCCATCGCCTTTGAACCCGCCCGCAACGGCTATCATGTGTTGGGTGAGCGGGTAGGCAGCGCCTTCCGGGACGGGGCCGCCCTGGACTGACCCGGCGCCAAAACCACCGCAAGGGATGAGGACAGGTTATGCAGAACACCGAAAACAAAGTCGTCATCATCACCGGCGCCTCCTCGGGCATCGGTGCGGCCGCTGCCCGGGCGCTGGCCGCCCGGGGCGCCAAGGTGGTATTGGGGGCCCGGCGGAGAGACCGGCTGGAAGCGCTGGCCGCCGAGCTGGGGGCTAACGCCGCCATTCTCCCTGCCGACGTGACCCGTCTGGCGGACATGCAGGCGCTGGCCGCCCTGGCCAGGGAGAAATTTGGCGGCGT
This sequence comes from uncultured Eubacteriales bacterium, assembly GCA_959602365.1. Classification (GTDB taxonomy): domain Bacteria; phylum Bacillota; class Clostridia; order Oscillospirales; family Oscillospiraceae; genus UMGS1766. The sequence goes on from CAUGSS010000017.1 coordinate 10,658, forward strand.
TGACGCGCTCTTTGCCAACGCGGGCATCATGCCCGGGGGCAATCTCTCCGAGGGAAAGGTTTCCGACTGGATGGAGATGGTGGATATCAACATCAAGGGCGTGCTCAACGCCATGGCCGCGGTGCTGCCCCAGTTCATCGCCCAAAAGCGGGGGCACATCCTGGTCACCTCCTCCGTGGCCGGCACCCGGTCTGTCCCGGGCAACGCGGTGTACTGCGGCACCAAGCACTTTGTCCGGGCCATGCTGGACTCCTTCCGCGCCGAGTCTGTGGCCGAGGGCACCAACATCCGCACCACCACCATCTACCCCGGCGCCATCAAGACGGAACTGCTCCACACCATCGCCCCCTCGGAGACCAAGTCCATGGTGGAGGCCTTTTACGACCAGGTGGGCCTGGATGCGGAGGTCATCGCCGACGCGGTCGTCTACGCCCTCTCCCAGCCGGACAATGTGGATGTGTCCGACCTGACCGTGCGGCCCAGCAGAGAGAGCTGAGGCCAAAAAAGGAGGTAATACCTGTGTTTGTCGTCTGTCATATGCTGTCCTCCCTGGACGGAAGAATCGACGGAGCCTTCTTCTCCGCACCGGAGACTGCTCCGGCGGTGGCGGCCTACGGAAATCTGCGGGGCTACTATCACTGCCAGGCCACCCTGTACGGCACCACTACCATGCTGGGGGGCTATGCCGACGGCCCAGCCCCCGCCCTGCCCAAGACGGGCGCCGGGGCTAAATCCGGCCAGCCATTTGATGATTATGTCAACCCAGAGGGCAAGGCACTGGGAAACTACATCGTCTCGGTGGACCCCCTGGGGAGCCTGGGGTTTCAGGGACCGGTTCTGGAGAAAAAGGGGCGTCCCGCCGCCCATGTCATCCAGGTCCTGACCAGCCGGGTCTCCCCCGCCTATCTGGCCTATCTGCGGGATCTGGGCATCTCCTGGGTGATTGCCGGAGACCAGGCGCTGGACTGCGCCCTGCTGCTGGACAAGCTGGAAGAAAAGTTCTCTATTCAGCGGCTGATGGTGGCCGGGGGCGGGATAACCAACTGGTCCTTCCTGTCCCAGGGGCTGCTGGACGAGCTGAGCCTGGTGCTCGCCCCGGCGGCGGACGGGGATTGCTCCGCCGCCTCCACCTTTGCCCGCCCGGACTTTCTGCCCGCCCGGGGCCCTGCGGGGTTCTCCCTGCTGGGCGCCGAGACCGTCGCGCCGGACGTGCTCTGGCTGCGCTATCGGGTCAAAACATAAAACCACAAGTGACAGCGGCGGACCGGTTGTCCGCCGCTGTGCTCTCTCCGGGAACGGTATAAACCTTCAGGTTGATACCGCATAACCAACGGAGACTTCTGCCCTACGTTCAAACAAGCTACAATAACAGCAGAAACTCAGGAAAGGAAGGATTTCCATGCAATATGTGACACTGAACAACGGTGTGAAAATGCCTCAGCTGGGGTACGGCGTGTACCAGGTGAGCCAAGAGGAGTGCGAGCGCTGTGTGCTGGACGCCATCGGCGCGGGCTACCGGTCCATCGACACCGCCCAGTCCTACGGCAATGAGGCGGCCGTGGGCAGCGCGGTCAAGCGCTGCGGTGTGCCCCGGGATGAGCTGTTTCTGACCACCAAAGTGTGGATGTCCAACGCGGGCTATGAGAAGGCCAAGGCCTCCATTGACAAATCCCTGCGCAATCTCCAGACCGATTATATTGACCTGCTGCTGATTCACCAGCCCTTTGGGGACTACTACGGCACCTGGCGCGCCATGGAGGAGGCCTATCATGCGGGCAAGCTGCGGGCCATCGGCGTGTCCAACTTCTATCCCGACCGGCTCATCGACCTGTGCCAGTTTGCGGAGACCACCCCCGCCGTCAACCAGGTGGAGACCCACGTCTTCCAGCAGCAGCGCACGGCCCACGACTATATGAAGAAGTACGGGGTGCAGCACGAGTCCTGGGGCCCATTTGCCGAGGGCCGCAAGGACTTCTTCACCAATCCCACCCTGGTGGAGATCGGGGCAAAGTACGGCAAATCCCCCGCCCAGACTGCGCTGCGGTTTTTGCTCCAGTCGGACGTGGTGGTCATCCCCAAGTCCACCCACCGGAACCGGATGGAGGAAAATCTGAGGGTGTTCGACTTCTCCCTCTCTCCCGAGGACATGGAGGCCATTCGGGCGCTGGACCAGGGAGAGAGCCTGTTCTTCTCCCACTATGACCCGGCCACGGTGGAGATGCTGACCAACATGGGCAAAACCAGAATTGTCTGAACAAGCCGCGCCGGAGCGGGGGCGGGGAGCGCCCCCGCTCTCCCGCTCCGGGGGCAAATGGGAGGAATGCAGCGTGAAAATCGGCTCAAAACTGGTATCCGCCGCCCTGCTGTGCGGCCTGCTGCTGTTCTGTCTGGCGGGCTGCGGCGGCACCGGCGCCCAGGCAAACCGTCCCCCTTCCTCCGCTCCGGCGTCCTCCGCTGACCGGATCGGGGCGTCCTCCACAGATCAGAGCGGACCGGACACAGAACGCGCTGACCCCCAGGGGGCACAGGATTCGCATGGGGGCGGCATCCAGACCGGGCTGATTCCGGAGCAGATTCTCCAGGGCGAGAGCGGAGAGATCCATTACAGCTATTACCTCCCGGAGGATTACAGCCCCGACCAGACTTATCCTCTGATGATGGCCATGCCCGGCTATGACATGATGTGGTTTGGCGAAGATTCTTCCGGCTCCAACCTGAATTGGAGCGGTTTTCTCTGCTGGACAGAGCTGGAGGAGGAGATGATCGTGGTCTCCGCCCAGCTCACTGACTGGGGGGACACCTCCGCTCGGCAGGCCATCGAGCTGACCGAGTATTTTCTCTCCCACTTCTCCGTGGATCCCAACCGGGTCTACGCCTCGGGCTACTCCGCCGGCGGGGAGACCATGTCCCGGGCGGTGGCTCTGCGCCCCGACCTGTACGCCGCCTACCTCCATGGGGCCTCCCAATGGGATGGAACGTTCGACCCCGTCGCGCAGCACGGCGTGGCGGTTTACATCTTCATGGCGGAGGGAGACGAGTATTACGGCGTGGAAGGGGCCCGGGAAGCCTATGACGGGCTGCGGACAGCCTATGAAAGGGCCGGCTGGAGCCAGGAGGAAATTGACGGCGTCCTCCAGATTCAGACCCCCGGCCAGGATTACTTCGTCCAGCGGGGCATCCACGGCAATTACCACGGCGGGGCCAATGTGGTCTTTGAGGAGCAGTCCGTCCTGGACTGGGTGGTCTCCCATCAGAAACAGGCCTGAACAAGAAGCGAAAGGAGATCTTCCAATGAACGTGTTACTGGTCAACGGCAGCCCCCACCGGGAGGGCTGCACCCACACCGCCCTGTGCACCGTATCCGGCGCCCTCCGGCAAAACGGCATCGGCACCGATCTGTTCTGGATCGGCACCAAGCCCCTGTCCGGCTGCCTGGCCTGCCACCGGTGCGACACGCTGAACCAGTGCGTACTGCAGGACACGGTCAACGACTTTCTGGCCCTGGTCGGAGCGTATGACGGCTTTGTCTTCGGCACTCCGGTCCACTGGGGCGGCGCCGGCGGGGCCATCACTTCTTTTCTGGACCGGGCCTTTTACGCCGACCTGAACGGCGGCGGCCATCGCTTCCTGGGCAAACCCGCCGCCGCAGTGATCTCCGCCCGCAGGGCGGGCACCACCGCGACCTGGGATCAGATGAACAAGTACTTCGGGCTGATGCAGATGCCCATCATCACCTCCCGGTACTGGAACATGGTACACGGCACCACCCCGGAGGAGGTGAGGCAGGATCTGGAGGGAATCCAGACCCTGGAGCTCTTGGGCCACAATATGGCCTATTTCCTCAAGTGCAGGGAGGCCGGCGAAAAACTGGGCATTCCTGCGCCCCCGCAGAGGCCTTTTGTCTATACCAATTTCATCCGGGAGGAAAGCCATGCTTGAGCCACAGGACAGGACACGGGACAGGAGCACACCACCATGGGAGTAAAAGCCAGCGCCAAACTTGCGGTAGATATGGCCATGACCATTCTTCTGATGCTGCTGATGGCCTTTGAACTGGTGGGCCGGAGCGCCCACGAGTGGCTGGGGATGGGGCTGTTTGTCCTGTTCGTCCTCCACCACCTGCTGAACCGGCGGTGGACCGCCTCCCTTCTCCGGGGCAGATACACCTCTTACCGGATCTTGCAGACAGCTGTGGCCGGCCTGGTCTTTCTGGCCATGCTGGGGGCTTTCGTCAGCGCGGTGCCGATCTCCCGGGAGGTGTTCGCCTTCCTGTCCATCCGCCGGGGAATGGCCCTGGGGCGGGTGGTGCATCTGTTGTGCGCCTACTGGGGCTTTGTGCTGCTCTCCCTGCATCTGGGGCTGCACTGGGGCAATATCACAGCCATGGCGGGCAGGTGCTGGGGGCGCCCTCCCAGGGCGGGCCGATTCGCCCTGCGGGTCCTGGGGGCCGCCATCGCCGTGGCCGGGGCATACGCGCTCGTCCGCCGGAATATCCCGGACTATCTGTTCCTGCGCACCCAATTTGTCTTTTTTGACCACGATGAGCCCCGGATTCTGTTTTTTCTGGACTATATGGCTGCCATGGGACTGTTTGTATGGGCCGGGCACTATCTCTCCAAACTGGCGCGGATGCCCCGGCGGGGCAGCGCGGACAACAGGCCGTGAGAAAAAGAGAACGAGCAGGCGCCCGATATCCGGGCGCCTGCTCTGCTGCAAAGGGTATGGGGCGATGGCTCAGCAAAAATGGAGCAGCTCCTCCACCGGCTTGCGCTTGGGGGCGTTCGGCTCCTCGTCCGGGTAGCCGATGGGGATCAGGGCCACCACCGTCTCATTCTCCGGGATATGGAGCAGCGCGGCCACCTGATCCGGGTCGAAAATCCCCATGATAACGCTGCCCACTCCGTGCTCCCAGGCCGCCAGGCAGAAGGTCTGGGCCGCCGCACCGGCGTCGAACATCAGCCAGCTCTCCCCCTTGCTGGTGGAGCAACTTCCGTCCTTCTCCATCCCGCTCCTGCCCTTTACCGCGGTGAGCACCACCACTTGGGGCGCTCTGGTCAGGGTGCCGGTGTTATAGGCAAAGCCCAGGGTGTACTCCTCGGCGATGGTGCGCCGGAGCTCCGGATCCTCCACCACATGGTAGCGGGCGGTCTGTGTATTCTTCCAGGAGGGGGCCCAGGCCGCCTCTGAAACGATCTGCTCCAAAATCTCCCGGGGCACCTTTTTCTCCTGAAATTTGCGGATGCTCCGGCGGGAGCGAATTGCCTCCAGCGTATTCATTGCGCTCATTCTCCTTCCTTGGTCTGCGGTGGTGCAGGAAGCGGCGGGGGTTCGGCCCCCATGCGGCGGCATGGCCCCTATTCCCCTTTCACCTGCTCACCAACTGCTTTCATTATAAAACGCCGCACGGCAGTGTCAAGGGCGGTACGGCAAACCGGCGGGTGCGCAGCTGCGCGCCCGCCGGTTGTCTCTGCTCACTGGGAGGTCTGTCCCGTGGCAGACAGATAGGCCGTCAGGTCCTCGTCCCAGGCCTCGTAGCCCGCCTCGCCCCGGTGATCCTGGAGCGAGGTGTGCTCCGTCAGATACTGTGCAAGGTAGGCAGACGCCTTTTGGGATCCGGAATAGTTGAGGTGGTCTCCCGCGTCATGGGTATCCTGGCTCCAGTCAATGCCCAGCTCCTGCTGCTTCAGGTTGAGGTCGATGTATTCCAGCCCCTGCTCCTGGGCGTAGGCCGCCAGCCCGTTGTGCATCTGGTAACTCCAGCACAGGGGCGAGGGGGCGCTGAACAGGATCAGCTGGATACCGTTCTCCCGGCACAGCTGGACAATCTTGTCGGCAAAGTAGCGCTGGGTCAGCGGCAGCTGCCTGACCTCGTCTGTGGGCTGGGTGTAGTCGCCGCCGGTATAGGGGCAGACCAGCGTATTGTAGTAGGCGCCCCGGAAAATGTTCCGCTGGGTAGTTTTTTCCCCGCTGGACAGGTCCGGCAGCATCTTGCTCCAGCGCTCATGGTAGCGCAGGAACGGGATACTCCGGCAGAGCAGGGTGGTGAGGAAGCCCTCGCTTTCGCCGATCAGGCCCACGCTCTTATAGAGGATGTCTGTCTCCAACAGCAGGACTTTAGGCTGCTGGGTCTCCAATGTATCCTTCAGCTGGAAGTAGAAGTCCTGGAGGCGCTGGCCCGCCCGGCTCAGGTTGTAGCCGGTAAAGCCGCAGCTGCGCCAGATCTCCATCGGCTGCACCGAAGCCCAGCCCTCGCTGTCTCCCATCACCAGGTAGTCCACCTGCCCCAGCCCCTTCAACTCGGTGAGCGTCTCCGCCTCCCGGGGCTGGAACAGCGGTGAGAGGGCAAACATCAGCGCCACGGCAATGGCGGGAAACAGGAATGCCTTTATGAGTTTCGCTTTCATCCTGTCCCTCCTCTCAGAAGCTGGCGTAGAGGAGCTCTGCCGGGGTATGGCCCATCCCGTAAACCCCCAGAATCAGCACAGAGAACAGCGCCAGATAGTAAAATCCCCAGCGCCATCCGAGTTTCCAGCCCGCTACCCGCTCCCGGATGTGGACGCCCCGCTCGTGGAGCACGCCCACCACCAGCATCACCAGCAGCCCCAGGGTCACCGCCAGATAGTCCTGCCAGCTCAGCCCCAGGTTCAGCAGCGTCCCCCGGGTCAGCCCGCCCTGGCCCAGGCCGGTAAAGATGGAGGTAAACATGGACACCCCCGCCTGCATGGACGGAGCCCGGAAGAAGAGCTCGCCGGTGAAGATGATGGCCAGCATTTTGACGGTCTGCAGAATGCGCCAGGGCCAGCCCTCCCGGCGGATGCCCAGCCGCCCCGTGAGGGCGGCCACGCCGGGTTCCATCAATTCGCCCAGCACGATGAGCACAAAGTAGTACATGCCGTAGAACAGATAGGTCCAGCCGGTGCCGTGCCACACTCCGTTGCACAGCCAGACGGCAAAGAGGGGGATCAGGGTCTGAACCACCTGGCCATAGTGCTTGCCCAGCTTTTTCCGGGCCTTCTTGCCCAGGGTTTTGATCCCCTTTGTCAGGGAGAGGGGATAGAAAATGTAGTCCTTGAACCAGGCGCCCAGGGTGATGTGCCAGCGGCGCCAAAACTCCGAGGGAGATTTTGCAAAGAAGGGCTGGCGAAAGTTTTCCGGCAGTTTCAGCCCAAACATCTCCCCGGTGCCGATGGTCATGTCAATGCAGCCGGAGAAGTCGGCGTAGAGCTGAAAGGTATACAGCACAGCCCCCAGCGCCACAACCCCGCCCTGATACTGCCCGTAATGGCCGAAGAGATTGCCCACCAGGGTGTTCAGCCGGTCGGCGATGATGAGCTTTTTAAACAGTCCCCACAGCAGGCGCTGGGCGCCGTAGGTGAGGTTCTGATAGGTCAGCTGCCGCCCCTCCCAGAGGGGACGGGCCACCTGGCTGTAGCGGCAGATGGGGCCCTCCATAATCTTGGGAAAGAAGGAGAGGAACAGGGCTATGCGGCCCAGGTTATGCTCCGCCTCGGTCTTTTGATAGTAGACGTCCACCAGATAGGCGATGGCCTCCAGGGTATAAAAAGAGATGCCCAGGGGGAGCGCCAGGTGGATGACCGGCAGCGAGGCGGAGGGAATCCACAGGTTCAGGTGGGAGCACAGGCTCTCAAAGAACTTCAGGAAGAGCAGCGTTCCCCCCAGCAGGGCGATGCCCAGCCAGAGCACCGCTCTGCGCCGGCGGGTATTGGCCGCCCGTTCCGCCTTCCGGTCTGCCCCGGCCTGAATGCGCGCATCGCTGCGGCGCTGGCAGAGCTCCAGCCAAAGGCCGATTCCATAGGTCACCAGGGTGGCCAAAAACAGATAGAGAATCAGCTTCCGGCTGAGCTGGAAGAAAAACACATAGCTGGCCAGCAGCAGCACCACGCCCCGGGCGCGCTGGGGCACCACGGCATAGAGCAGAAGGGTGCCGGGCAGAAAGATCAGCAGATAGAGCAGATAGGTATAGCCCATTCAACACTCCTGCTGCAGCCGCTGCACCATTGCCCAGATGGCCTTGGCGGAATTGAAGTTGGCCGGAATCAGCTCGGTGGGGGTGATCTGAATCTCAAATTCGTCCTCCAGCTCGCCCACCAGCTGCAGCAGGGACAGGGAGTCCAGGTGGCCGTCATCGATCAGCCGCTCGTCGGCGGCGTAATCGTTATCCGGATCGATCTCTTCCAAAATTTCCAACAGTCGTTCCATTGCTATCGTCTCCTTTTATTTTGATAGAATTGATCAGATCAGTGTTCCCCGTTCCAGGGATCTGTGGGAACCGCCGCCCGCACCAGGCGCAGGCCGTCCCGGGCGGAGCAGAGGGCAACCTGGGGCAGATCCCGGCTCAGGAACAGAGACATCCCCTCCATGCAGGAATAGGCCCCGGTACGGCCGAAGATCAGCACATCTCCGACCTGGGGATCGGAAAGGGGGAACTCCTTGAGCAGCACGTCGTTGGCGGTACAGAGGGCGCCGCATACCGTGTAGGGCTCCCCTGCTCCGCTCCGGGCGGGCACCACCTCCACCGGCGGGCGTTTGGTGGCCAGCAGCTGTCCATAATAGTTCACCTGGTGAATGCCGCCGTCCACAATGCAGTAGCGCCGCCCCAAATTGGTCTTGATATCCACAATCCGGGTGGCATAACTGCCGGCACAGGCCGCAAAATAGCGGCCCAATTCCAGGGTGACCGGGCCCTGATAGCGCATCTCCTCCAGGCCCGCCCGGAGGGAGTCCTCCACCTCAGGGGCCGGATCGGCCTCGCCCTCAAAATATTGGACGGGGAGTCCGGGGCCGTATTCCAGCACCTCGGGACGCCAGCCGCACTCGGCCTCCAACTCGTCCAGGAAGCGGTCCAGCTTGTCCAACTCCCGCCGGATGCGGCCCCCGGTCTTTTTCTGCGTGCCGGAAAAGAGCTGGATGCCCATCACCCGCACGGCTGGGTGGGCCTCTCGCAGGATGGACTTGATCTCCTCCGGGTCCATGCCGAACTGATTGCCCACGCTCAGCCGCAGCAGGGCAGCCACCTGCAGTCCCCGGCGGGCGGCCCCCTCCCGGATCAGCTGCCACTGACGGGGGGACTCCACAGTATAGGTAAGTCCGCTGCCCCAGCAGTCCAGCACCCGTTCCAGATCGGCGGGGTTCTTGTACACTCCGGACATCACCACCTTACCCATGGGAATGCCCAACCGCTCACAAATCCGGAACTCCCCGGGGGAGCACACTTCAAAGTGGTCCACCACCGGCTCCAGATCCCGGATCAGGAAGGGGTTGGCCTTCACCGCGTAGCACAGGCCCACCCGATCCGGCAGCTTTTTCCGCAGCGCCTCCACCTGGGCGGCGGCGGCATCGGTGTCAAAGAGATAAAACGGGGTCTGGAGCTGCGTCAATGCCCGCTCCATCCATGGCTGATTCATACCTTCCTCCCTGCCTGCTCCAGCAGCTGACGGCGGTCCAGCTTGCCGTTGGCCGTCATGGGCAGCGCTTCCAGCCGGCGAAACGCGCCGGGGATCATATAGGCGGGCAGCACTTCGTACAGCCCTTTCTTCAGCTCCCTGGGATCCGCCCCGCCCACATAGAAGGCGGTGATGCGGCTGCGCTGCGAATCGTAGACGCAGCAGCACCGCTCCACTCCCGGGCGGCGGTTGACGGCCGCCTCCACCTCTTCCAGCTCAATGCGGTGGCCCATATGCTTGATCTGGAAATCCTTGCGCCCCGCAAAGCAGAGCAGGCCGTCCTCCCGGTAACAGGCCAGATCGCCGGTGCGGTAGATGGTCTCCGGGTAGTGGGGGTTGAGCGGATCGGGCACAAAGGCCCGGGCGGTCTGCTCCGGGGCGTTCCAGTAGCCCAGGGCCAGAGCGGTGCCCGCCACGCAGAGCTCCCCCTGGACGCCGGGCGCCGTGACCAGCTGCCCCTCCCCATCCAGCAGAAAGACCCGCTCATTGGGAAAGGGCCGGCCGATGGGGAGCCGCTCTCCCTCCTCCACCGGGTGGTCCACCCGGTAATAGGTGCAGTTGCAGGTGATCTCCGTCGGGCCGTACAGATTGACATAGGCCGCATCCGGCAGATAGTGCTGCCACTGGCGCAGAAACTTGGCGGGCATCTGTTCTCCGCTGAAAAGCACCTTGTTCACCGTCTCCGGCACCCGATAGGTGAACCCCCGGAACTGCGCGACCAGGCACAGGGCGGATACGGCCCAGATCAGGGTGGTCACCCGGTGAGTGCAGAGATAGTCCAGCAGCTCGGTGACGACGGAAAACATCCTGCGGGGAATCAGCACCAGCGTGGCGCCGGTCTTCAGCGTGGTATAGATGTCTTTGACCGACACATCGAAATCCAGCGGAGCCTGTCCCCCCAGCACATCCTCGCCGGTGATCCGGAACAGGTCGGGAAAATAGTTCATAAAGTCGATCACGGAACGGTGGCTGACCACCACCCCTTTGGGCACTCCGGTGGATCCGGAGGTAAAATTGCAGTAGAGGGGATCCAGGTCCCGGGCCTGCTCCCGGACGGCAGCGAGCGCCCCCTCATCCGGCTGCTGGGCGAGCAGATCCTCATAGGCCAACGCCTGGTGATCCAACCCCAGCGCCTGCCATTCCGGCATCCGGTCCCCGGCGGTGATGACCACCCCGGCCTGGGCCACGTTCAAAATCTGCTCCGCCCTGCTTCTGGGCTGGTCCGGGCTCAGGTAGACATAAAAACAGCCCGCATAGACGCAGCCCAGACAGGCGCACAGGGCGGAGATGGATTTCTCCATCCATATCACCACCGGCGCCCGGGGCGCCGTCCGGCCGGTGAGTCCACTTCCCACCCGCCGCGCCCGATCCAGGAGCTGTGCATAGGTACACATTCCACCGGGGTCGATCAGCGCAGGCTTGTCCGGACTGGTCCGGGCAGAGCGCTCCAGATATTCCAATACATTGGTCACAATGCGATCCCTCCTTGGTCTTTTATTTGATCGCACCCAAGTCAGTCGCCGCTTTTAATAAGCAAACCAACGACTCAGCGGCTCTCTTTTGAGCAGTCATATCATAACACAATTAGAGCATTCTAAGCTTTAAGAACTCTTAAAGAATCTATTTCAAGTTGTTTACAATCAAAAAACGCATAAATATGCAAAAAAAGCCGAAAAAAGACGTGCCGCGGCATCGCCTGCGGCACGTCTGAAAAACGGGTTATACGCTTATTTTTTGGCCAAAGCAGTGCGGATGGCTTTGAGCAGCTGGATCACCAGCATACTGCCGAAGGCCAGGCCGGCAATGGCTCCCACCAGGGGGGCGGAGAGCTGGGCAATCTGGAACAGAGGTTCCAGCACGGGGATCAGCAGCACTGCGGCCAGCAGCAGCACACCCAGCAGGAAGGCTCCCAGCAGGTACTTGTTGTTCCAGAACTGTTTCTTCAGGATCACAGGGGTGGCCGCCTTGCAGTTAAAGCCGTGGAAGAGGCGGCTCAGGCACAGGGTGGCAAAGGCCATGGTGCTGGCCACCGCGGCGCCGCCGTTGGCAAGGCCGATATGGAAGGCGGCGATGGTGGCAATGGCGATGACCAACCCCTCAATGGCCACGTTGGACAGGAAGGTGCGGGTCAGGATGCCCTCGCTGCGGGGACGGGGCTTTTCGTGCATGACCGCGTCGGTGTGGGGCTCCAGGCCCAGGGCGATGGCGGGCAGGCTGTCGGTGAGCAGGTTGATGAACAGCAAATGCACCGCGGCAAAGGGCACCGGCAGGCCCAGAATCGAGGCGTAGAGCACCGTAATAATGCCGGCGGCGTTGCCCGAGAGCAGGAACTGGATGGCCCGCTTGATATTGGCATAGACATTTCGGCCGTTTTTGACCGCCTTGACGATGGTGGCAAAGTTGTCGTCGGTGAGCACCATGCCGGCGGCGTCCTTGGCCACCTCGGTGCCGGTGATGCCCATGGCCACGCCGATATCCGCCTGCTTCAGCGCCGGGGCGTCGTTGACGCCGTCGCCGGTCATGGCCACCAGGTTGCCCCGGTCCTGCCAGGCCCGGACGATGCGGATCTTATGCTCCGGAGACACCCGGGCATAGACGGAAACCTTGGGGACAAACTCCCGCAGCTCCTCGTCGCTCATCTGCTCGATGACTGCGCCCTCCACTGCCTCGGTGCCATCGGTCAGGATTCCGATCTCCCGGGCGATGGCGGAGGCGGTGACCTTGTGGTCGCCGGTGATCATAATGGGGCGGATGCCGGCGGAGATACATTCGGCCACGGCGGCCTTGGACTCCACCCGGGGCGGATCCATCATGGCGATCAGGCCCAGGAAGGACAGTTCGTCCTCATCGGCCAGGGTGACCTCGGTGCTCTCCACAGTGCGGCAGGCAAAGGCCAGCACCCGCAGGCCGTCCTCGGAAAACTGCTCGTTGACCCGCTCGATCTCGAAGCGCTCCTCCGGGGTGATGACGCACCGGTCCAGCAGCACATCCACCGCGCCCTTGGTGACCATGGTCAGTCCGCCGGAGAACTCGTGGACGGTGCTCATCAGCTTGCGGTCGGAGTCAAAGGGCAGCTCGGAGAGCCGTGGATAGTGATCCCGGGCCCCGGCCTCGCTGATACCGTGGTCCTGGCCCAGCCGGACCAGGGCGGTCTCGGTGGGGTCGCCCACCTCACCGCTGTCATTGACCACCGCGTCGCTGCACAGCAGGGCGCAGCGCAGCAGGGGTTCCTGAAGCGGATCGTCAAAGTCGGCCTCCTCCGCGGTGACCACCTTGCCGCCGGCATAGAGCTTCTTGACGGTCATCTTGTTCTGGGTCAGCGTTCCGGTCTTATCGGAACAGATGACGCTGACGCTGCCCAGGCCCTCCACGGCCTGGAGCTTGCGGATGATGGCGTGCTCCTGGGCCATCTTCTGGGTGCCGAAGGACAGCACGATGGTGACAATGGAACTCAGGGCCTCGGGGATGGCCGCCACCGCAAGCGCCACGGCGAAGAGGAAGGCGTTCATCACGTTCTCGCCCCGCAGGAACACGCTGACCGCGAACACCAGGGCGCAGATGATCAGGATGCCGATGGACAGCTTGCGGCCAAACTGGTCCATGCTGATCTGCAGCGGGGTCTTTTTCTCCTCGGTGTTTTTGAGCAGCGAGGCGATTTTGCCCATTTCGGTGTTCATACCGGTGCCGGTGACCAGGAAAGTGCCCCGGCCATAGGTAACAAAGCTGCCGGAGAACACCATGTTCTTCCGGTCGCCCAGGGGGACATCCCCCTCGATCTCATCCACGTCCTTCTCCACCGGCAGGCTCTCGCCGGTGAGGGCGCTCTCGGCGGTCTTCAGGCTGGCGCACTCCAGCAGCCGGCCGTCGGCGCACACCGAATCGCCGGCCTCCAGCACCACCACATCGCCTACGGTGACTTCGCGGCCCGGGATCTGGATCACCTGGCCGTCCCGGAGCACCTTGGCGGTGGGGGCGGACATCTGGCGCAGGCTGTCCAGGGAGGCGGAGGCCTTGACGGTCTGGACCGTCCCCAGAATGGCGTTCATCGTGATGACGGCCAGAATGACCACCGTGCTCTCCACATCGTTGAGTATGGCGGAGATGATGGCTGCTATAATCAGAATAATTACCAGGAAATCTGCAAACTGCTCCGCAAAAATCCGGGGAATGCTCTTGCGCTTCCCCTCCTGCAGCTCGTTGGGGCCATACTGTTCCAAACGGCGGGCAGCCTCCTGGCCCGACAGGCCCTGCTCAGAACATGCCAGATCCTGAAACAGCTCTGCCCTGCTCTGCTGCCAAATTGGCTTTGTCTGCTTCAATGTACATCATCCTTTCCGGGCCGGGCACAAAAAAACGAGACTTTTTGTGCCAATGCCCCCAGCATTGTCACAAAAGTCTCGCCATTTCAATCCCCAGCGGGACCTGTTGCCAGATCCGTACTGACGCCGCAGGATACACAATATTCTGTGCCAGCTACTCCCTTTCGGTACTTGAGAACTATACGATACTTTGAGCCAAAAGTCAAGATTTATTCTGTAAACAATAGAAAATTTTTCATCTGTCAGCCCATTTCTGCGCTCAGTCTCGCTTTTTCTTCCGTTTCGGCTGATTTTTTTCAAACAGGAAGCGCAGTCCATCCAGCTGCAAATTCTCATCCAGGTGGATTTTCCGGCGGCAGTACGGGGCCACCAGGCCTCCATAGGAGCCGGTGAGCACCACGGTGACCGGCTCCCCCAGCTCCTCCTCCACCCCGAAGGCCAGCCCGTCCACCATGGCCGCGCAGCCGTAGACCGCGCCGGACTGCATGCAGCTGACGGTGCTGGAGCAGATCAGTTTCTGGGGCGGCGTCAGGGTGATGTAGGGCAGCTGAGCGGTGCTGGCGCTCATGGCGTCCACCGAAACCCGGAGCCCGGGGATCAGCGCCCCCCCCAGGTACGCCCCGTCCCGGCCAATCACCGAGAGGGTGGTGGCGGTCTCCAGATCGAAGATGGCGATGGGCTTGGGGTACTTGGCCAGCGCTGCCACCGCATTGACCACCATATCGCTGCCCAGCTCCGCCGGGTCGTCGATGCGGATGTTCAGCCCGTTTTTCAGCCCCGGGCCCACCACCAGCACCCGCTCTCCGGTCAGCCGCTCCACCGCCCGGCACACCACCGTGCGCAGCGCCGGAACCACCGAGGAGAGGATGGACCCCTCCACTTGATCGGTTTTCCAGCCGTACATGTCCAAAATATCCCGGAACAGCAGCACATACTCGTCCTCTGTCCGGTTCAAGTTGCTGGCACACCGGCCGGTAAACCGGAGCTGTTCCCCCTCATAGCCGCCAATCAGCGTGGTGGTATTTCCAATGTCGATGGTCAGGATCATCCTTGTTCCTCTTTCCTCTTTCTCCCGGCCCGCGGGCTGTCAGCACACAATCTGTCCTGGTTCTTTCTCGATATGATTACCTATATTATAGGACGGATCCCGCCGGCTGTAAAGCAAAAACCGGACAGAAGGCGGTCCTTCTGTCCGGTCAAAGCGCGGTCTGACTGGGCTGTTTCTAGTACAGGCCGGCCCTCCGATGGGCCAGGCAGGGCAGGTCCCGGCGCACCTGATCCAGATAGTCCAAGTCAATTTCCGCCAGGGCCAGCCCCTCCCCCTCCGGGATCTCGCAGAGCACTTTTCCCCAGGGATCAATAATCATGGAGTGGCCCCAGGCGCCAAACCGGCCGCCAAACTGGTTCGGGGCGATGACGTAGCAGGTGTTCTCCACCGCCCGGGCCCGGAGCAGCAGCTCCCAGTGGGCCCGGCCGGTCTCCCGGCTGAACATGGCCGGGACCAGCAGGACCTGGGCCCCCCGCAGCGCCAGTGTGCGGTACAGCTCCGGGAAGCGCACGTCGTAGCAGACGCTCATCCCCAGATGACCCAGCGGCGTGTCCACATCCACTATTTCCCCGCCCGGGCACACCCGTTTGGACTCCCGGCGCACCTCTCCGCTGGGGAGGGTGACGTCAAAGAGGTGGAGCTTGTCGTAGCGGGCCACCCGCTCCCCCGCCGGGTTCAGCAGCACGGAGGTGTTCAGGCTCCGGCCGTCGGGGGCGGGGGTGAAAACAGTGCCGCAGAGAATCCAGATCCCCCGTTCCCGGGCTTTCCCCGCCATACGGTCCAGGGTGGGGCTGTGCTCCAAGGGCTCGGCGGGGGTACGTCCGCCCTCATAGCGGGAGAAGTTTTCCGGGAAGGCCACCAGCGACGCCCCGGCATCCGCGGCCTGATCCACAAAGGAGGCCGCCGCAGCCAGGCTGCGCTCCCACCCCTGGGTGGTGTCGATCTGGGCGACGGCGGCCAGGTACTTCCGACCGGTCACGCCAGGTAGCTCCGCAGCTCCTCCACCCGGTTGAGCTTCTCCCAGGGCAGATCCAGCTCGGGGCGGCCGAAGTGGCCGTAGGCGGCGGTCTGCTCATAGATGGGACGGCGCAGGTCCAGATAGGAGATGATGGAGGCGGGGCGCAGATCGAAGGTGCGCTCCACAATCTCCGCCAGCCGGTCGTCGGGCAGGGCGCCGGTGCCCTGGGTGTCCACCAGGACGGAGACCGGCCGGGCCACGCCGATGGCGTAGGCCAGCTCAATCTGGCAGCGCCGGGCCAGGCCGGCGGCCACGATATTCTTGGCCACATGCCGGGCCATATAGGCGGCGGAACGGTCCACCTTGGTGGGGTCCTTGCCCGAGAAGCAGCCGCCGCCGTGGGCGGCAGAGCCGCCGTAGGTGTCCACGATGATCTTCCGGCCGGTCAGTCCGGTGTCGCCGCAGGGGCCGCCCACCACGAAGCGGCCGGTGGGGTTGACATAAATTTTCGTCTCCGGCCGCAGGAAGCGCTCCGGAAGGACGGGGCGGATCACGGTCTCCAAAACGGCCTCCCGCAGATCCTCCAGGGCCACCTCCGGGGCGTGCTGGGTGGAGACCACCACGGCGGGGCACCAATCCACATGGTTCTGCTCGTCATAGGCCACGGTCACCTGGGTCTTGCCGTCGGGGCGCAGCCAGGGCAGGGTGCCGTCCTTGCGCACCTCGGTGAGCCGGTGGGAGAGCTGGTGGGCCAGGGAGATGGGGGCGGGCATCAGCTCCGGGGTCTCGTCACAGGCGAAACCAAACATCATGCCCTGATCCCCGGCGCCCACCAGGTCGGCCTCGTCCTGCTGCCCCGCCTTGTACTCCAGGGAGTGGTCCACCCCCAGGGCGATATCCGGGGACTGCTCGTCGATGCTGGTGAGCACGGCGCAGCTGCGGGCGTCAAAGCCGGAGGCGGAGTCGGTGTAGCCGATGCGCTCCACGGTGCGGCGGACAATGGAGGGGATGTCGGCATAGGCACTGGTGCTGATCTCCCCCATGACCATCACCATGCCGGTGGTGGTCACCGTCTCACAGGCGACCCGGCCATTGGGATCCTGGGCCAGGATGGCGTCCAGCACCGCGTCGGAGATCTGGTCGCAGATTTTGTCAGGATGTCCCTCAGTGACGGACTCAGAGGTAAAGATTCGATTTCTCATGGCTGATTTTCCTTTCTCTTTGCTTTTTCTAAAAAACAGCCTTCTGGTAGAAAAAAAGCACGTTCCCGGCGGAACGTGTTTTTCGTAAGTACCCTCATCTTTCGATACATACCGCCGGAATTGGCACCTTACCGCGCATCACAGACACACCGCAGGTTGCCGGGCTTCATCGGGCCGATCCCTCCGCCACTCTTGATAAGGCTGTTCAATTATAGCTGTATTATAGAGGCCATTGACATACTTGTCAAGGGGGGATTGACCTGCCGGCGATTTCTGTCAGTATGCGAAAATCTTGACAAATCCAGCCCGAGACTATATAGTAAGTAAAGTTAGAGTGCGTTGCTATGCTTTGCGCTCGATTTCCGCCGCTTTGGCGGAGAAAGACCCAAGCAAATTTTTATTCAGGAGGAACAAATTATGGATATCTACGCTAAGCTGACCGAGGTTCTGGCCGAGCACACCGGCCGCGACGCTTCCGAGTTCACCCGCGATACCACCTTCGAGAGCCTGGGCATCGACTCCCTGGAGACCGTTGAGATGGTCATGGAGCTGGAAGAGGAGCTGGACGTGGAGCTGGAGCTGGAAGAGAAGATGAACACCATCGGCGAGCTCGTCGACTTCATCGAGAGCAAGCTCTAATTCCGCAATGGGCAAGATTGCATTTGTCTTCTCCGGCCAGGGGGCTCAGGCCCCCGGCATGGGGAAGGAACTCTACGACTGCAGCGCCGCCGCAAAAGCGGTCTTTGACGCCTGCGACGCCATCCGTCCCGGCACCTCTGAGCAGTGCTTCAACGGCACCAAGGAGGAGCTGACCGTCACCGCCAATACCCAGCCCGATATGTTCGCTGTGGAGGTGGCCGCCGCCCGGGCCCTGGTGGAGGCAGGCATTCAGCCCGACGCCCTGGCCGGGTTCTCCCTGGGCGAGATCTCCGCCCTGGCCTTCTCCGGGGCGGTGTCTCTGGAGGACGGCTTCCGGCTGGTTTGCCGCCGGGGCGAGCTGATGCAGGAGGCCTCCAACGCGGCGGACTCCGCCATGGTGGCTGTGGTCAAGCTGACCCCTGAGAAAGTGGAGGCGCTGGCCGGCCAGTTCGACCAGGTCTACCCCGTCAACTATAATTCCCCCGCCCAGACCGTCTGCGCCGGCCTCAGCTCCAGCATGGACGGATTCAAAGCGGCGGTCAAGGAGGCCGGCGGCCGGGCGCTGCCCCTGAAGGTCAGCGGTGCCTTCCACTCCCCCTTTATGGCCTCTGCCGCCGAGGGGCTGAAGCAGGTGCTCTCCGGCATGGCTTTCGGCGCCCCCTGCTGCCCGCTCTACTCCAACGTGACCGCCCTGCCCTATGAGCCGGGCCAGTTCCAGGAGCTGCTGGAGCGCCAGGTGATCAGCCCGGTGCGCTGGCAGACCATTGTGGAGAACATGGTCGCCGACGGAGTGGACACCTTCATCGAAGTGGGCCCGGGCAAGACCCTGGCCGGTCTGATCGCCAAGATCAACCCCGACGTGAAGGCGCTGAATGTGGAGGACGCAGAGAGCCTGCGCCGCACCATTGAGGAGGTCAAAGCATGACACTGGAGGGAAAAGTCGCGCTGGTCACTGGCGGAAGCCAGGGTATCGGCGCCGCCATCGCCAAAAAGCTGGCCTCTGAGGGCGCCGATATCGCCATTCTCTATGTGGGCAACCCCGCCCCCGCCGAGGAGACCGTGGCCGCCATTGAGGCCATGGGCCGCCGGGTGGTGTGCAAGGTGTGCGACGTGTCCAACTACGAGGAGACTCAGGCCGCCGTCAAGGACGTGATGGCCCAGCTGGGCGGCGTGGACATCCTGGTCAACAACGCCGGCATCACCCGGGACAAGGTGCTGCTGGCCATGTCCGAGGCGGACTGGGACGCGGTGCTGGACGTCAACCTGAAGAGCATGTTCAACACCATCAAGGCCTGCTACCGCAACTTCATGAAGAAGAAGGCGGGCCGGATCATCAACGTCAGCTCTGTCTCCGGCCTCACCGGCAACGCCGGCCAGGCCAACTACGCCTCCTCCAAGGCCGGCGTGGTGGGACTGACCAAGACCGTGGCCAAGGAGCTGGCCAGCCGCCACATCACCTGCAACGCCATCGCTCCCGGCGCCATCCGCACCCCCATGACCGACGCCATGGATCCCAAGGACCTCCAGGCCATCCTGGACTCCATTCCCCTGGGCTTCATGGGCGAGGGCGAGGACATCGCGGAACTGGCGGCCTTCCTGGCCAGCGACAAGGCCAAGTATATCACCGGCGAAGTCATCCGCGTGGATGGCGGCATCGCCATGTAATTGCGATTCTGCAAAGAAACAGCCCTTTTGAATTCGCCGCCTGCGGGCGGCGAACTCTACAAGGTCGGGCTTTTGATTTTCTTTGCTTTTCTGAACCGGAAAGGAAGATCATAGGATGAGAAGAGTCGTTGTGACCGGACTGGGCGCCGTTACCCCCGTGGGCAACACCGTGGCCGACACCTGGGCCAGCCTGCTGGCGGGAAAACACGGCATCGCCCCCATCACCAAATTTGACACCGCCGACTACAAGGCCACTTTGGCGGCGGAAGTAAAGGGGTTTGACCCCCTGCTGACCATGGATCGCAGCTTTGTGCGCCGGAACGACCCGTTCTGCCTCTTCGCTGTGGCCGCCTCCGTGGAGGCCATGGAGGACGCAGGACTGGCGGGCAAGATCGACCCGGAGCGGCTGGGCGTCTACTTCAGCTCGGGCATCGGCGGACTCTCCTCCCTGTGCGGCGAGTATGACAAGCTGCGGAGCAAAGGCCCCCGCCGGGTGTCCCCTTACACCATCACCATGATGATGCCCAACGACGCCGCCGGTGAGATCTCCATCCGCCACGGCGCCAAGGGCCCCTCCATGGGCTTCACCTCCGCCTGCGCCTCCAGCACCCACGCCCTGGGCGAGGCCTACCGGGCCATCGCCCACGGCTATGCCGACGCCATCATCGCCGGCGGCAGCGAGGCCACCATCACGGAAATCGCCACCGCGGGCTTTGCCAACTGCATGGCCCTGGCCTCCACCGACGATCCCGACCGGGCCAGCATCCCCTTCGATGCCGAGCGCAGCGGTTTTGTCATGGGCGAGGGCGGCGCCTGCCTGATCCTGGAGGAGTATGAGCACGCGAAGGCCCGGGGGGCGAAGATCTACGCCGAGTTCTGCGGGTACGGCGCCACCAGCGACGCCTTCCACATCACCGCCCCCGACGACGAGGCCACCCAGAGCGCCCGGGCCATCCGCATGGCCTATGAGCAGGCCGGCGCCGACGGCAGCGAGGCCGTCTATATCAACGCCCACGGCACTTCCACCCCCCTCAACGACAAGACCGAGACCATCGCCATCAAGAAGGCCCTGGGGGAAGAGCTGGCCCGCAAGGCGGTCATCAGCTCCACCAAGAGCATGACCGGCCACATGCTGGGCGCCGCCGGCGCCACCGAGGCGGTGGCCACGGTGCTGGCCCTGTATCACGGGGTGGTGCCCCCCACGGTGGGGCTGCAGAATCCCGATCCCGAGTGCGATCTGGACTACTGCCCCAACGTCAAGCGGGAGATGTCCATCGACCTGGCCCTCTCCTCCTCCCTGGGCTTTGGCGGCCACAACGGCTGCATCGCCTTCAGGCGCGTGGAGGGCTGAGATATGGATCAGGAAGCGATCAAGAAGATCCTGCCCCACCGGGACAACATGCTCCTGGTACAGGAGGCGGAAGTGGTGGACGGCGTGGCCCACGCCAAATACCACGTCAGCGGGGAGGAGTGGTTCCTGAAGGGCCACTTCCCCGGCAATCCCGTGGTCCCCGGGGTCATCCTCTGTGAGATGATGGCCCAGGGCGCCTGTGTGCTGCTGGCCGACGGGCAGATGGGGGACGTCACCCCCATGTTCAGCAGCATGACCAACGTGCGCTTCAAGCATCCGGTGAAGCCCGGCGACACCCTGGAGAGCGAGAGCGTCATCACCAAGAACAAGGGTCCCTTCTACTTCGCCAGCGCCAAGGGATATGTGGACGGCAAATTGTGTGTGTCCGCAGAGTTCTCCTTTGCCCTGGTCAAGGGACAGAAATGAGAAATACAACCCTGCCCTTCCGGGCAATGGCGAGAAAGTAGGCGTTTTCTATGCAGCTGAACAATCTGTTTAAACGGTCCAAGCCGGAAGAGCCAGAGACCAAGGCACCGGAGGCGGAGCAGGCCGCGCCGGTCAGCACCAAGACCTGCCCCCGCTGCCAGGCGGAGCTGACCACCGCGGAGCTGGAGGCCCAGGAGTATGTCTGCACCTGCGGCTACCACTTCCGCATGCCCGCCCGCAGGCGGCTGATGGCGCTGGTGGACGAGGGCAGCTTCTGGGAGCTGGACCGGGACATGATGGGCGGCAACCCTATCAACTTTATCAACTATGAGGCCAAAAAGGAGAAGCTGCGCGCCAGCAGCGGCGAGAACGAGGGCGTCATCTGCGGCACCGCCTCCATCGGCGGCCAGAAGTGCGCTATCTTCGTGATGGAGCCCTACTTCATGATGGGCTCCATGGGCTGTGTGGTGGGCGAAAAGGTCACCCGGCTGTTCGAGTACGCCACCCACAACAACCTGCCTGTGGTGGGCTACACCGTCTCCGGCGGCGCCCGGATGCAGGAGGGCATCCTCTCCCTGATGCAGATGGCCAAGACCTCCGGCGCGGTCAAGATGCACTCCGACGCGGGACTGCTCTACATCGTGGTGCTCACCGACCCCACCACCGGCGGCGTCACCGCCAGCTACGGCATGGAGGGGGATATCATCCTCTCCGAACCCGGCGCGCTGATCGGCTTTGCCGGCCCCCGGGTCATTGAGCAGACCATCCGCAAGAAACTGCCCGCCGGCTTCCAGCGGGCGGAGTTCCAGGTGGAGCACGGCTTTGTGGACGCCATCGTCCCCCGCAACGAGCAGAAGGCGATGCTGTCCCACCTGCTGAAGCTCCACGCCTGGAAGGACATCAAGGAGACCGTCACCTGGGATCCGAAGGATATGACTGTGGAGCAAGGCGCGGGCGCGGACGATGCCCCGGAAAAGCCCATGACCGCCTACGAGCGGGTGCAGGCCTCCCGTTCCAGCAGCCGCCCCACCGGCATGGACTATATCCGCACCATCTTCCACGGCTTTGTGGAGCTCCACGGCGACCGCCGGTATGCCGACGACGCCGCCATTGTGGGCGGCGTGGCCTGGCTGCGGGATATGCCCGTCACCGTCATCGCCATTGAGAAGGGCAAGGACCTGGCCGACCGGTTCAAGCGCAACTTCGGCTCCCCCATGCCCGAGGGCTACCGCAAGGCGCTGCGGCTGATGAAGCAGGCCGAGAAATTCCACCGGCCTGTAGTGTGCTTTGTGGACACCGCCGGCGCCGGCTGCGACATGGGCGCCGAAGAGCGGGGCCAGGGTCAGGCCATCGCCGAAAACCTGATGGAGATGATGTGGCTCAAGACCCCCATTATCTCCGTGATGGTGGGCCAGGGCGGCAGCGGCGGCGCGCTGGCGCTGGCCGTGGCCAACGAGGTCTGGATGGAGGAGAACGCGTGGTACAGCGTCATCTCCCCCGAGGGCTGCGCCTCCATCCTCTGGAAGGACAGCAAGAAGGTCCATGAGGCCTGCGACTGCCTGCGGCTGACCGCCGCCGACCTGAAAGAGCTGGGAGTCATCGATTGGATGCTGCCGGAGCACGATCCCAAGGACTTCTCCCCCATCTTCCAGTCCATGGAGGCCCATCTGGCCCACAAGCTGCCTCAGCTGATGGTGCTCTCCGGCGAGGATGTGGCCCAGCAGCGCTATGCCAAGTTCCGGGTGTTCGGCACCCTGAACGGGGCCATCTGATGCCACCGCATCAAATTCAAAGGGCCTGTTGCAAAACAAAGCGTTCCTGTCATGCTGAGCCCCTAAAGAGGCGAAGCATCTTTTCCTCAGGGAAATGCTGGGGAAAGATCCTTCGCCGGCGCTCAGGATGACAAAATGCGGGGCTGTTGCGAGTGCTGCAACAGCCCCGCTTGCTCTGCCCGGAAGAAATCAAATGGAGGAAGCGCAATGCGTTTGGACATCAACGCCTTTTTCCCCGGCTATCGCGTCTCTCCCCTGGGAGAGGCGGATCTGGCCGCCGCTCTGGCCCTGTGTCAGAGCAATCCCCTCTACTACCGGCACTTTGGAATTCAGCCCACTCTGGAGAACCTGCGGGAAAATTTGACCGCCCTTCCGCCGGGCAAGGCGCTGGAGGACAAGTATTTTCTCGGGCTGTGGCAGGGTGGGAAATTGATAGCTCTGCTGGACCTGATCGCCGGATACCCGGGGCCGGACACCGCCTGGATCGGCTGGCTGATCCTGGATCAGAGCTGTCAGGGCCGGGGGCTGGGCTCCCGGCTGGTGGAGGCACTGCTGGAGGGGCTGAGCGAGGCCGGATTTGCCCGGGTGAAGCTGGCCTACATCAAGGGCAACCCCCAGAGCCGGCATCTCTGGCAGAAAAACGGTTTTTCCCCAGTCCCTTCAGATTCGGAAGGGGCACACGGCAATGGCGCACTGGCGCCCATGGAGCGCGTTCTCTGAGCCTGAGTCCCGAGGGGAGCGCAGCGCCATGAGATGCAGCCAACATTTGTGGGGAGGGTGATTGGGATGAGCTGGCTGAAACAGCTGTTGGGCAGAACAGGCGGAGACGCGGCGGAATGCACAGCGGTTTCAAACGACCCGCGGGAGCTGTTGGAAAACAATTTTAACGTCATGTTTATCCCCGCCTTTCACATATTCGGCGACGGCGACTGCCTTCAATGGAAGTATCCCTATGACAATGCCCATCCGTACACCTGCCTTCGGAATAACTGCCCCGGCCTCCCCTTTGACACCCGGTTCTGCCTGCAGTGCATGCGCAGCTCCAAATGCGTCCTGATCGAGATGCGCGGGCTGGGGACCTTTGTGTTCACAGACCACCCCCACAGCGACCTGTTTCTGATCCTGCAGAGGGCGTTTCAGGATGTCACCTGCTATGTTTTCTGCGGGAATGACACTGGGGGATATTTTAAAATCCTGCAAAACGGGAAGATTCAGCGGAAAATCGCAAGTTTTCTGTGTATGGATGGCATCCGGAACTACCCGGAGACCCGGGGAGCGCCCTGTGCCTACGAGCTGGAGACCGGCCGCATTTTCCGGGTTGATCCAAAGGCGGCCACCATGGCCAAGATGCTGACAGGCTTTACAAAGCACGAAGTGCGGGCGCTGTTTGACTACTATATCGGCCTGGAACAGTTTCAGCGGGAAAACATAGAACGCGTGCTGATCTATTCATTGATCTGAAAACCGACAGCCGACAGGGGCCGTCTCCCGGGCCGCCGCACTGTATCCAATAAAATTTCCTATTGACTTTTTACTTTAATGTGCTAAAATAGCAGAAACAAGTAAATCACACCAAAAACCGATGACGTGGAGATAACGTCAGGACACGATCTCACAGAGAGCCGGCGGCGCTGGGATGCCGGCAGACACGGCCTGGCAAATGGACCACCGAGGGCGCGGTCAAAGGCAGGGGCTCCCCCGCCGAGTATTCCGCGACGCAGGCCGGCGTAACAGGCACAGGATATGTTGGTATCCCAAGAGCGCGGGGCGTGTTCAGCCGCCCCGAATCAAGGTGGCACCGCGGAACGTATATTCCGTCCTTGACAAGACTTTTTGTCGAGGGCGGCTTTCTTTTTCCCTCCGCCCCGGCAGCCTGGAAAGGAGCGAAGGTTATGTCCATGTACACCCCCACCCTGGAGCAGGCCAGGGCCTATGGGGACGGCTATCGTGCCGTGCCCATCAGCCGCACCCTGCTCTCCGACCTGCGCACTCCCATTGAGGTGCTGCGGGTGCTGAAGAATGTCTCCCGCCACTGCTACCTGCTGGAAAGTCTGGAGGACAGCGACCGCTGGGGCCGCTACACCTTCCTGGGATTCCGGCCCGGCATGGAGATCACATGCGTGGATGGGACCGTCCGCATCACCGAACAAGGAAAAACCCGTACCGTCTCCACCTCTGCCCCCGGGGACATCCTGCGCCAGGTCCTGCGGGATCACAAGAGCCCCAGGATACCGGGCCTCCCCACCTTCACCGGCGGGCTGGTGGGCTACTTCTCCTATGATTTTATCCGCTACGCCGAGCCCAACCTGACGCTGAACGCGGAGGATCAGGAGCACTTCAACGACTTCGACCTGATGCTCTTCGACAAGGTGATCTGCTTCGACAACCTGAAGCAGCAGATCATTCTGATCGCCAACGCCGCCGCGGAAAACCTGGAGGAGAGCTACCCCCGGGCTGTGGCAGAGCTGGAGGAGATGGCCCGGCTGATCTGCCGGGGCGAACCGGCGGCGATCCGGCCCCTGGCCCTCAAGAGCCCTTTCCGCCCCCTCTTTGACAGCGCCCAGTTCTGCGGCATGGTGGAGCGGGCACGCCAGTATATCTATGAGGGGGACATCTTCCAGGTGGTGCTCTCCAACCGGCTGGAGGCGGAGTGCGAGGGCAGCCTGCTGGACACCTACCGGCTGCTGCGGGTCATCAACCCGTCCCCCTACATGTTCTACTTCTCCAGTGACGACATCGAGATCGCCGGGGCCTCCCCGGAGACCCTGGTCAAGCTCACCGACGGCACCCTGTACACCTTCCCGCTGGCGGGCACCCGCCCCCGGGGCAGGACGCCGGAAGAGGACATGGCGCTGGAGCGGGAGCTGCTGGCCGACCCCAAGGAACGCAGCGAGCACAACATGCTGGTGGATCTGGGCCGCAACGATTTGGGCAAGATCAGCCGGTTCGGCACGGTGGAGGTGGAGCAGTACATGCAGGTGCTGCGCTACTCCCATGTGATGCACCTCGGCTCCACGGTGACCGGGCAGATCCGCCCTGACCGGGACGCGGTAGACGCGGTGGAGGCCGTCCTCCCCGCCGGCACCCTCTCCGGGGCCCCGAAATTCCGGGCCTGCCAGATCATCAACGAGCTGGAGCAAAACCGGCGGGGCATTTACGGCGGGGCCATCGGCTACCTGGATTTTACCGGAAACCTGGACACCTGCATCGCCATCCGCATCGCCTTCCAAAAGAACGGCAGGGTGTTTGTCCGCTCCGGGGCGGGCATTGTGGCCGACAGCGTCCCCGAGCGGGAGTATCAGGAGTGCATCAACAAGGCCCGGGCAGTGGTGGAGGCCATCCGGGCCTCGGAGGGAGGTTTGAGCCGGTATGGTTCTGCTGATTGACAACTACGACAGCTTCTCCTACAACCTGTACCAGTTGGTTGGACATCTGACAGGGGACATCCGGGTGGTGCGAAATGACCAGCTCACCGTGCCGGAGATCGCCGCCCTGGCCCCCAGCCACATCATCCTCTCCCCCGGCCCGGGGCGTCCCGGTGAGGCCGGGGTGTGCGAGGAGGTGGTCCGGGCACTGGCGGGCAAGATCCCCATCCTTGGGGTGTGCCTGGGACACCAGGCCATCTGCGAGGCCTACGGGGCCGACATCACCTACGCCCGGGAACTGATGCACGGCAAACAATCCCAAGTGACACTGGATCTCTCCTCTCCCCTCTTCCGGGGGCTGCCCCCAGTGATCCCCGCCGCCCGATACCACTCCCTGGCCGCGGCGGCGGACACCATCCCCCCCTCCCTCCGGGTGACCGCCCGGGCGGAGGACGGGGAGGTCATGGCGGTGGAACACCGCACCGCGCCGGTCTACGGCCTTCAATTTCACCCGGAGAGCATCCTGACCCCCGACGG
Organism: uncultured Eubacteriales bacterium; assembly: GCA_959602365.1. Lineage (GTDB taxonomy): Bacteria > Bacillota > Clostridia > Oscillospirales > Oscillospiraceae > UMGS1766. Next base: position 37,404 of record CAUGSS010000017.1, read on the forward strand.
GGTTCAGATCGTGAACAATTTTCTCTCCCTCACCACAGCTTGAACACAGCAGGAGGTTTTTGTTATGATCCAAGAGGCCATCATCAAGATCGTCCAGAAGGAGGATCTGACTTACGAGGAGTCCTACGCCGTCATGAATGAGATTATGAGCGGCCAGACCACCCCCACCCAGAATGCCGCCTTCCTGGCCGCCCTGTCCACCAAAAGCACCCGGGCGGAGACCATCGACGAGATCTCCGGCTGCGCCCGGGCCATGCGGGACCACGCCCTCCCCCTGGACCGGGGCGGGCTGGACACCCTGGAGATCGTGGGCACCGGCGGCGACGGCTCCCACAGCATCAACATCTCCTCCACCGCCGCCTTCGTCCTGGCCGCCGCCGGGGTGAAGGTCACCAAGCACGGCAACGTGGCCGCCTCCTCCCAGTGCGGCGCAGCCAATGTGCTGGAGGAGCTGGGGGTCAACGTCCGGCTGGCGCCGGAGAAAATGGCCCAGGTGCTCCAGAAGACCGGCATGTGCTTTCTGCACGCCCAGGTCTACCACACCTCCATGAAATATGTGGGGGCCCTCCGCAAGGAGCTGGGCTTCCGCACCGTGTTCAATATCCTGGGGCCGCTGACCAACCCTGCCCGGCCCACCATGCAGCTGCTGGGGGTATACGACGAGTACCTGCTGCTGCCCATGGCCCAGGTGCTGGGTACCATGGGGGTGCGCCGGGGCATGGTGGTCTACGGCCAGGACAAGCTGGATGAGGCGTCCATCAGCGCCCCCACCTCGGTGTGTGAGTTCAAGGACGGCTGGTACAAGAGCTATACCATCTGCCCGGAGGAGTTCGGCCTGAAGCGGGGCAGAAAAGAGGATATTGTGGGGGGCGACGCGGCCTATAACGCCGCCGTCACCCGGGACATCCTCTCCGGCCGGCTGGCCGGTCCCAAGCGGGACGTGGTACTGCTCAACGCGGGCTGCGGACTCTATATCGCCGGAAAAGCGGCGTCCATCGGCGAGGGCGTCGCCCTGGCCGCCCGCACCGTGGATTCCGGGGCGGCGGCGGCCAAGCTGGAGGAGTTCATCGCCGCCACCCGGGGCTGAACGTCCGGCCCCCCCTATACACAAGCGATCATAACCGGCGGGACATTATGCTCCGCCCTGGAGGTTGTTATGTCTACTATTTTGGACACCATTGCCGACTATGCCCGCATCCGGGTCGCCCGGGACAAAGAGGCGAACTCCCTGGATGTGCTCCGCGCCCTCTGCCAAGGCATGGATCGCGGACACGGGGACCGCTTTTACGGGGCTCTGAAAAAGCCCGGGATGAGCTTCATCTGCGAGGTCAAAAAGGCCTCTCCCTCCAAGGGGGTTATCTCCCCCAGCTTCCCCTATCTGGACATTGCCCGGGAATATCAGGCGGCCGGGGCGGACTGCATCTCCTGCCTGACGGAGCCCAAGTGGTTCCTGGGGTCAGACCAAATCTTTGCCGACATCCGGGCCGCCGTCACCACCCCCATGCTGCGCAAAGATTTCGTGGTGGATGAATACCAGCTCTATCAGGCCAGGGCGATGGGAGCGGACTGCATCCTGCTGATCTGTTCTCTGCTTGACAGGGAGACCATCAAGCGGTATCTTAATATATGCGAGGCCCTGGGCCTGGCTGCTCTGGTGGAGGCCCATGATGCCCGGGAGATCGCCGCAGCCTTGGAGGCCGGGGCACAGATCGTCGGGGTCAACAACCGGAACCTGAAGGATTTCTCGGTGGACTTCTCCAACGCCGCCCGGCTGCGGGATCTGATCCCGCCGGAGGTGATCTTTGTGGCCGAGTCCGGGGTGCACAGCCCCGAGGACGTGGCGGCCCTGCGGGAGATCGGCGCCGACGCCGCCCTGATCGGCGAGGCGCTGATGCGCGCCGGAGACAAGGCCAGGCTGCTGGAGCAGTTCAGGAGGTTTGCCCAATGACCAAGATCAAGGCCTGCGGCCTGACCCGGGAGCGGGAGATCGACTATGTCAATCAATACCTGCCCGACTACGCCGGATTTGTGCTGTGTTTCCCCAGGAGCCGCCGCAGCATCTCCCCGGAGCGGGCCGAACAGCTGATCCGGCTGCTCAACCCGGGAATCGGGGCGGTGGGCGTGGTGGTGGATCTGCCGCTGGAACAGGCCATAGATCTGCTGAGCCGTGGATTTCTGGATGTCCTGCAGCTCCATGGCAGCGAGGACGCGGACTACATCCGGGCGCTGAAAGCGGCCACGGGCCGCCAGGTCTGGAAGGCCTTCCAGATCCGCAGCCCTGCCGACCTGGAGGCGGCTGACGCCAGCCCGGCGGACATGGTGGTGCTGGACAGCGGCCAGGGCTCCGGCCAAGTGTTCGACTGGTCCCTGCTCCGGGACTTTGGGCGTCCCTACTTCCTGGCCGGCGGGCTGGGGCCGGGCAATGTGGTCCGGGCTGTCAAACAGCTGCACCCCTATGGAATCGATCTCTCCAGCGGCATTGAAACCGACGGAGTGAAAGATAAAGGAAAACTGTCCTCTGTCATCAGCTCGGTGCGGAGGATCAAATGAAAGGAAAAGGTGAAAACGTATGAAACTGTTCCTGGATACCGCCAACGTGGAGGAAATCCGCAAGGCCAATGAGATGGGCGTCATCTGCGGCGTCACCACCAATCCCAGCCTGATCGCCAAAGAGGGCCGGGATTACGCCGAGACCCTGAAGGAGATCTGCTCCATCGTGGACGGCCCCATCTCCGGCGAAGTCAAGGCCACCACCGAGGACGCCGAGGGCATGATCCGTGAGGGCCGGGAGATCTATGCCATCGACCCCAAGCACATGGTGGTGAAAATTCCCATGACCGCTGAAGGGCTGAAGGCCATCAAGGTGCTCTCCGCCGAGGGCATTCCCACCAACTGCACCCTGATCTTCAGCACCAACCAGGCTTTGCTGGCCGCCCGGGCCGGTGCCACCTATGTCAGCCCCTTTGTTGGCCGCCTGGATGACATCAACGAGGACGGCATTGCCCTGATCGAGGACATCGCCAATGTCTTTGCTCTTTATGACGATATCCACACTGAGATTATCTCCGCCTCCGTGCGGAACACCAGCCACGTCCTGGGCTGCGCCCGGGCAGGCGCCGACATCGCCACCGTGCCCTTCAAGGTCATCGAGCAGATGTGCAAGCACCCCCTGACCGACTCCGGCATCGTCAAGTTCCAGGAGGACTACCGCAAGGTGTTCGGCGACTGAGCCGGCTGGAGCTGAATCCACCAGAGAGCACGCTTCTCGCCAAACCCCACCGGTTTGGCGAGAAGCTTAAATACATCAACACTTGAAATTGGCAAAGGAGCGAGACACCATGTCCAAGGGCCGATTTGGCATCCACGGCGGCCAGTATATTCCTGAGACCCTGATGAACGCGGTCATCGAGCTGGAGGAGGCCTACAACTACTACAAAGACGATCCGGTGTTCCAGGCGGAGCTGGACGAGCTGTACCGCAACTACGCCGGGCGCCCCTCCCTGCTCTACTGCGCGGAAAAGATGACGGCGGATCTGGGCGGGGCCAAGATCTACCTGAAGCGGGAGGATCTCAACCACACCGGCGCCCACAAGATCAACAACGCCCTGGGGCAGGCCCTGCTGGCCAAGAAGATGGGCAAGACCAGGCTCATCGCCGAAACCGGGGCAGGCCAGCACGGGGTGGCCACCGCCACGGTGGCGGCCTATCTGGGCATGGACTGCGAGGTGTACATGGGGCGGCTGGACATGGAGCGCCAGGCCCTGAACGTCTACCGGATGCGGCTGATGGGCACCACCGTCCACAGCGTGGACACCGGCACCGCCACCCTGAAGGACGCAGTCAGCGAGTGCTTCCGGGAGTGGACCAGCCGGATCAGCGACACCCACTATCTGCTGGGCTCCTGCATGGGCCCCCACCCCTTCCCCACCATCGTCCGGGACTTCCAGGCGGTCATCTCCCAGGAGATCCGGCAGGAGATGCTGCGCCGGGAGGGAAAGCTCCCCGACGCGGTGATCGCCTGCGTGGGGGGCGGCAGCAACGCCATCGGCTCTTTCTACCACTTTATTGACGACCCGGAGGTGCGGCTCATCGGCTGTGAGGCCGCAGGGCGGGGCATCGACACCTTCGAGACCGCCGCCACCGTGGCCACCGGCCGGGTTGGCATCTTCCACGGCATGAAGAGCTATTTCTGCCAGGACGAATTCGGCCAGATCGCCCCGGTCTACTCCATCTCCGCCGGGCTGGACTACCCGGGCATCGGGCCGGAGCACGCCTGGCTTCACGACACCGGCCGGGCCGAATATGTGCCCGTCACCGACGAGGAGGCGGTGGAGGCCTTTGAATACCTCTCCCGCACCGAGGGAATCATCCCCGCCATCGAGTCCGCCCACGCGGTGGCCTACGCCAGAAAACTGGCCCCCACCATGGGTAAAGAGCAGAGCATCGTCATCACCCTGTCGGGCCGGGGAGACAAGGATGTGGCCGCCATCGCCCGGTACAGAGGGGAGGATCTCCATGATTAAAATCGCCGATGCCTTTCAGAATGGAACAGCTTTTATCCCCTTCGTCACCTGCGGCGACCCGGACCTGGAGACCACCGCCGGCCTGGTCAAGGCCATGGCCCAGGCCGGGGCCGACCTGATCGAGCTGGGCATCCCCTTCTCCGACCCCACCGCCGAGGGTCCGGTCATCCAGGGGGCCAATCTCCGGGCGCTCTCTGCTGGCACCACCACCGACAAGGTATTCGAGCTGGTCAAGGAACTGCGGAAGAGTGTGGCTGTACCCATGGTATTCATGACCTATGCCAATGTGGTCTTCTCCTATGGGGCGGACCGGTTCCTCTCCAGGGCCGCCCAGGCGGGCGTGCAGGGGCTGATCCTGCCCGATGTCCCCTTTGAGGAGAAAAAGGAGTTCGAGCCGCTGTGCGCCAAATACGGCCTGGAGCTGGTGAGTATGATCGCCCCCACCTCCCACCAGCGGATCACCGCCATCGCCCGGGAGGCCCAGGGCTTTGTCTACTGCGTCTCCTCCCTGGGGGTCACCGGGGTGCGCTCCAATATCACCACTGACATCGGGGCCATGGTGTCACTGGTCAAGCAGGCCAAGGACATCCCTGCCGCCGTGGGCTTCGGCATCTCTACACCGGAGCAGGCCCGGGCCATGGCGGCAACGGCCGACGGGGTCATTGTGGGCAGCGCCATTGTCAAGCTGGTGGCCCAATACGGCCGGGAGAGCATCCCCGTTGTGGCCCAGTATGTCAAAACCATGAAGCAGGCCATGCAGTAAACGCACGGCACCGGGCCTAATATCAAAAGCGCCTGCCGGACTCCTGGTCCGGCAGGCGCTTTCTGCGTTGTATCCTGTGATCAGTTGGCCGCGTCAATGCCATGCTCCGCTGCGGGCGTATCACTGTACAGCCATTCTTCCAGGTGCTGCTGGGCGGCATCCCAGTCCAGCACCAGCACCGACATGCCGTTGATGGTCTCGCCGGTGTATTCCCCGTCCTGAGGCAGACGGTAGTTCTGGAGATTGTCAATGCCCATGTTGTAGAACTCAGTGCCGATACTGATGATCTGGGCATTGGTCATGTCGGTCTCCACACAGCTCATGATGGAGTCCAGAATCGTCCAGATCTCCGGCAGGCTCTTCTTCATCATTTCCTGGTACACCGTGGTCATCACCACACGCTGACGGTAGGTGCGGCCGAAGTCATTGGCCTCCTGACCGGTGCCCACATAGCGGGTACGGGCATAACACAGTGCCTGCTCGCCAGTCATGTGGTTAACGCCCTCCACCATGTCCGGGAAGCCCCAGAGGGCCATATACTCAGCCTCGGCGGCAGTCAGGGTAATGTCAATGCCGCCCAGCTGATCCACCACCTGCTGGAACCCCTCAAAGTTAACGCCCACATTGAAGTCAATTTCAATGCCGAAGTTCTGGCTGATGGTCTCATCCAACAGCTCATAACCGCCGAAAGCAAAGGCGGCATTCAGCTTATTGTTGTTGTATCCCGGAATCTGGACATAGCAGTCCCGCATCAGGGAGACCAGTGAAATCTGTTTGGTGTTGCGGTTCAGGCTGACTACAATCATGGTATCTGAGCGCCCCCGCTCCTCTCCCCGCGAATCGCCGCCCACAAGCAGGATATTGATAACGTCGGCGTCAGCTTTCACTTTTGTATCGGAGAAAGTAATGGTGTCATCTGAGATTGTATCGCTGGCATCGGGATTGTCCTGCTCAAAGTTCTCAGAGGTCTGCGCCTCATTGCCGATCTGAATCCGGTTGATTCCGCCCAGCTTGGTCCAAACCAGAGCCACCGCAGTGACCATCAGCAGAATTATGACCAGCAAAACAATGATGATCACCTTCTGCCAAACCGGCATGCGGCGCTTTTTGGGTTTTCTGCCGCCGCCCCGGGGCGGGTCACTGGGCGGACGGCGGGAACCCGAGGAAGTGCCGCTGCTCCGGCGGCGCTCCCGGCCGTAGTCCTCCTCCTGATAGCGGGTCTGCCGGGCGCGGGGGCGCTCGTAGTCATAGCTGGATTCATAGCGGCTGCTCCGGCTGCGGGGGCGATCCTCCTCAAAATAGGCATCGCGGGATCGGGATCTGCTTCTGCTGTCCTGGGGCCGGCCGCTGTGCCCATACCCATTTCGGGCGGGCTGGGGCGCTTCACGTTTTCCTGCCATTGGTTACCTCTTTTCCGTGTCGTCAGCCCAGCTCCCGGGCGGCAAAGCCCAGGGCAGAGGCGATGACCTTGTCCATGTCGTAATATTTATACTCGCCCAGACGGCCGCCGAACAGCACGTCCGGTTCCCGCTCCGCCAGGGCGGCATAGCGCTGATAGAGGGCATTGTTGGCCTCGTCGTTGACGGTGTAGTAGGGCTCCGCGCCGGGCTGCCAGTCCATGGGATACTCCCGGGTGATGACGGTCTTGGGCTGCCTGCCGAACTCAAAGTGCTTGTGCTCGATGATCCGGGTATAAGGCGTCTCCCGGTCGGTGTAGTTCACCACCGCGTTGCCCTGATAGTTTTCCTGGTCCAGCACTTCTGATTCAAAGCGCAGGGAGCGGAACTGGAGCGAACCGCAGCAGTAGTCGAAGTAGCGGTCAATGGGGCCGGTGAACACCACCTTGCGGCACTGGGCCCGCAGCTCCTCCCGGTGCTCAAAGTAGTCGCAATTCAGCCGCACCTCGATCCCCTCCAGCAGCTTTTCAAAGATGGGGGTATAGCCCCCCTCAGGGATGCCCTGATAGCGGTCATTAAAGTAGTTGTTGTCATAGGTAAAGCGGACGGGCAGCCGCCGGATGATAAAGGCGGGCAGTTCGGTGCAGGGGCGCCCCCACTGTTTTTCCGTATAGCCTTTGACCAGCTTCTCATAGATATCCCGGCCCACCAGGGAGATGGCCTGCTCCTCCAGGTTCTGGGGCTCTGCCGGGGCGTCGGCGCGCTGGGCGTCGATGATGGCCTTTGCCTGGGCCGGTGTGGCAATATTCCACAGCCGGGAGAAGGTGTTCATATTGAAGGGCATATTATATATCTCGCCGTGGAAATTGGCGATGGGGGAATTGACGTAGTTGTTGAAGCGGCAGAACTGGTTGATATACTGCCAGACCGCCTCGTCCGAGGTGTGGAAGATATGGGCGCCATACTGGTGGACATGGATGCCCTCCACCGTGTGGGTATAACAGTTGCCGCCGATGTGCTCCCGGCGCTCCACCACCAGACAGCTTTTTCCCTTTTGATGGGCCTGATGGGCAAACACGGAACCAAAGAATCCGGCCCCAACAATCAGATAGTCATACATAGCGGGAAAAGCCCCCACTCCTTTCTCGTTCATCTGTTTCGACATTTCTAGCATATTCTAAGACATTTCTCCCTCTACGTCAAGCAATTCACCCGCCGGGCAACATTTAAGACCGCGAAAAAGTGCGTAAATTCGCATGTTTTTTTAGCATTTTCGACTGTTATCAAGAAATCTTAACAAAACATTCAAAAGCGCACGGTGCAAAACCGTCCTCTCGGAGGCGAAAAACACGCCGTCCGGGGCGGGAAATTCACCATTGATTAACACTTCTTTCCCACCGATGTGTTAAAATAACGAAAAATACAAAAGAAGGAGGATGGCTTTATGAGCATCATTGGGATCGATTTGGGCACCACCAACAGCTGCGTCTCCGTCCTGGAAGGCGGAAAGCCCGTCATCATCCCCAATGCTGAGGGCGGGCGCACCACCCCCTCCGTCATCGCCTTTTCCAAAAATGGGGAGCGGCTGGTGGGCGAGCTGGCCCGCCGGCAGGCCGTCACAAATCCAGACGGGACCGTCACCTCCATCAAGCGGCAGATGGGCACCGACTACCGGGTGGAACTGGGGGGCAGGAAACGCACCCCCCAAGAGCTCTCCGCCATGATCTTGCAGAAACTGAAGCACGACGCTGAGGCGTATTTGGGCCAGAGCGTCACCGAGGCGGTCATTACAGTCCCCGCCTATTTCAACGACGCCCAGCGCCAGGCCACAAAGGATGCGGGCCGGATCGCCGGGCTGACCGTGCGGCGCATCATCAACGAGCCCACCGCCGCCGCCCTGGCCTATGGGCTGGACCACGAGGCCAACCAGAAAATCATGGTCTACGACCTGGGCGGCGGCACCTTTGACGTGTCGGTCATCGAGATTGGGGACGGCGTGATCGAGGTGCTGGCGGTCTCCGGCGACAACCACCTGGGCGGAGACGACTTTGACCGGCGGCTGGCCAATTATCTGGCGGGAGAATTCCGAGCCCAGACCAAGATCAATCTGCTTAAGGACCCCGCCGCCATGCAGCGGGTGGTGGAGGCGGCGGAAAAAGCAAAAATTGAACTCTCGACCACCCAAACCACCCATGTGAACCTCCCCTTCCTTGCCCAGGCCAAGGCGGGGCCTGTCCACATGGATATCACCGTCACCCGCCGGAAGTTTGAAGAGCTGACCCGGGATTTGATCGAACGCACCGCCATGCCGGTGCGCACCGCCCTCAATGACGCCGGACTCAGCTTTTCCCAGCTCAGCAAAGTGCTGTTGGTGGGCGGCTCCACCCGGATGCCCGCGGTGGCGGAACTGGTGCGGGATCTGACCGGGCTCCAGCCCAGCCGCAACCTGAATCCGGACGAGTGCGTGGCCATGGGGGCCGCCATCCAGGGGGGCACTCTGGGGGGACTGTCCCCCTTCCAGGGAGAGATTCTGCTGCTGGACGTGACTCCTCTGTCCCTGTCCATCGAGACGGTGGGGGGCGTGGCCACCCGGCTGATTGAGCGCAACTCCAAGCTGCCGGTGCGCTATGCCCAGATCTTCACCACCGCCGCCCCCTTCCAGTCCTCGGTGGAGATCCATGTGCTCCAGGGCGAGCGCCCCATGGCCAAGGACAACAAGACCATCGGCAAATTCCGGCTCACCGGCATTAAGCGGGCCCCCCAGGGGGTGCCCCAGATTGAGGTGGCCTTCGACATCGACGCCAACGGCATCCTGAAGGTGTCCGCCCGGGATCTGGACACTGGCCGGGCCCAGGAGATCACCATCACCGACAGCAGCAACCTGTCCGGTGGAGAGATCGACGAGGCCATCCGGGACGCCCAGCAGTACGCCGCCCAGGACGGGCTGCGCCGGGCCCTGATGGAGGAGCGCAACGAGGCCGAACAGCTCATCTCCCAGGCCAACCAGGCCCTGCGGGAGCGGGGCAAGGGGCTGGACCGGAAACTGCTCAAGGAATTGAAGGCGGAGATGGGCGAGGTGTCCAAGTGCATCTCCCGGCTCAAGCCCGACAAGCTGGACGAGGGCCAGCTCTCTGAGCTGCGGGGGGCTGTGGCCCGGCTCAGGACCTCCCCCGCTCTGGCCGCGCTGGGAGGTGACAGGTCATGATCCGGCTGACCATTGAGCTGGAGGACATGGACTTTGACGCCCTGATCGACCGCTATCTTCCGGTGATCGGGGAACAGCTCCGCAGCAGCGGCAACCCGCTGGGGGCCCTGCTCTCCGGCGGCGCCTCTGCCGCCGTGGCCAAGGGGCTGCTGCGCTCCCTCAGCCGGGAGAAGCAGGAGCAGCTGGCCGCGGAGCTGATCAACGGCAACCGCGCCAGGCTGACGGCGTCCCTGGAACAGCTGGCCGCTGACCAGGGGTTTCAGGCCCGGGTGGCCTCCCTCCAGGCCGTCCAGGAAGAGCGCACATACAAGTAAGACAAAAAGGGCCGCTCCCGGAACTGCAGTTCCAGGGGGTGGCCCTTTGTCATACTTTGCGGCGAACTCACTTCAGGCCGAAGCGCACAATCACCAGCCGGTACCAGAGATAGCGGAAGAAATTTGCGATCAGCCACAGCTCCATCAGCAGATAGTGGGGCACATCCCGCCAGCGGAACGGCCGGCGCTCCAGCTTCTTTTCCCGCAGCAGCGCAAAGGCCTCCCGCATTCCCTGATCCCACTCGGCGCCGTAGCCCTGGCGGTGAAACCGCCAGCGCTTAAGCAGATAGCCCAGGGCCTGGGGGATAAAATTGACCACGCACATCAGCAGCGGCTGATTCTTGCGCAGCAGCAGAATGCCGTTTCGGCCATTTTGGAGCGCCTTGAAGCCGTTGTAGCGCACCGCTCCGGTGCTGGCCCCGCAGATATGGTAGCACTTCGCCTCAGGGCAGAGCACACATCGCCAGCCGGCGTTGTTGGCCCGCCAGGACAGATCCACATCTTCATTATAAGCAAAAAAATGCTCGTCAAACAGGCCGATTTGTTCCAGCACAGATTTCCGATAGAGGGCCGCACCGGCGCAGGCGGAGAAGATCCGCTTTTCCCGGGTGTAGCGGCTGGCCCGGCGGCCGTCCCCTCCCTTGCAGGCAAAGCCGGTCAGGGTGACATAATCTCCCGCGTCGTCGGCCAGCTCCCGCTCATAGTGACGGATCATCAGACTCTGAACCGCAAAGATGCGCTCATCCCGCTCCGCGGTGCGGATCAGCGCGGCAAGCCAGCCCGGCTCGGCAAAAGCGTCGTTGTTGAAGAGCACCACATACTCCCCTTTTGCCCGGCGAATGCCCTGGTTCACCGCATGGGAAAATCCGGTGTTCCGGCCGTTCTCGATCAAGGTGAAATTCTCCCGGGTACAGTAGCCGCGGGCCTGCTCCAGGCTCTCGTCGGTGGAACCGTTGTCCACCACAATCAGCTCAAAATCCTGTTCCGTCTGGGCATAGACTGACTCAATGGAATCCCTCAGCCAGCCCTTGCCGTTGATGTTGGGAATTACGATGGTCGCTTTCATGGGTGTCTCATCCTTCTTCAGGGGATTTTGTGTCAGTATAGCACAGTTTTGCCCCGAAGAACAGAAAAACAGGAGAATTTCCCCTCAGGCCGGGCACTGCATCCCCGCGTGGTCGATGGTGTAGGATCCGCTCAGAATGAGTTCAGAGATGGGGACAAAGGTATATCCCTGGTCAATCAGCGTCTTGAGGATCTCCTCCAGGGCGTCGGGGGTGTACTCCGCGTCATTGTGGCAGAGAATAATGCCCCCCGGCTGGGCCAGGCTGGTCACCCGCTCACAGATGCTGGAGGCGGTGGAGGAGTCCTTCCAGTCCAAACTGTCAATGGACCACTGGATGGGTTCCATCCCCAGGGAGCGGATGGTGTTGACCACGCTGTCGTTATAATCACCGTAGGGGCAGCGCACCAGCGTGGGCCGCACTCCGGTAATGGCCTCAATCTTGTCATTGCAGCTCTCGATCTCCTCTATGACCTTCTCGGTGGAGCACTGGGTGAAATAGGGGTGGGTGTTGGAGTGGTTCATGATCTCATGGCCCGCTTCGGCCAGCTTTCTCACTTCCTCCGGATAAGTATCCACCCACTGTCCCACCAGGAAAAAGGTGGCCCGCACGTTGTACTTACCCAGGATCTCGATCAGGGTGTCCGTATCGTCCGCCCCCCAGGCCGCGTCAAAGGAGATGGCGATCTTCTTCTCCCCTTCCTCAGGCTCCACGCAGTAAATCGGCAGCTGCCGGGTGGTGGCCGCCACCCCCACTGCCGCCGGATAGTTCACCGCCCAGAACATACAGGCGGCCAGACAGAGGCAGCCCACCACCGACCATATCTTTTTTCGAAATACAAAAATTTTCATACTTCACACTCCCTTCCGCTGAGTAAACTTTATGTCCGTCAAGAACGGGACATACCATAAAAACGGCGCATAATTTTACAATTCACTACTTTTTAAAGCAAAATTGGTTAAAAACTTCTTTTACATTTCATCCAATTTTACTTGACTTGCAAATTATTCAGTTATATAATTTGCACAAGAAACTTTTGTTTCTTTGGATCGATACCAAAGGGGCCGCCCCAGCCCCTGCAAGGACGGAGGTAAAGCCCTATGAACACAAGAAATTCCAGCGGTCCCGATGCCCAGATCGCCCGTTTTCTGAACGGCAGCTGCGACGACGCCTATACCTTTATGGGCGCCCATCCGGCCCAGGAAAACGGCCAGGACGGCTATCGCTTCCGGGTGTGGGCTCCCAATGCCGCCGGCGTCTCCATTATGGGGAATTTCAACGGCTGGGACCCGGAGAACTGCCCCATGGAGCAGATCAACGGCGGAATTTGGGAGAAATTCCTGCCCGGGATGCGGCGCTACGACATCTACAAGTACGCCATTCACACCAGGGACGGCCGCATCCTGGCCAAGGCCGACCCCTACGCCTTCCACGCGGAGACCCGGCCGGACACCGCCTCCAAAATTTATGATATCTCCGGCTATCAGTGGGGTGATGAGGCCTGGCTGGAGCAGCGGCGGAAGAAACCGCTGTACCACAAGCCGCTGAACATCTATGAGGTCCATCTGGGCTCCTGGCGCAAAACCGGGGACAACGAGTTCCTCTCCTACCGGGACACCGCTGAACAGCTGGTGCCCTATGTGAAGGAGATGGGATACACCCACGTGGAGCTGATGCCCGTGAGCGAATATCCGTTGGACATGTCCTGGGGATATCAGGTCACCGGCTACTTTGCCCCCACCTCCCGCTACGGCACCCCCCACGACTTCATGTACCTGGTGGACCAGCTTCACCAGGCCGGCATCGGCGTCATCCTGGACTGGGTTCCCGCCCACTTCCCCAAGGACGCCTTCGGCCTGTACGAGTTTGACGGCACCCCCTGCTACGAGTATGCCGATATGCGCAAGGGCGAGCACATGGACTGGGGCACCCGGGTGTTCGATTACGGGCGCAACGAGGTCAAAAGCTTCCTGTTCTCCTCGGCCATGTACTGGTTCAATGAGTACCATGTGGACGGCCTGCGGGTGGACGCGGTGGCCTCCATGCTCTATCTGGACTACAGCCGAAAGGCCGGAGAATGGGTGCCCAACATCTACGGCGGCCACGAAAATCTGGAGGCCATTGCCTTTCTGCGCCAGCTGAACACGCTGATCTTCAAATGGCACCCGGACGCGCTGATGATCGCCGAGGAGTCCACCGCCTGGGAGAACGTCACCGGCCCCCTGGAGCAGAGCGAGCACGCCCTGGGCTTCAATTTCAAGTGGAACATGGGCTGGATGAACGACGCCCTCCACTATTTGAAGCTGGACCCCTATTTCCGGCAGTTCAACCACCGGGATCTGACCTTCGCGCTGATGTACGCCTTCAGCGAGAACTTTATCCTGGCCATCAGCCATGACGAGCTGGTCCATATGAAGGGCAGCATGCTGGGCAAGGCGCCGGGCGACGACCCCGCCAAATTTGCCACCATCCGGGCCTTCTACGTCTACATGATGACCATGCCCGGCAAGAAGCTCAATATGATGGGCACCGAGATCGGGCAGTTCAACGAGTGGCACTATGAGTATTCCCTGGACTGGCACCTGCTGCAGTATCCCCAGTTTCAGAAGCACCACGCCTTCTTCCAGGCGCTGAACAACTTCTACCTCTCCCGCAGCGAGCTGTGGGAGCAGGACGACAGCTGGGAGGGCTTCCAGTGGGTGGAGGCCAACGACGCCAACGGCAATACCCTGATCTACCTGCGCCGGGACAAGAAGAAGCGCGAGCTGTTGATCGCCGTCAACTTCTCCCCCATTGACCGGGTCGGCTATCAAATCGGCGTCCCGGTGGCGGGCACCTATGAAGTGCTCTTCAACTCCGACGACGAGGCCTTCGGCGGTCAGGGCCGGGGCAGCAAATCCCCCCTGAAGACCAAGCCGGTCCCCGCCCACGACTTCAAGCAGTCGCTGGTGGTAGATCTGCCCCCGCTCTCCGGTCTCATTCTCCGGTGCAGCCGCAAAAACCCGGTGCGGGCCAAAAAAGTGGAGCCGACGAAAACGGCGGTCAAGCGCGCCGGCGCGAAGAAAAAGACGGCGAAAAGCGGGAAAAAATGACCCTGTACAGTTTGTCCCGTTTGTGCATACAATGTTCGAGAGGTGATTTGTCAGTATGAAAAAAGAAATGGTTGCCATGCTGCTGGCAGGCGGGCAGGGGTCCCGGCTGTACGCCCTCACCAGCCATGTGGCAAAACCCGCGGTACCCTTCGGCGGGAAGTACCGCATCATCGACTTTCCCCTGTCCAACTGTGTCAACTCCGGTATTGACACGGTGGGCGTGCTGACCCAGTATCAGCCGCTGAAGCTCAACTCCTACCTGGGCAACGGACAGCCCTGGGACCTGGACCGCTCCGACGGCGGACTGCATGTGCTGCCCCCCTATGTGGAGAAGGGGGACGTGGGCACCTGGTTCAAGGGGACGGCCAACGCCATCTATCAGAACATCAACTTCATTGACGAGTACGATCCGGATTATGTGCTGATCCTGTCCGGCGACCATATCTACAAGATGGACTACGCCCAGATGCTGGCCCACCACAAGGCCCAGCAGGCCACCGCCACCATCTCGGTGCTGGAGGTCACCATGGAGGAGGCCACCCGCTTCGGCATCATGAACGTGGATGAAAACGACACCATCTACGAGTTCGAGGAGAAGCCCGCCCATCCCAAGAGCAACCTGGCCTCCATGGGCATCTATATCTTCACCTGGTCCAAGCTGCGCCAGTACCTGATCGACGACGAGAACGACCCCAATTCCGCCAACGACTTCGGCAAGAACATCATCCCCGCCATGCTGGCCAACGGGGAAAAGATGAGCGCCTACCGCTTCAAGGGCTACTGGAAGGACGTGGGCACCATCCAGTCCCTCTGGGATGCCAATATGGACATGCTGGACGTGTCCAACCCCAACGGCATCGACGTCTACGACAAGGAATGGCAGATCTTCGCCCGCAACCCCATCCGTCCCCCCCATATCACCGGCAGCAGCGCCGTCATCAAGGACTCCCTGGTCACCGACGGCTGCAAGATCTACGGCGAGGTGGAGCACTCGGTGCTCTTCCACTCGGTGACGGTGGAGAAGGGCGCCATCGTGAAGGACTCGGTGATTATGCCCAACACCGTCATCAAGGCCGGCGCTGTGGTGGACCATGCCATTGTGGCGGAAAATGTGGTCATCAGCGTGGCCGTCCATGTGGGCGTTCCCGCGCCGGACGGCAACAAGGGCGTCGTCGTCGTCGCCGAGGGCGTGGAACTCAAGCCCGGCGTCAGCATTCCATACGGCACCATGTGCACTGAATCTCCGAAAGGTGGTGATGAGGAATGACCACTCAACTGCACGGCATTCTCTTCGCCTATCGTGACAACCCCCATCTGCGGGAGCTGACCAGCCACCGCACCGTGGCCTCCATTCCCTTCGGCGGCCGCTACCGTATGATCGATTTCATGCTCTCCAACATGGTCAACGCCGGCATTGTGGACATCGGCGTGGTCATGCAGGAGAAGTGCCTCTCCCTGCTGGACCACCTGGGCAGCGGCAAGGACTGGGATCTGGCCCGCAAGCGGGGCGGCCTGCGGGTGCTGCCCCCCTTCACCAACCAGTCCCGGAATTTCCGGGGCAAGATGGAGGCCCTCTACGGCGTGTACACTTACATGGAGGACATCCGCCAGGACTATGTGCTGATGGCCGACGCCGACGTGGCCTGCAACATCGACCTGGAGGCCGTGTTCCAGGCCCATCTGGAGAGCGGGGCGGACATCACCGCCGTCTGCACCAAAAACCTGACCGGCGACCCCAAGATGTCCACCTACTTCAAGCTGGACGAGACCGGCCGGATCAACGAGGTGCTGGACAGCCCCAACGCCCCGGAGGGCTATGAGTCCCTGAAGGTCTATGTGCTCTCCACCGCCAAACTGATTGAGCTGGTGGGCTACTGTGCCTCCCATAACCTCTACTCCTTCACCACCGCCGTGCTGCTGGGCATGAAGGACCAGCTGAACATTCAGCCCTACTTCTATGACGGCTATGTGGCCCGGCTGACCGCCATCGCCTCCTACTATGCCAGGAGCATGGATCTGCTGAAAGTGGAGGTCAGTGAGGACATCTTCAATGAGGAGCACCCCATCCGCACCAAGGACCGCAGCGACCCCTCCACCTATTACGCCCCCGGCTCCAAGTGCATCCACTCTCTGGTGGCCGACGGCTGCATCATCGAGGGCAGCGTGGAGGACTGCGTGATTTTCCGCGGCGTACATGTGGGCAAGAACGCGGTGGTGAAAAACTGTGTGCTGATGCAGGATACCGTGGTGGAAGACGGCGCCAGCATCCGCTATGTCATCGCGGACAAGGACGTCACCATCAAGGCCCACCGCACCCTCACCGGCCACGCCAGCTATCCCTTCGCCATCGAGAAAAACAGCATTATCTGACAGATCACAACTCCCCGGCCCGGAATCTGCCCGCGCAGGTTCCGGGCCGCGGCGAATCAACCGGAAAGGACGGACGTCTATGAAAATTCTGTTTGCCGCCTCCGAGGTCGCCCCATTCATCAAAACCGGCGGCCTGGCCGATGTGGCGGGCTCTCTCCCCCCAAAGTTGGCGGAGCTGGGCCATGACGTGCGGGTGATCCTCCCGCTCTATGAGGGCATTGGAGAGAACTGGCGCAGTCAAATGACCTTTCTGAAGTATTACTATGTGCGCTTGGCCTGGCGGAGCATCTACTGCGGGCTGTTCCAGCTGGAGCAGAACGGCGTCACCTACTACTTTGTGGACAACGAGGGCTACTTCAAACGCCAGGGGATTTATGGTCATTATGACGACGGCGAGCGCTTCGCCTTTTTCTCCCGGGCGATCATTGAGACCCCGGATCAGATCGGCTGGTCCCCGGATGTGATCCACTGCAATGACTGGCAGACCGCCCTGGTGCCCATCTACCTGCTGGAGGACCGCTACCGCCAGCCCGCCCTGGCCTGGACCCGGAGCGTGTTCACCATCCACAACATCGAGTACCAGGGCCGCTATGGCCGGGAGGTGCTGGAGGACCTGTTCGGCCTGGATGAGAGCTACTTCAATGAGAACATGCTCAAGTTCTACAACGACGTGTGCCTGATGAAGGGGGCCATCTTTGCCAGCGACTATGTGACCACCGTCTCCCCCAACTATGCCAACGAACTGCAGTTCTCTTTCTACGCCCACGGGCTGGAGGGGGTCATCGCCGCCAACCGCTGGAAGATGCGGGGCATCCTCAACGGCATCGATATGAACGCGAACGACCCCTCCACTGGCGAGGGCATCGTCCAGGCCTTCACCAGCGACGACCACAGCGGGAAGGCCGCCTGCAAGGCCGCCCTCCAGGAGCGGCTGGGGCTGAAGCAGGACCCCAACATGCCCATCATCGCCTGCATCTCCCGGCTGGTGGGCCACAAGGGCTTTGAGCTGATCTGCCAGGCCTTCAACGGCATCATGGATATGGACGTCCAGTTTGTGGTGCTGGGCACCGGCGAGTGGGGCTATGAGCAGTTCTTCCGCAACGCCCAGAACAACTTCCCCGGCAAGGTGAGCGCCAACATCATGTACTCCGCCCCCCTCTCCACCGCCATCTATTCCGGAGCGGACCTGTTCCTGATGCCCTCCATCGCAGAGCCCTGCGGGCTGAGCCAGATGTTCGCCATGCGCTACGGCACCGTGCCGGTGGTGCGCATGACCGGCGGGCTGCTGGACAGCGTGCCCGCCTACGATCCCTCCACCGACACCGGCCTGGGCTTCACCTTCGGCAGTGTGGACGCCGGGGACATGCTGGGCGCCCTCTACCGGGCGGTGGGCGTGTACTACGACGACAAGGAGGCCTGGAGCCGCCTGGTCACCCGGGACATGGAGGCCGATTTCAGCTGGGACCGCTCCGCCCAGGAGTATATGGAGGTGTACAACACCATCGTCGGCTGAGGCCATTGGACCACATCGGCGCGCAAACGCCGCCCTTCTTCCCTTCAAACGTCAACGTCAGGCCGCGGACCCTGAGGTCCGCGGCCTGTTGCCGTCCTGCGACAATTTTTCGCCGCTCCCGGGGCCCTTCTCAGATAAATCCAGGGCAAAGTCCGGGCCGCGGGGGTACAAATAGTTCAATCTGGGTATATAATAGAGTGGGTTGTTTTAGCCCGCCTTCCACTTTTATGAAGTTTTTTATAAGATGACAGGATGAAAAACCGTGATATTCCAAGCACTTCTTGACAGACGCCCAATTTTTTGATACATTCTTTTCGTCATATTTCTGCATATGTTTTCTTTTTTGGAGGGATTCCCTATGACCTATACAAAGGACGATTTTAAAGAGCTGATTACGGAGAAGCTGCGCCGCAACTTCGGCCGGGACATCAGCGAGGCCAAGGAGCAGCACATGTTCCAGGCCTGCGCCATGGTAATTCGGGACATTATGTCTGAATTGGGCGTGGCCACCGCCGCCCGGACCGAAAAAGAGGACGCCCGGGAGGTGCACTACCTGTCCCTGGAGTTTCTGATGGGCCGCTCCCTGGAGAAGAACGCCTTTAATCTGGGGGTGCTCCCCCAGCTGAAGCAGGCCATCGACGAGCTGGGCTTCAAGCCCGCCGACCTGTTCGAGCTGGAGCCCGACGCCGGCCTGGGCAACGGCGGCCTGGGCCGCCTGGCCGCCTGCTATCTGGACTCCATGACCACCCTGGAGATCCCCGCCAGCGGCTACTCTATCTGTTATGAGCTGGGCATCTTCAAGCAGAAGATCGTGGACGGTCAGCAGGTGGAGCTGGCGGACACCTGGAAGGAGCTGGGCGACGCCTGGCTGATGCCCCATCCCGCGGAGGCGGAGACCGTCCGCTTCGGCGGCAAAGTGGACACCCATTGGGAGTATGGCCGCTGCGTGGTGGAGGAGAGCGGCTACACCTCGGTGCTGGCAGTCCCCAACGACATGAAGATCGCCGGCTATCAGACCGACTTTGTCAACACCCTGCGGCTGTGGGAGGCCAAGAGCACCGCCCCGGTCAATATGAACTACTATTCCACCGGCGAATATCTCCGGGCGGTGGAGAGCGAGGCCATGGCCGAGGTCATCTCCAAGGTCCTCTACCCCGCCGACAACCACAAGGAGGGCAAGAGCCTGCGGCTCAAGCAGCAGTACTTCTTTGTCTCCGCCACTGTCCAGTCCATCTTCCGCAAGCATCTGGCCCACTACGGCACCCTGTACAACTTCCACGAGAAGCATGTGATCCAGATCAACGACACCCATCCCACCCTGGTCATCCCCGAGATGATGCGGCTGCTGCTGGATGAGCACGGCATGAGCTGGGAGGACGCCTGGTATATCACCACCCACACTGTGGCCTACACCAACCACACCATTCTGGCCGAGGCCCTGGAGCGCTGGCCCCAGAACCTGGTCCAGGAGCTGCTGCCCCGGATCTGGATGATCCTGTGCGAGATCAACGACCGGTATCTGAACGAGCTGCGGAACTTCTTCCACGGCGATGAGCACAAGCTGCAGGAGATGGCCGTCATCTGGGGCGGCGAGGTGCGCATGGCCAACCTGTGCGTGGCCGCCTGCTTTGCTGTCAACGGCGTGTCCGCCCTGCACTCTGACATTCTGCGCAAGGACGTGTTCCACTCCGCCTGGCTGCGCACCCCGGAGAAATTCCAAAACGTCACCAACGGCGTGGACCACCGCCGCTGGCTGGCCGAGGCCAACCCGGAGCTGCACCAGCTGCTCTGCGACTGCATCGGAGACGGCTATCTGCTCCACCCCGAGGAGCTGCGGGGCTTTGAGGCCTTTGCTGACGACGAGAAGGTGCTGGAGCGCATGGCGAAGATCAAGCGGAGCAACAAGGAAAAGTTCGCCAGGTACGTCAAGCGGGAGTACGGCATCGACGTCAACGTGGACGCGGTGTTCGACGTCCAGGTCAAGCGGCTGCACGAGTACAAGCGCCAGCTGCTCAATGTGCTGCACATCCTCCATCTGTATCTGGAGCTCAAGCGCAACCCCGACATGGATATGGTGCCCCGGGTCTTCTTCTTCGGCGCCAAGGCCGCCCCGGGCTACGCGGTGGCCAAACGGATCATCGAGCTCATCAACTCCGTGTCCCAGCAGGTCAACAACGACCCGGTCTGCGCCGGCAAACTGCAGGTGTTCTTCCTGGAGAACTACCGGGTGTCCCTGGCGGAGAAGCTGATGCCCGCATCGGAGATCTCTGAACAGATCTCCACCGCCGGCAAGGAGGCCTCCGGCACCGGCAACATGAAGTTCATGATGAACGGCGCCATCAC
>CAUGSS010000018.1 GCA_959602365.1 uncultured Eubacteriales bacterium
AAAGCCGGACTGGCTGCCCGGCTTTCCTGTCCAAATTTATTGTAATAGGAGGGATGAATGATGCAGTCAAAAATAATCTCGGTGCGCTGTATTTATTCAGAAGAAAATTGCCTTCTGGATATGCTGGAGGAATCATTCCGATTGTTTTTAAGCCGCACAATTGCAGATGATGACGGAAAAGTGGTATTCTGTGAGCGATGAGTGGCCGCTTATCTCAGGAGGTATGCTATGTATCTGGAGATAAGCAACCCCATGGATTACCATGCGGCTTTATACATTCGATTGTCGAAGGAGGATGAGAGCGAAGGACCATCCCAGAGTGTCCAAAATCAGGAATCCCTGCTGCGGGAGTTTGTGCAGCAGCACCGGCTGAGCGTCTACGACACCTATATAGACGATGGCTGGAGCGGCACCAATTTTGACCGCCCGGCCTTCCAGCGCATGATCGCGGATATCGAGGCGAAAAAGGTCAATATGGTCATCACCAAAGACCTCTCCCGTCTGGGGCGGGACTACATCATGACCGGCCACTATATGGAGCGGTATTTTCCCGAACACCGGGTGCGGTACATCTCGCTGCTGGACGGCATCGACACCGGGGTGGACTCCACCGCCAACGATATCACCCCGTTTCGGGCCATCATGAACGACATGTACGCCAAAGATATCTCCAAGAAGATCAAGAGCGTCAAGCGGGACAAACAGCGCAAGGGGCAATTCATCGGGGGTAAGCCGGTATACGGCTACAAAATGCACCCCACGGAGAAGAACAGGATCGTCATTGACGAGGAAGCGGCTCCTGTGGTGCGCCGCATTTTTGGCATGGCACTGGAAGGCATGAGCTGCCGGCAAATAGCCGCGCAGTTAAACGCGGAAGGGGTGCCTACCCCGGCCGCCTATGCCCATCTGACCGTTGCCCGGCCCGGCCCATATACCGGTTTGTGGAGCAGCGAGCGGATTTCCGACATGCTGCAAAATGAGACCTATATCGGCAATATGGTGCAGGGGCGCAGCGTGAAAATCAGCTACAAGTCCAAGAAGTGCCTGCGCCAAAGCCCGGAAAACTGGGTGGTTGTAGCGGGTACGCATGAGCCCTTGATTGACCCGGAACTCTTTCGGAAGGTGCGTATCATGGTCAGCAGCCGCAGGCGCACGCGCAGCCGAACCTATGATTTTCTCCTGAAGGGGCTGATTTTCTGCCACGAGTGTGGTTACCCCTTGGCGGTCATCAACCGCAAGAACGCAAAGGGCGAGGATGTGCTGTACTTCGTCTGCCGGACCTATCAGCGCTTTACCAAGGCTGGCGTTTGTACCTGTCATTCCATCAAGGAGGCGACGGTCACCCAGGCGGTTCTGGCAAAGGTGCAGGAGGTCTGTCAGGCTTATCTGGATCCGGCAAAGCTCCAGCCCATTGCCGCCAAAGCGGTCGAGGACGCCGGAAAGAGAGGTACCTATGAGACGGAGATCGCCTCCCTTCAGAGCAGGATCGGCAGCCTGACCGCCCAGCTGGATCAGATGTATATGGACCGGCTGAGCGGTCTGCTTTCAGAAGCGGACTTCCAGCGCATCTATCAGAAGGTCAAAATGGACCGCGACCTGCTGGAAGAGCGGCGGAAAAGCCTGGATGAACAGAGAGCGCATCCGGTCAACACCGAGGAAAAAGCCAGGGAGCTGGTGCAGCAGTTTCTGGATTCCGCGTTTACCAGCCGGGAGCTGCTGGTGTCCCTCATTGAGCGGGTGGAGCTGACCGGGGATAAGGAGATCATCATCAAATTCCGCTTCCACGAGTTGGAGGCGCTTTCTTGAGGGATTTTCGTTTACATTAGGCGCGGCGCTATGTCTCCCGCATCGAGAAAAAGGCGCTGAAGAAGTTGGAGGAGGCCATGGAAGGATGAGAAACCGAGGCGTCCTCCGGAGAACAGGAAAGGACAAGGGAATACATATTGTAAACTTAAAAAATAAATGGTTGACAATTATGGGAGCATACGCTATGATATCCGTGTGAATGGCAACAAGGACAGCGGAATGGGACGGCGCAGATTGGGCGCTCATAATTGGTATTTCCGTTGAATACAGAAGGGAAGATGCTGAATGAAGCACAGGTATTCGGCGTATGACTTGGCGGTCTGCGGGCTGATGGCGGCGGTGATGTGTGTGTTGGGACCGCTCTCCATTCCCATCGGCGCGGTGCCGGTCTCCTTTACCAATTTTGTCGTCTGTTTGGCAGTCTGTCTGCTGGGATGGAAATGGGGCACTGTAAGCGTGGCGGTCTATCTGCTGCTGGGATTGGTGGGGCTGCCTGTTTTCTCGGGATATGCCGGGGGGCTGGGCAAGCTGGCCGGTCCTACCGGAGGTTATCTGATCGGCTTCCTCTTTTTGGCGTTGATCGGGGGCTTTTTTGTCCAGCGGTTCCGGGGCAGTTATCTTTGGACGGTGATCGGCCTGGTGCTGGGCATGGCGGTGACCTATGGATTTGGCACCGCGTGGTTTGTATATCAGATGGAATGCTCGCTCTGGTATGCCCTGACGGTGTGCGTCTTTCCCTTTGCCGCGGTGGATGTCGTCAAAATTGTGGCCGCCGCATTGGCCGGGGGTGCGGTCCGGCGGCAGCTGATTAAGGCCCGATTGATGAAGACTGATGCGGAGCAATCCAAGTAAATTCAGACAAAATCTCCCCGGAGGCATGTCCAGCATGCCTCCGGGGAGGTTTTACAGGGAAATTTTCCTT
This sequence comes from uncultured Eubacteriales bacterium, assembly GCA_959602365.1. GTDB lineage: Bacteria > Bacillota > Clostridia > Oscillospirales > Oscillospiraceae > UMGS1766. The sequence continues at coordinate 2,729 of CAUGSS010000018.1, forward strand.
TCTGTCTCTGCTTCAGCGGTTTGGGGCTGAACTTCAATTCCCCGGATGAAGATATCTGCTGTGGTGTGGATGAATGCCTCCTCCTCCACATCCCGGGGGATACCCTTGATGGTGTCAAACAGGATTGTATAGGAAGTCAGGGCGCCAAAAAAGGCGGTCACTGCCACGGTTACATCCAGATCAGCGCGGACAATGCCCTGCTGCTGAAGCCGGGAGATGAACTCGGAGAAGTTGTTCCGGGCGGTACAGAAGCTCTTTTCGTAGTAGGCCTCGCCAAACTCCGGAAACTTGTGGGAGTCCCGGATCACGCTGCCCAAAAAGGCCGCCCGGTCGGAGTCCCGGGAGATTGCCATATAACTTTCGGCCACATTGTGGACGGCCTGGCGCCAGTCGGCACAGTTGGCCCCCGCCACTGCCTCCTCCGGGGGAATAGCATGGGTATAGAGCTGGAGCACTTGGAAGAACAGGTCCTCCTTACTGGAACAGTACTGATACAGCGCCGCCTTGGAGAAGCCGATCTCCCGGGCGATGTCATCCATGGTGGTGTCCTCAAAGCCCCGCTCGCCAAACAGCCGCAGCGCCACACGGGTGATCTCCTCCCGACGCCGGTCGAACTCCGGACGCATCTGGGCCACCTCCGGAATATTCAGCGCGTTGAAGAGCTGCTTCTTGCCGTCAAAATAGAGATAGATGGTGGAGGGAGAGATGTGTGCCTCGTTGGCGATATCAATAATCTTGGTCTCGGAATAACCCTTGCGTAAAAAAACTGCTGTGGCAGCAGCTTCAATTTTGGCTTTCAGCCCCGCTTTTTTGCGTTCGTGATTCATGGGAGAGAGACTCCTTTCTGAGGACGGACTCCTGATATAAGTAAACCACAAAGGGGGTATGCTGTCAAATACAAATAGAATTTCTCTGTCTATTAAGTAGAAATTTATTCAATATTATGATACCATGGAACCAGCGGGGCCGCAAGGGCGGAAATTTGCCGCCGCAAGGGAGGGCTCCGGGGCGTCCGGTTCAGGAGTGGGCGCAGGCAGATCTGAGGAGGCGTTTTGGGATGGCAGACTGGATGGAGACGTTACAGCGCTGGGTGGACGAGTCCAGCAGCATTGTCTTTTTCGGCGGGGCGGGGGTGAGCACGGAATCCGGATTGCCGGACTTCCGCAGTGTGGACGGGCTGTATCACCAGCATTACGCTGAGCCGCCGGAGGCGATACTCAGCCACAGCTACTTTATGCACAACACAGAGGGCTTTTACCGCTTCTACCGGGAGAAAATGCTCTTCCCCGACGCCCAGCCCAATGAGGCGCATCAGAAGCTGGCCCAGCTGGAGGCGGCGGGCAAGCTGGCCGCAGTGGTGACCCAGAATATTGATGGGCTACATCAAAAGGCGGGCAGCAAGACCGTTTACGAGCTCCACGGGTCAGTGAGCCGGAACCACTGTACCCGGTGCGGCAGATTCTACACGCTGGAGGAGGTCATGGCCGCCGAAGGGGTGCCCCGGTGCGCCTGCGGCGGGGTCATCAAGCCCGACGTAGTGCTCTATGAAGAGGCGCTGGATGAGGATACCGTGGCCGGGGCGGTGCGGGCCATTCGCCGTGCCGATCTGTTGATTGTGGCGGGGACTTCCCTGGTGGTCTATCCCGCCGCGGGACTGATCCGCTATTATCGGGGGGACAAGCTGGTGCTCATCAACCTGCAGCCCACCCCCGCCGACGGGATCGCCAACCTGGTCATCCATGATAAAGTGGGCCGGGTGCTGAAGGAAATCCGGGTGGAGTGACAAAACCCGGGCTCGGAACTCCGCCGCAGAAGGGAAAACGGCAAAAAGCAGGCGTCGGGTCTTGGCCCGACGCCTGCTTTCGGCTCTGGTGCAAAAACGAAAAATCAGTCCACATCCCAGTCGGCGTAATCGTCGTACTCCGGGGGGAACTCGGTATAGTGTTTTTTGCGGCGGGTGAGCTCACTCAGATAGTCCAGCATACCGGCGATGGCGCAGATCAGCGCGGCGATAGCGACGCAGGCGGTCAAAATCTGGGTGAACGTGCGGAGCGTGAATTTCTTCATAACGGATCCTCCTATCAGACGTTCCAGCTATTATAGAGCAGTTTACTCGTTTTGGGCTGAGATTGCAAGGTTTTTTGCAAAATTTAACCTTTATCCGGGGGCGTGGGCGGGACAGCGTCATTTTTGTGGGCGCGGAAGTAGTCCAGTTCCTCCTGGGTGAAAAAGGGTTTGGGTGAGCAGCCGATGGACTGCTGATAACGCTGGTAGACCTCAAAGGCCAGCCCGGCCCGGCTGCGGCTGGTCTCCCGGCGCAGATAGCTGGGATCCAGATCGCCCAGGCGGACCCGGTCCAGCCCGTCGGCATCTTTGAGCAGCTGTGCCAGCCGGACGGCCCGGTTCAGGTCGGCGGGGCGGTAGCCCGCCACCGTTTCCCGCAGGACGGCTTCCTTCCGGGAGTGGGCGTCCACCGCCCCCTGAAGCAGCTTCAGATCCTCCCCGGTTCGGCCGGTGATCGCCCCGATGCGCTGGGCGGAGCGCCAGCCGTGGAGGTCATCCACCCAGTCGTCCTGCCGCCCCACGTCGTGGTAAGAGCAGGCCAGCAGCAGCAGGGCGGTGTCGCTCCGGTCCAGCCCCTCCTCCATGGCGCAAAAGCCGCCCTGGAGTATGGTGCGCTCAATGTGGCCCAGGCCGTGCATCTTGCTGACAAAGAGCACGCTGTGGTCCAGTTGTTCCAGTGTCTGGAGCAGCATCGGATAGTGCTCCCACCGGCTCAGGCGCTGGAAGTGTGGGGCATAGCTGCCCCAGACGCCAGCCTGGAGCAGGTTCAGCATGGGGCTGTCCGCCATAGGGGAATTCCTCCTTCGGTCCATCATACCTATATTGTAAAGCCTGAGCGGGAAAAAAGCAAGGGCCGGGGCGCGACAGCGCCCCGGCCCGGCGGCGGGGGACAACGTCCGGCGTCAGTGAATGAGCCGACGGAAGCCCGCCGCGTTACAGCGTTTTCAGGACGGCGCCCTTGTCGGCGGAGGTGACCAGGCTGGCATAGCGGGCCAGATAGCCGGTCTTGACCTTGGGCTCGGGCATGACCAGCTGGGTGCGGCGGCGCTCCAGCTCCTCATCGCTGACCTCCAGGGTGACGGCGTGATTTGGGATGTCAATGGAGATGATGTCTCCCTCCTCCACCAGGCCGATGGTGCCGCCGGCGGCGGCCTCCGGGGAGACATGGCCGATGGCGGCCCCCCGGGTGGCGCCGGAGAAGCGGCCGTCGGTGATCAATGCCACGCTCTCCCCCAGGCCCATGCCGCAGATGGCAGAGGTGGGGTTGAGCATCTCCCGCATGCCCGGGCCCCCCTTGGGGCCCTCGTAGCGGATGACCACCACGTCGCCGGGCTGGATGCCTCCGGCGTAGATGACGGCGATGGCCTCCTCCTCGGAGTTGAAAACCCGGGCGGGGCCGGAGTGGCGCATCATCTCCGGGGCCACGGCGGACTGCTTGACCACGCAGCCGTCGGGGGCCAGGTTGCCGAAGAGCACGGCGATGCCGCCGGTGGCCATGTAGGGGTTGTCGATGGGCCGGATGACCTCGGGGTTCAGGTTGACCGCGTCGGCGATGTTCTCCCCCACGGTCTTGCCGGTGCAGGTAATCAGGTCGGTGCGGATCAGCCCCGCGTCGGCCAGCTCCTTCATGACGGCGTAGACGCCGCCCGCCCGGTCCAGGTCCTCCATAAAGGTGGGGCCGGCGGGGGCCAGGTGGCACAGGTTGGGGGTCTTGGCGTTGGCCTCGTTGACCATGTGCAGGTCGATCTCCACGCCGCACTCGTGGGCGATGGCGGGCAGGTGGAGCATGGTGTTGGTGGAGCAGCCCAGGGCCATGTCCACGATCTCGGCGTTGTGGAAGGCCTCGGCGGTCATGATGTCCCGGGGGCGGATGTTCTGGCGCAGCAGCTCCATCACCTGCATGCCCGCCCGCTTGGCCAGCCGGAGCCGGGCGGAATAGGGGGCGGGAATGGTGCCGTTGCCCCGCAGGCCCATGCCGATGGCCTCGGTGAGACAGTTCATGGAGTTGGCGGTGTACATGCCCGAGCAGCTGCCGCAGGAGGGACAGGCGTTTTCGATATACTCCTCCACCCCATCCTCGTCCAGGGTGCCGGCGTGGTAGGCGCCCACCGCCTCAAACATGTCGCTCAGACAGGTGCGCTTGCCGTCATGCATCCGGCCGGCCAGCATGGGGCCGCCGGAGACGAAGATGGTGGGCACGTTGATCCGGGCGGCGGCCATCAGCAGGCCGGGCACGTTTTTGTCGCAGTTGGGGATCATGACCAGGGCGTCAAACTGGTGGGCGATGGCCATGCACTCGGTGGAGTCGGCGATCAGGTCCCGGGTGACCAGGGAGTACTTCATGCCGATGTGGCCCATGGCGATGCCGTCACAGACGGCGATGGCGGGGAACTCAATCGGAGTGCCGCCGGCCATGCGGACGCCGGCCTTCACCGCCTCGGCGATCTTGTCCAGGTTCATGTGGCCCGGGACAATCTCATTTTGGGAGCAGACCACGCCCACCAGGGGGCGCTCCTGCTCCTCCCGGGTCAGGCCCAGGGCGGCAAAGAGGGAGCGGTTGGGGGCGCGGTCCACGCCCTTGGTGACGTTATCGGAAAGCATCGGTCAAAACCTCCATACATACAGTGTCAGTCATTTGCTCAGGGACAGACGAAAGCGGCGTTTTTGCCTCGGGGTGCCGCGGCGCTTTCGTCCGCGCCTGAACCGGGAAGAAAAAGGCGGGACCGGCGGACGGGCTGAGGCCCGCCCGCCGGCTTTTGTCGGTCTTTGGAGTGGCTTCGACAGCGTCCGCCGCGGGGAAAGCCGGGCGGAGCAGGTTTTTGAAGAAAATGCCGGGAACCGCTCATATCCGGCCCGGATGCCGGGCGGAGCGGGGCCGTCCGGACTCAGGCGGGGCCTGCGCCGGGACGGAGTGTGCGATTACTTGGAGGCGGCGTCCAGGTCGGCGTCGCCGGTGCCGTTGTTCTTCCAGAGCATGTTGTTGCGCAGGTACTCGCCCACGGTCTCCATGGGGTGGCGGGCCAGGGCGGCGCGCTTGGAGTTGAAGAAGGTGCGGCCGTTCTTGTTCTCGGCGATCCAGCGGCCGGCGAAGGAGCCGTCCTGGATGTCGGACAGGACAGCCCGCATGTTGGCCTTGACCTGCTCGTGGTCGATCACCCGGGGACCGGAGACATACTCGCCGTACTCGGCGGTGTCGGAGATGGAGTAGTTCATGGCAGCCACGCCGCCCTTGTTGATCAGGTCGATGATCAGCTTCATCTCATGGCAGACCTCGAAGTAGGCGTTCTCCGGGGCGTAGCCGGCCTCGCAGAGCACCTCAAAGCCGCACAGCATCAGGTCCACCACGCCGCCGCAGAGGACGGTCTGCTCGCCGAACAGGTCGGTCTCGGTCTCGATATCCATGGTGGTCTCCATGATACCGGCCCGGGCGCCGCCGATGCCGGCGATGTAGGCCAGGGCGATGTTCTTGCAGTTGCCGGTGGCGTCCTGCTCCACGGCCACCAGGCAGGGCACGCCCTGGCCGATGACATACTGGCCGCGGACGGTGTGGCCGGGGCCCTTGGGGGCAGCCATAAACACGTCCACGTCGGCGGGGGGCACGATCTGCTTGTAGCGGATGTTGAAGCCGTGGGCGAAGGCCAGGGCGTTGCCCGCCTCCAGGTTGGGGGCCACGGACTCCTTATAGATGTCGGCGGCCCGCTCGTCGTTGACCAGCATCATGACGATGTCGGCCTTTTTCGTGGCCTCGGCCACGGTGTAGACTTCGAAGCCGTCCTTGGTGGCCTTGTCCCAGCTCTTGCCCGGGCGCAGGCCGATGATGACGTTGCAGCCGGAGTCCCGCAGGTTCATGGCGTGGGCGTGGCCCTGGGAGCCGTAGCCGATGACGGCGATGACCTTGCCGTCCAGATAGCTCAGGTCACAGTCCTGGGCGTAGTACATCTTTGCGTTCATTTCATAGCAGCTGTTGTCCATGATCAAGATCTCCTTTTCTTTGGACTTTACTTTTATTTGCGGACCGCTTGCCGCCTGGCGCGGGGGAGCGGCCTGTCTGATGGGGGTGGGGCGGAAACTCAGAGCAGGTTTTTGCCGTAGTCGAACTCGCCCTTCTCCTTGGTGTCCTCGTCCAGGGTGTACTGCCCCCGTTCCAGGGCCACCATGCCGGTGCGGGCCAGCTCCAGGATGCCGAACTCCTGCAGCAGATTCTGGATGGCCATGGCCTTGCTCTCGTCGCCGATCAGGGCGATGGTCAGGGATTCCTTGGCCACGTCGATGATGGAGGCCCGGAAGATGTTGGCGATCTGGATGACCTCGTTGCGCACATCCCGGGAGGCGGCGGACACCTTGATGAGCACCAGTTCCCGGCGGATGGAGTGGCTGGGGGTCAGCTCTTTGACCGAGTGGACCGGGAAGAGCTTGCGCAGCTGGTTGCACAGCTGGAGGGCCTGGCCGTCGTCGGCCATGACCTCAATGGTGATGCGGGACACATCCGGCTCGTCGGTGGTGCCCACGGCCAGGGACTCGATGTTGTAGCCCTTCCGGGTGAACAGGCGGGAGACCTGGCTGAGTACGCCGGCCTCGTTGTCCACCAGCACCGAGAGGGTGTGACGGGTGATGGCTTCGCTCATTCTTCAGCCCTCCTTAATCCAGCAGGAATTTGGTGGCGGGGTCGCCGCCGTTGACCATGGGGTGCACCTTGGCGTCCTTGTCGATGACGCAGTCAATGACCGCCGCCTTGCCCGAGTCCAGGGCGGCCTGGAAGGCCCGCTCAAACTCGTCCTGGTTGGTGGCCCGGTATCCGGCGATGCCGTAGGCCTCTGCCAGCTTGACGAAGTCGGGGCCCCGGTCCAGGTCGGTCTGGGAGTAGCGCTTGTCGTAGATCAGGGTCTGCCACTGGCGGACCATGCCCAGGGTGCGGTTGTCAAAGATGCAGATGATAACCGGCAGATTGTAGTGCTCCACGGTGGCCAGCTCGTGGCAGTTCATGCGGAAGCAGCCGTCGCCGGTCATCAGCACCACCGGGTAGTCGGGACAGCCCAGAGCGGCGCCCATGGCGGCCCCCAGGCCAAAGCCCATGGTGCCCAGGCCGCCGGAGGTCAGCAGCTGGCCGGGGCGGTTGAAGTGGTAGTACTGGGCGGCCCACATCTGATGCTGGCCCACGTCGGTGGCGATGATGGCCTGGGCGTCGGTCAGCTTGGTGACGGACTCGATGATCTCGTTGGGGGCCAGCACCTTGGGGTCGTGGGGGAGCACCGGCTCCTTCATGCTCAGCACATAGTTGTTCCACTCGGGATAGTCGTGGCGGGGCAGCTTTTTGTTCAGCAGCTCCAGCACCCGGCGGGCGTCGCCGATGATATGGTGATAGGTCTGCACATTTTTGTCGATCTCGGAGCGGTCGATATCGATATGGACAATTTTGGCCTGCTTGGCAAAGGTCTTGGGGCTGGTGGCCACCCGGTCGGAGAACCGGCAGCCGATGGCGATCAGCAGGTCGCACTTGGAGGAGGCGATGTTGGAGGCGTGGTTGCCGTGCATGCCGATCATGCCGGTGAACAGCGGGTCGTTGCCCGGGCAGGCGCCGCCGCCCATAATGGTGGAGGCCACCGGGCAGTGGAGGGTGTTGTAGAACTTGCGGAACTCGGGCACCGCCCCCTTGGAGCGAATGACGCCGCCGCCCACCAGGATCAGCGGGCGCTGGGCCTCCTCGATGAGCTCCAGCAGCTTGTCCAGGTCGGCCAGATCCGGGTCCGGGGTGCGCAGCTCGTGCTCGGTGCGGTGCAGCAGGTTGGCGATCCGGCCGTGCTTGTGGTGCTCGCTGAGGGGCAGGGGCTCATAGTCGGTGTAGGTGGAGGTGACATTTTTGAGAATGTCGATGTGCACCGGGCCGGGGCGGCCGGAGCGGGCGATGGCGAAGGCCTCCCGCACCACGTCGGCCAGCTTGTCGGCGTCCTTGACCAGGAAGTTGCACTTGGTGATGGGCATGGTGATGCCGGTGATGTCCACCTCCTGGAAGGAGTCCTTGCCGATCAGGTTCTCGCCCACATTGCAGGTGATGAACACCACGGGGGAGGAGTCCAGATAGGCGGTGGCAATGCCGGTGACCAGGTTGGTGGCGCCGGGGCCGGAGGTGGCGAAGCAGACCCCCACCTTTCCCGTCGCCCGGGCGTAGCCGTCGGCGGCGTGAGAGGCGCCCTGTTCATGAGCGGTCAGGATGTGCCGGATCTTTTGACCATAGCCGTGGAGCTCGAACTCGTCATAGATGTTCAGAATGGTGCCGCCGGGGTAGCCGAAGACAGTGTCAACGCCCTGCTCCAGCAGGCATTCCATCAGAACTTGGGATGCGGTCATTCTCATGGGATGATTTCCTCCTTTGGAAATGTGTTTTAGACGGCAGCGTATAAAAAATGCTCCGTCCAGTCAATAGGACGAAGCAGAAAACTCCGTGGTACCACCTAAATTCGCACCCCCCTGAGCTCCAGACAGATGCGCACTCGTTTCCCCGGTAACGTGGGGCGATTCCGTCCCCCCCTAGCGGGCGGTTGCCGTTCAAGGGGGCAGCTCCCGGGTGACGTTCGGGCAGGTAATCCGATAGGCGCTCGCAGCGGCCGCGCCCTCTCTGAATCAGATTTACAGCCTTACTCTTCCGATCATCGCTTTTGGTTGTATGTCCTTAATCATAACGGCATTCCCGGGGTTTGTCAATATCCATCCGGAGAAAATTTTTGTGCTTTAAAGTGCTGTTTTTATTGAACTTTTTGCCATCTGCTCCGGCGGGAACGGAAAGCGAAGGCCAGGTTGGGCGCTTTCCGCAGAAAAGCGCAAAAAAATTTACGATTACCCCTTTACAAACGGCGTCCGCTCTGCTATACTCTCATTAGTGAGAATCATTCTCAATTATTTAACTATCTCACACCGTTTATTTTTCATCATCTGTATTGAACAGGAGGAAACGATTTTATGAAGTACGTATGTCCCGTCTGTGGTTATGTCAGCGAAGAGCCCATTGAGAAGTGCCCCATCTGCGGCGCGGCCATGAAGGCCGACACCGGCGATAACACCGTCTATGCCGCCGAGCATGTGCTGGGTGTGGCCAAGGATGCCCCTGAGGATATCATTGCCGGCCTGCGGGAGAATTTCCAGGGCGAGTGCTCTGAGGTGGGCATGTATCTGGCCATGGCCCGTGTGGCCCACCGGGAGGGCTATCCTGAGATCGGCCTGTACTGGGAGAAGGCCGCCTATGAGGAGGCCGAGCACGCCGCCAAGTTTGCCGAGCTGCTGGGCGAGGTGCTGAGCGACTCCACCAAGGCCAACCTGGAGGCCCGTGTGGCCGCCGAGTTCGGCGCCACCCAGGGCAAGGTGGATCTGGCCAAGCGCGCCAAGGAGCTGGGCCTGGACGCCATCCATGACACCGTCCACGAGATGGCCCGCGACGAGGCCCGTCACGGCAAGGCGCTGAAGGGCCTGCTGGACCGTTATTTCGGCTAAGATATTTCTGAAAAGGCGCGGCATTGCCGCGCCTTTTTGATTGGACTTTCCCGTGACGGGCCTCGTCTCCAAGTGTTTTGCCGCAGGCAAAACCTTGAACCCGGGGGAATTCAATTTCCCCGGGTCGGTGAAAAGAAAGGGGAACCCCGCAAAACGTGTTTTGCGGGGAAGTGCCCGTCACGGCAAGGCGCTGAAGGGCCTGCTGGACCGTTATTTCGGCTGAGATGTTTCTGAAAAGGCGCGGCAATGCCGCGCCTTTTTGATTGGACTTTCCCGTGACGGGCCCCGGTCTCTTTTGCGGAGAGGTGTTTTAGGTCCGCAGCCGAAAGGACTTGGGAGCAAAGCGGTAGACCAGTACGCAGGCCACCAGGCAGTAGAGGGCGCAGAAGACGATGCAGCCCACCCCGAAGAGCAGCAGGGGCATGCGCACCTGCAGCAGCACCCAGCACACCGCATAGGTGACCACCATGATGATGCGGTAGGTGCCGCTTTTCATCTCGGTGCCGGCGGTGTAGGGCTGGAGCAGATAGTAGATGGTCAGGTAATGGACGGAGAAGAATAGGCTCATCGCCAGAATGGACACCACCAGTACTGCGTAGTCCACCGGGCTGGCCGTTCCGCCGGAGGCCCAGAGGATCAGCGCCAGCCCCACTCCGATCACCGACGCAGGCACCGCATTGATCTTCATGATCTCCCGCAGCCGGATCTGAAACAGCCGGAGCACAAATTTGGGCTGTTTATAAAACGAGTAGGTCAGCAGGCTGTGATCGCAGTTCATGAACAGGGCCCGGGTGAAACCGGTACCCCGGTTGATGGCGTACATGATAAAGGCAAAGTAAGGCAGGCAGGTCAGGATGACCTCGTTGGCCGCGGGTTTGGCCGCCGGCTCCAGGTAGAGGGCCAGAAGCGCCCCCAGCACCAGAAAGGCGCACACCCCGGTGATCTTGAGCGCGGCGCTCCAGAGAATCTTTTTGTGACGCTTGATGAACAGCTCATTCAAAAACTCAAAGCCCTTCCGGCGGCTGGTGATGGCGGTGTCGGCGGATATGAGCTTTTCTGTGGACTGCTTGGCCGATTGCTTCAATGTATCCATCTGATGGAGCATCTTGCTGAGCAGTTCCTGGTTGACGGCGCGGTAGCTCTGGAAGGAGAGCACCTTGCGCAGGCCTGCGAGGCCGGGGAGGATGGCGGCGGCCATTAGGGCTGCGGAAGCCGGTATCGGCAGGGTGATTCCAGCCGCCGGCAGGCCGTAGGCCAGGGCCAGCAGCACCGCGGTGACGCCCCAGCCCAGTTTGCCCAGCTTGTTTTCATTGAAGGCGTTCCCCCGGCGCTCATAGTCCCACAGGTTGAAGCCCGCCACAGCCAGCTTCATCCCCGCTACGGAGAAGGGCAGCAGCAGGCAGATCCAGAGCGGCACCAGGCACAGCGTGCCGAACACCAGGGAGCAGGGCAGAAAGCCCACAATGACCTTGATGAGAGCATAGCCATAGTTGACCAGCGTGTAAGACCGGGCGTTCATCCGCATCAGAATGATGGCATAATACTTGTCCCGGGTGGGATTGAACAGGTGGGTGTTGGCAAAGGCGCCGATGATGCTCAGAAAGAGCAGGGCGTGGAGGAAAAAACGGTCCGCCGGCACCTGCTCATAGAGCAGGCTGGCGCCGAAGATCATCAGCAGAAAATAGAGCAGCTTTCCCCCAAATACAGAGATGATTTCCCAGAGGATGGAGATTACATTGGCGAACACCTTCAGCCCTCTGACCTGATACAGCCGCTCGGGCAGCAGGCGCTTGAGCAGCGGGATCTGTTTGAGGGAGTACAGGATGCTGTTGACCCGGTAGGTGTTCTTCAGGGCAAAGGAGAGCCGGAGCGTCTTATTCATAGGTCTCCTCCCGCAGTGCCGCGATGATCTTCTCCTTGAAGTCATGGTTGTCCAGATTGGACTTCTCCACCACCTCCAGCTCCCCGTGGCTGAGCAGCACGATCTCGTCGCACAGGTCCAGGGCCAGGTCCAGGATATGGGTGGAGAAGATGGTAATTCTGCCCTCCTTGAGGGAGCGGAGCAGCTGCTTCATCTCCTCTGCCACCACCACGTCCAGAGAGGTCAGGGGTTCGTCCAGCAGCAGGATGTTGGGCTGGGCGATGATGTTGATGAGCATCTGCATCTTGTTCTTCATGCCGTGGGAGTAGTCCTTCAGCAGCTTGTCCCGGTCCTCCGGGGCAATGCTCATAGCGTCGAAGTAGTCGTCGATGCTCCTGGGGGAGTGGATGGAACCGGCGTTGATATCCATGAAGAATTTTAAGAACTCCCGTCCGGTGAGAAACTCCGGCACCGTGGGGGTGGAGAGCACATAGCCCATGTCCTCCGCCGCCACCGCCCGGCGCGCGCCGTTGTCCTCCAGGTAAAAGCTGCCGCCGTCGGCGTTGATATCCCGATTGAGGCAGTTGAACAAGGTGGTTTTACCGGCGCCGTTGCGCCCCAGCAGGCCGTAGATCCGGCCCGACTCAAAGGAAAAGTCGATGTCCCGCAGCACTTCCTTGGGCCCGAAGGCCTTGGAGAGGTGTTCAATGACGAATTTCATACCAATCTCCTCCTGTCTGTTGCCTGAACCCTGTTCAGACAGAGTGATCTCATCCTCGCTTTGTTTTTTTTGAAAAATGGAAAGTGAACTTTCCGTCTGCATTATAAGCCGCCGGGGATAAAATGTCAAGCACACTTTCCGTTTTGGAGAAAAAAGCCGGCATCTCACCAGGGGCGCTCCGGAAGGCGCTGAAAAGGGGCCGTTTGGCGCCTCCGCCCCGGGCTCATTCCTCCAGGGAGCCCACTTCCTCCTGCTGCTGCTTTCTGGGCTTGATGCGCAGCTTGTAGTGCCGCACCAGCAGCCGGGTGCCATACAGCAGGGCCACGGCCAGGACAGACAACAGAATATCCACGGCGGAGTTATTGCCCAGGATCATATGCCGGGCCACCAGAAACACCAGCACCTCAATGACGTTCTCGGCGCTGGGCTTGCACAGCATTTTGATGAACTCCACACCGACGATGAAGCTGAACATGTCCTCCAGGAACACCAGGAAAGGGGCGGGGTCCGGGGAGCTGAACAGCAGCTCCACCCCCATGGGGATATACAGGATGACGGAGATCAGCAGCCCCAGGCCCACGGCCAGGGCAATACACAGCTCGATGATGTCACAGGCTTTTTGGAAGGCTTTTCGGATTTTTTCCTGCATGCAGAGCACCTCCTCGGGTTGTTCTGCCCTGATTTTACCCTGAAGGCCTGTGCCCCGTCAACCGGTATTGCTGCCGGGATTCCCCTTGTCCCAACCGGTTCCATAGAAAAAATCGTTCCCTTTTATTTTGTACACCAGCCAGAGCGGCCAGGAGGCCGCCGGGCCGGTGGGCAGAGGCCGGAATCAGCCGCACCGGAAGCGTCTCCCGCCCCTGGGCGGTGGCCGTCGGCGGGTTTCCCGCGGGCCGGCCGCCTCCCGCTTTTTCTGGATTGCACCTATATAGGAGCAATCATACCAGATTTATTTCATAAAATCAACACAAAATTGCACCAGTATAGGTGCGGGGAGTGTTGACGATGAACGCGGACTATGAGAGGGCGCTGGGGCAGAATATCCGCCGGCTCCGCATGGAACGGCGCCTGTCCCAGGAGCAGGTGTCGGCCCAGCTGCAGGTGCGGGGGTGTGATGTGACCCGCAGCGCGCTGGCGAAGATAGAGGTGGGTCAGCGCCACATCTATCCGGATGAGCTCAAGGCCCTTCGGGATATTTTTCACGTCCCCTATGAGGCCCTGTTTGTCTGAGGGCGGAACCGGGAAAAGCAGAGCAGGACGCGCCGCAGCATGCTGCGGCGCGTCCTGCTGTTGATCGGGCTGAAAGGGGAGGTCAGGTGAGGGCCTCCTCCTGGAGGGCGGGCTGCCAGCCCTCCTTCTGGGCCAGGTATAATATGACTGAGCGGCGGGTCACAATGCCGCACAGGCAGCCCCGGCCGTCCACGATGGGCACAAAGTTCTGCTGTAAGACCGAGTCAATGACCTCGGTCTCGCTGGCCTGGATGCCCAGAGCGGGGCAGAAATCCGGGCGGAAGATGGCGCCCACCCGGTATTTCTCGTGGTCTTTCAGCTCGGTGGAGCCCACCTGGAGGATATGGCGCAGAAAATCTCCCTCGGTGATGCAGCCCCGGTATCTGCCGTCCTGGTCCAGTACCGGGATGGCGGTATAGCCGTAGCGGCGCATGATTTCCAACCCCTGGCGCACGGTGCTGTCCTCCTGGAGGCAGGCGGTGGAATATTTGGGGGTCATAATTTTGGCGATGTTCATGGTTTTCTCCTTGTGGATGGTACGGGCGGTCCCTCAGTGCTGCTGATAGGCGTCCATCAGCCTGGGGATAAACTGTTTCTTACGGCTCACCACTCCGGGCAGCAGGGTGCTTCCGTCCTCTGTGGGGGCGGTGTCAAAGGCGTCCCGGAGCACCCCGGCGGCCTGGGCGCCGGCGCAGATGGCCAGGCTCTCCCCGGCCTGGATGTCGGTCAGCAGGACATACAGGTCCTCCAGGTTCTGCTTGACCAGGGCCTCGGGCAGGTAGGGCTGCAGCAGTTTCTGGGCCTGCAGCAGGTTGGAGCGGGTGAGATAGTTGCCCTGGGCTACCCCGAAGCGGATGTCGCCGCACATAAAGACCTTGAAGTCCTGCATAAAGACCTCCTCTGCGGTCTTATCGTCCAGCTTTTCCCCGGCCTCGAACATCTCACCGGCGTAGACGTCGATGTCCACCCCGGCGATGCCCGCCAGGCGCTGGGCCGCGGAGCGGTCCATGGGGGTGCAGGTGGGGCTGCTGAATTTCAGGGTGTCGGACAGGATGGCGCTGAGCAGCAGCCCGGCGATGGGGACGGGGATGTCCACCTGCTGCTCGTCGTACATCTGGGTGACGATGGTGGCGGTGCTGCCCACGGGCTGGTTGCGGAAGTAGACCGGGCCGGATGTCTCCAGGCTGCCGATGCGGTGGTGGTCGATGATCTCCAGAATCTCCGACTGGTCGAACCCCTCCACGGCCTGGGTACTCTCGTTGTGATCCACCAGAATGATCCGCCGCTTCTGCAGGCTCAGGATGTTCCGGCGGCTGAGCATACCGCAGTATTTGCCCTCTTCATCCAGGATGGGGAAATAGCGGTGGCGCACCTTGGCCATGACCCGGATGACGTCGGAGACTGGGGTGACCAGCGTGAACTTCAGCAGGTTTTCCGTGTCCATAAAGTATCCGATGGGGGCGCACTGGCTGATGAGCTTGCCGGCGGCGTAGGTGTCGCAGGGGACGCTCATGATGGCCACGCCGTTGTCCTGGGCCAGTTTGATGATGGTTTTGCCCACCTTGGCCCCCTGGCAGACGATAATCAGGCTGGCCTCCATCTCAATGGCGCACAGCTGGCTCTCATACCGGTTGGAGAGGATGACAATGTCGCCGCTCTTCAGGGTGTTTTCCAGCACGTCGGGACTGGCCGCCCCCACGATGACCCTGGCCCTGGGATCGCACACGCCGTCGGCGCTGCCCACCAGCATGGTGCCGTTCAGGGTGCTCAGGATATTGCGGTAGGTGGTGCCGCTTTTGGCCAGCACCGTGTTGTCAAACACATCCATGTTGGCCATGGCGATGCCCTTCACGGTGATCAGGCCCTCCAGCTCCCGGTTTTCATCCACCACGGCCAGGGTGTCGATCTGCTGGTCCCGCATGATGGTCCAGGCCTCCCGCATACTGGTGGAGCAGGAGATGCCGTCGATGCGGCGATAGTCCACGTTGCGCACTTTGGGGTTGACGTCGGTGCACATCCGGGGGGCTGGCACCCCGAAGCGCTGGAGCACATAGCTGGTCTCCGCGTTCAGCCGCCCCGCCCGCCGGGGCTCGCATACCAGGTCGGAGGTGCGGTTTTTCAGCTCCGCATAGGCAATCGCGGAGCAAATGGAGTCGGTGTCCGGATTTTTGTGGCCGATGACCACCACTTTCTGGACGTTTTCCGGTTCGTGCATAGGCTGTGGCTCCTCTCTGACAGGTTGTGATATTGCGGTGTTAGACAAAGCCATCCCCATTTTACTACACCCCCAGCGAAAAGAAAAGCGGGAAATACGCGCCGTCGGGTCCCGGGGGCGCCGGCGCCGCGCGGAGGAGCGGGGCTGTTGTGGCAAGTGGAGAAAATGCATCCTGAATTTTGTGGAATGCGTCCAAAAATAAGGCTCCCCCTTGACATTACCGGCCGGATGGTCCAAAATATAGTGGCACTTACAAATGACGAGCGCAAGATATTGTGCCGCAAGAGAAAGCCCATGAGTGGGGGAGAGATTATGATTCACAGCATTACCAAACGGGACGGCCGGGTGGTCCTCTACGATCAGAATAAGATTGCCGCCGCCATTCTCAAGGCCCTGGAGGCCACCGGCGAGGGGGACGCCGCCGATGCGGCCCGGGTGGCCAACGCGGTGCACAGCGCCCTGGAGGCCCGGGATCCGGAGGGGTCGCCCAACATTGAGCTGATTCAGGATCTGGTGGAGCAGCAGCTGATGAACCACGGCTTCAACGCCGCTGCCAAGGCCTACATCCTCTACCGGGCCAACCGCACCCGGGCCCGGGAGGCCAACACCGCCCTGATGCACACCATCGACGAGATCACCCGGGTGGATGCCCGCTCCAGCAATATGAAGCGGGACAACGCCAATATCGACGGCAACACCGCCATGGGCAGCATGCTCCAGATCGGCTCCGCCGGGGCCAAGGCCTATAACGAGATGTACCTGCTCCGGCCGGAGCACGCCAAGGCCTACCGGGAGGGAGACATCCATATCCACGACTTTGACTTCTACTCCCTGACCACCACCTGCTGCCAGATCGACATCCTGAAGCTGTTTCACGGGGGCTTCTCCACCGGCCACGGCTATCTGCGGGAGCCCCAGAGCATCCAGAGCTACGCCGCCCTGGCCGCCATCGCCATCCAGGCCAACCAGAACGACCAGCACGGCGGCCAGTCCATCCCCAACTTTGACTACGGCATGGCTGAGGGGGTGGCCAAAACCTACCGCAAGACCTTCCGGCGGCTGCTGGGGCAGGCGGTGGAGGACATCCTGGACCTGGAGGACGCCTCCGAGCCCATCGCCCAGCTGGTGGCCGGGGTGGAGGAGGAGACCGGCGAGACCGCCCGGCTGGAGAACACCCAGGACTTTGACAGACTGCTGGCCGCCGGGCTGGAGCGGCAGTTCCATATGGCAGACGACCAGGCGGAGGCCATCCTGAAGCGGGTGCGCCGCCGGGCCTGGCAGAACACCGACCGGGACACCTATCAGGCCATGGAGGGCTTTGTCCACAACCTGAACACCATGCACTCCCGGGCCGGGGCCCAGACCCCCTTCTCCTCCATCAACTACGGCACCGACACCTCCCCCGAGGGCCGGATGGCCATGCGCAACGTGCTGCTGGCCCTGGACGCGGGGCTGGGCCACGGGGAGACCTGCATCTTCCCCATCCACATCTTCAAGGTCAAGGAGGGGGTCAACTACAACCCCGGCGACCCCAACTACGACCTGTTCCGGCTCAGCTGCAAGGTGAGCGCCAAGCGGCTGTTCCCCAACTTCGTCTTTTTGGACGCCCCCTATAATCTGCAGTACTACAAGCCCGGCCACCCGGAGACCGAGGTGGCTACCATGGGCTGCCGCACCCGGGTCATGGGCAACGTCTACGACCCCACCCGGCAGATCGCCTACTCCCGGGGCAACCTGTCCTTCACCTCCATCAACCTGCCCCGGCTGGCCATTGAGAGCCACGGGGACGAGGCGGTGTTCTATGAGAAGCTGGACGCCATGCTCTCCCTGGTGGCCCAGCAGCTGCTGGACCGGTTTGAGATCCAGGCGGCGAAACACGTCCACAATTTCCCCTTCCTGATGGGCCAGGGGATCTGGCTGGACTCGGACAAGCTGACCACCCGGGATGATTTGCGGGAGGTGCTGAAGCACGGCACCCTGTCCATCGGCTTCATCGGCCTGGCTGAGACCCTGACCGCCCTCTACGGCGCCCACCACGGCCAGAGCGAGGAGATGCAGCGCAAGGGGCTGGAGATTGTGGGCCACATGCGCCGGTTCTGCGACGCCAAGAGCCAGGAGATGAAGATGAACTTCACCCTGCTGGCCACCCCCGCCGAAGGGCTGACCGGGCGCTTCCTGCGGATGGATCAGCAGCGCTACGGCAAGATCCCCGGGGTCACCGACCGGGAGTACTACACCAACAGCTTCCACATCCCGGTGTGGTTCCCCATCTCCGCCTATGACAAGATCCGGCTGGAGGCCCCCTATCACGCCCTGTGCAACGCCGGCCACATCAGCTATGTGGAGCTGGACGGAGATACGGCCAAGAATGTGGAGGCCTTTGAGACGGTGGTGCGCTGGATGCACGATGCCGGGGTGGGCTACGGCAGCATCAACCACCCGGTGGACCGGGATCCGGTCTGCGGCTATGTGGGGGTCATCGGCGACGTATGCCCCCGGTGCGGCCGCCGGGAGGGGGAGATGATCCCGCCGGAGAAGATTGACCAGCTGAAGAAACAATACCCCGAGATGCCCGCCTTTCAGGGGATCCATTGATTGGATGAGATAGTTGCGATACGGCGGGCCGGATGAAATCAGGAGGAATGAAATATGACTGCAAAAGAGAAGAGCCGTCAGGAAAAATTGGGCCAGGGAGTGGGCTTTGAGCGCATCCGCCGGATCACCGGCTACCTGGTGGGCACCATGGACAAGTGGAACGACGCCAAGCGGGCCGAGGAGCGGGACCGGGTCAAGCACGGCCTGGGAGGCCATGCTTAACCTGGCGGGGATTGCCGGGGACAGCATCGTGGACGGTCCGGGCATCCGCACCACCTTCTTCGCCCAGGGCTGTCCCCATCACTGCCCCGGCTGCCACAACCCGGAGACCTGGCCCTTTGAGGGGGGCACCCCCATGGAGGAGGAGGCGCTGCTGGCGCTGGTCCGGGAAAACCCCCTGTGCCGGGGGGTGACCTTCTCCGGAGGGGAGCCCTTCGCCCAGGCCGAGGGCTTCGCCCGGCTGGCGGAGCTGCTCCGGGGGGCGGGCTACGAGGTGGCCTCCTACAGCGGATACACCTTTGAGCAGCTGTATGGGGGCACCCCCGCCCAGCGCCGGCTGCTGGAGGGGCTGGACGTGCTCATCGACGGGCCCTTCCTGCTCTCAGAGCGCAGCCTGGAGCTGAATTTCCGGGGCAGCGCCAACCAGCGGGTGCTGAATGTGCCCGAGAGCCTGAAGGCGGGACAGGCGGTTTTGGAGACCAGTTCCCGCTGGCTGGGCGTGTATTAAAATGGATAGGGACGCGCGTTTTTGTGAGAAAGAACAAAAACGCGCGTTTTTCTTGTGCTTTCCGTACTAGCAAAAGAGGCGCACAGTGGGGTACAATGACAGCAGATTCAGACATACCACCCGTTTCCTTCCAGATGCGCCGGGCGGTGTGGCCAACCCAATCAGAACAGGAGGTACCTTTGATTATGGCGAAGAACTATTTTGATTTAACCGGCCGGGTGGCCGTTGTCACCGGCTGTTCCTCGGGACTGGGCGTCCAGATGGCCAAAGCCCTGGCCAATCAGGGGGCCAATATCGTGGCGCTGGCCCGCCGCCAGAATAAGATTGACGCGGTGGCCGCCGAGCTGCGGGAGACCTATGGGGTTCAGGCGGCGGGGGTGGTCTGCGACATCACCGACACCCAGCAGGTGGCCGCTGCGGTGGACACCATTCTGGGGCAGTTTGGCCGCATTGACATTTTGATCAACAACGCCGGCACCGGCGCCGTGGCTCCGGCGGAGGACATCACCGACGAGCAGTTTGCCAATGAGATGAACATTGACCTGTTCGGCTCCTTTAAGATGGCCCGGGAGGTGGCCAAGCGGGCTATGATCCCCGCGGGCTACGGCCGGATCATCAACATCGCCTCCATGTACGGCCTGGTGGGCAACAAGATTGCCCCTGCATCCCCCTATCACGCCGCCAAGGGAGGCGTGGTCAACCTGACCCGGGCGCTGGCCTGTGAGTGGGGGGACAAGGGCATCACTGTAAACGCCATCTGCCCCGGTTACTTTGAGACCCCGCTCACCAAGGAGACCCTGGAGTCGGAATTCTTCCAGAACTATGCCCGCACCATGATCCCTCTGGGCCGTTACGGCGGAGAGGGAGAGCTGGACACCGCGGCCATTTTCCTCTCCTCCCCGGCCAGCACCTATGTCAACGGCGCCATTCTGCCGGTGGACGGCGGCTATACCAGCCTGTGACATTTCCTTTTTATTTCCTCTCTTTTTCCCAATTCTTTTCTTTTCTCAGACAGACCCCGGCCGGGCGCTCAGCCCGCCGGGGTCTGCCTGTGTGATTTGCAGGATATTGTGCGTCCCGGCACAGAGCTGTGCCGGGACGATTTTTGTCATCAGTCGGGACGGTTCAGTTTTTCCAGCAGCGCCAGCAGCTGGGCCTGTTCTGCGGCGTCCAGGGCCTGGAAGGGAGAGCGCCGGGCGGCGGTGCGGCTCCCGGCGGCTTTTTGGCGGCCCGCCGGCGTGAGGGAGACCAGGGTGGTGCGCAGGTCGGAGGGGCAGGGGGTGCGCTGGATCAGTCCGGCCCCCTCCAGCTTGCCCAGCAGCTCGCTCAGAGAGCTGGAGCGCACCCCGGTCAGGGCCATCAGCTCCCGCTGGGAGGTCTCTCCCCGCTGCTCCAGCAGGGCCAGAATGCGCCCCTGCCCGGATTTTTCCCTGGGCTGGTTCCGGGCCATGCGCCGGGACAGCTGGTGCAGCTGGAGGGCAAGCCGATCCTCCCGGGGGAGGGCGTCGTAGAGGGCTTGAGGGGCCTCCGGGGCGCTCCGGGGGGCATTGGAGACGGGGGCGGAAGCGGGGAATTTCGGACGGCGGGGCAGGGTGCCGCGGGGGGAGGAATGGACCGGGGCGGAGACCTCCGGGACCGGGCGCGGAGCTGCCTGGGAGGTGGCGTGTACCGCGGTTTCCTCCGTTTTTGCCGGGGCTGCCCTGTGCCGGGCCTGGCGCAGGGTGCGCACATAGGCCTCCCCGGTGCTGCAGCTGGGGGAGGAGAGGCTGCACCGGTTGCCGCAGCCGGGACAGTATTGGGGCGTGGACATGCTGATCGGCCTCCTTTTATAGGTACCTTGTTTTTTTATAGCATAGCATATCCTCCGGCCCGGCGCAAGGGGGCGGCGGAAGTTGTCCTGAGCCGGAGCGATAAAGCTCCGGGGCGGGGCAGGCTCAGGGACTTCTGCTGCCCCGGAGGGGAAAACACACCGGCGTCCGCGTTGCCCCAGTGCGGACAGAGACGGCCCGAACCCCGGGGAAAAGCGGGGCTCGGGCCGGCTGCGGTTTAGAATGGGCTGCTCCGGGGATTGCCGTTACGCAAGAATGCCGTATTGCTGGGCCTCCCTGCGCAGCTGGGCGCGGAAATCCGGGTGGGCGATGGCGATGAGCGCTTCCGCCCGTTCCCGGATGGTGCGTCCCCGCAGTTCGGCCACGCCGTACTCTGTGATGATGGTGTCCGCCAGATTTCGGGAGATGGACACCGCCGCGCCGGGGGTCAGCACCGACTTGATCTTGGAGATGGTGCCCCCCTTGGCGGTGGAGGCAAAGGCGATGATGCCCCGGCCGCACCGGGCGTGCATGGCCCCGCAGGCAAAGTCCGAGGCCCCGCCGGTGCCGGAATACTGGAGCGGGCCGATGCTCTCGGAACAGATCTGGCCGGTGAGGTCGATCTCCAGAGCGGAGTTGACGCTGACCATATGGTCATTCTGGGCGATCACACAGGGGTTGTTGCCGTAGGCGCTGCTCACCAGCCGGCAGGCGGGGTTTTCCGCCACCACATCGAACAGGTGCTGGTCCCCGGCGCAGAAGACGGCGATGTGCTCTCCCGGGTTCAGCGTCTTTCTGCTGCCGTTGGCGTTGCCGGACTCGATCAGGTCGGCCATGGTGGAGGAGAAGATCTCCGAGTGAATGCCCAAATCGTTCTTTTCCTTCAGATATTCGCCCACCATGTCGGGCAGGGCCCCCACTCCGAGCTGGATGGTATCTCCGTCGTGGATCAGGTCGGCCACATACCGGGCAATGGTCTGTTCCGCCGGGCTGGGGGAGGAGCGGGGGGTGGTGAAGATGGGCTTTTCCGAGTGAAAAAAAGCGGTCACCCGTTCCACAGGAATGTCCAGGCCGCCCCGCACCCGGCGGAAGTTGGGGTTGACCTCCAGGATCACCGTATCCGCCGCCTCATAGGCCTCCCGCTCAAACATCATGCAGTAAGGGGCCTGGAAGACGCCCTGCTCCGGGGGCGTCACCTGGGCCACAAAGACGTTGTAAGAGGTGTGGGCAAGCCGCTCGGAGATGAAGTTATGGAGATTGGAGGGGATGTAGTCGGCAAAGCCCAGCGTGTGGGCCTGCCGCAGGTCGGCGGAATAGAAGTGGCCGGTGACCTTCAGGTGCCCTCGCACCTCCGGATCGCGGAGAAACGCATAGGAGTTATCCCGCCCCTTGAAGAGCTCCACATCGTGGAGGTTGGGAATGACCTGGGGCAGGGCGTCCAGCAGGGCGGCGGGTTCGCTGGCTGCCGCCGCTGCCAGGATATGGTCGCCGGGCCGGATCAGCGCCAGGCACTCCTCCAGGCTGCGCTCTTTCTGACGGTACAGTGCATCTTGGTGCATGGGGTTCTCCTCCTCTCAGGTTCAGCACTCGGTGAATTCCAACCGGCGGATGATGTCGTTCTGCAGCTCCGCCCCCAGCTCTACAAAGTAGGCGGCGTAGGTGGCCACCCGGACCACCAGGTCCCGGTGGTTTTCGGGGTGGAGCTGGGCGTCCCGCAGGGTCTCGGTGGAGACGATATTGAACTGGACCAGGAAACCGCCGGCCTGGAAATAGGAGCGGATCAGGGCCATAAATTTCCGGAGTTTTTCCTCCCCCTGCACCGCGTCCGGGTTGATGCGCATATTCAGCACCTCGCCGTGGCGCAGCTTGGAGTGATCCAGGCCGGCCACGCTGAGCATGGTGGCGGTGGTGCCGCTGCTGTTGCGGCCCTGGGCCGGGGAGATGCCGCCCTCAGAGATGGGTTCTCCGGCCTTCCGGCCGTCCGGGGTGGCCCCCAGCACCATGCCCAGGCCGATGTTGGCGGTCACCGCCGCGGCGGCCACCGTGGACTGGGCCCCGTGGAAGCCCGGGGTCTCGGCCACCACGTCGGAGACGTAGCTGAGCACCTGGTTGACGATGGAGTCCACATAGGGGTCATTGTTGCCGAACTTCGGCCCCCGGAGCAGCAGCTTCTGCAGGTCCTCATAGCCCTCGAAGTTGGCGGCGATGGCGGCGCAGATCTCCCCCAGGGTGACCTTGTGCTCTTCAAAGACGTATTTCCTGATGGCGGCCAGGGCGTCGCCGGTATTGGGGGCGCCGGCCAGGGACATGGCGAAGGAGTAGAAGGGCTTTGTTCCTCCGTCGATGACGTCGGTGCCGCTCTCCACGCAGGGGGGAATCAGCACAGACTGGAGGGGGGAGGGCATGTAGCGGGAGTACATGGCCTTGTCGGTGTTCTTGATGGCGTGGCAGTGGGGGATGATATGGCGCACCTGGGCGCAGAAGGCCTCCCAGAGCTGTTCATAGCTGGCAAATTCGGCGGGATCGCCGGTTTTCAGGCCCAGCTGGAGACCGGTCATCCGGTGGACGCCGTTGTTCAGGGTCAGCTCCAGAATGCCGGGCAGAGAGATGATGCCCCCGGGGATATTGTAGCTCAGCCCGCCCACGGTGGGGGAGGTGCAGCCCACCACGGCGTAGTCGTTGGCCTGCTGCCTTGTCATGCCGTCCCGCTCCAGATTGGCCACGGCGGTTTTGTCCCCCAGGAACTTCAGCTTGCCCCCCACGTCCCGGGCCACCTCGCAGGCCAGCAGGATGAAATCCTCCGGGGTGTTGTCTGCAATGCGGACCACCACGTCATCGCTGCCCATGTTGACCGCCCGCTCCGCCTCCAGCACCAGGTAGGACAGCTCATTGACCGCGCAGCTGCCGTCGGGCTTGACGCCGCCGATGGTGAAGGAGCAGCCGGAGCAGTTGCCGGCAAAGCCGTGGCTGCGGGCTTCGCTGTAGACCACGCAGGCGCTGTTGCAGTTGACCAGCAGCATGGCCAGATACTGATAGGCCTCCTCCAGGCTGAGCCCCTTGGCCCGGTCCGCCTCATAGAGAGGGGCCAGATACTGGTCGATGCGCAGGAAGGTGTTGCCGGTGCCCCAGTTCTCCAGCATCACGCACATATAGCCGAACCAGAGGGACTGAATGGCCTCCCGGAAGGTTTCAGGGGCCTTGCGGGGCACTTTGTCGCAGATGGCCGCGATGTCCAGCAGCTCCTGGCGGCGGACCGGGTCGGACTCCTCTGCGGCCATGCGCCGGGCCTCAGCGGCATAGCGGTCGCCCAGTCCGGCCATGGCCTCCAGGCACAGCTTCATACCCTCCAACTCCGCCCTCTGGGCCTCGTCGGCGGGGCGGGAGAGCCGCTCCTCCACCTTTCGGATGAGCCCTTCCACGCCGAAGGTGACCAGCTGGCCGTAATCCGGGGAGGCGTGGCCGGGGAACTGGTTGTTGCCGCTGAAGGCGCCGCCGCCCATGATCAGGTCGTCGTAGGGCTTGTGCTCCTCCCCCACCTCCTGATTCCAGTGGTAGCGCAGCGAACGCGTCTCCCAATAGGGCACCACGTCGGCCAGCACGTCCCGCTCCTCCTGGGTCAGAGGCTCAAAGGGGTCGGTCTCCCGGGTGGAGAGGATGTCCAGCTCCTTTAAAATCCAGTCGCACTGCAGCTCCGGGCTGATGGAGCCGCCCCGCACCTTGGAGGTGGGCCGCCCCACAATGAGCTCGTCGGGGTAGATGCGTATGGTCATGTGCTTTAACAGATGGGCGAAGGCTTTGGCCCGGCGGATGGGGGCGGCCTCCCCTTCGGTGGCACGGTAGGATTCGGTGATGAGTTTGGCGCGCTCCACGCAGATCGAGGGCTGGACCAGCATGGACGAGCGCAGCTTCTGAATTCTGGTGTTGTCAAATTTCATGGGTAGGACTCCTTCTGTATTGAACTGGATGGGATTTGCCCGCTTGTTCCCTGGGCCGGAATTATTTCCAGGATACCATCAGCGGCTGCTCTTTTTCCGGCGAGACATAGATGGCCCCGGTGGGACACACATCCTCGCAGGCGGCGCAGCACATGCACTCCTCCACATACCGCACCGCGGCCTTTGCCCCCTCCAGACGGATCACGTCCATGGGACATGCCTTGACGCACAGGCCGCAGCCCACGCATTTTTCCTGTTGAATGGGTCGGATCGCCATGGTATCAGCACCTCATTTCTTCCACTGTGCCTCGGCCCCGTGTTCCCAGGCCAGCCAGGGCCGGTATTCCACCGGCCGCTCCGGCCGCCAACGGGCGGGCACCTCTACTTTGCCAAGGGTCATTTTGCCCCGGTCGTCCCGGTAAATCTGGTTCCAGGCCAGCCAGTTTGCATCGTCGGTGTGGGGGAAATCCTCCCGGAAGTGCCAGCCCCGGCTCTCGGTGCGGAACAGGGAGGCGCGGAGGATCATCTCCGCATTCAGGGCCATATTCTCGGTCTCGTGGGCCAGCCGGAGCATGTGGGGGTCCTCTGCCCGCATCCGGGGGACCATGTGCTCCTCCAGAAAGCCCACCAGGGACAGGGTGGCCTCCAGCCGTTTTGCCTCCTTGATGTGCAGGATATAGTAGGGCATGGTGTAGTTCTGGAGCAGCTGGGTGACCCACCGGGGGTCAAAGCCGCCGCTGCGGCGGGCAAAACTGGTCATGTGCTCCTCTGCCGGGGCGTAATCCTCCCCGGTCAGAGCAGGGCGGGGGGCATCCTTCAGGTACCGGACTGCGGCCAGGGCGGAGCGCTTGCCCTCCACCCCCGCAGGGGAGAGCCCCGGGGGCGGCCCCTGGATAATGGCCCCCCACATCCAGCTGGCGCAGCAGTCCCCGGCGCAGTACAGGCCGGGCAGGGTGGAGCTGCCGTCGGTGTCCCGGGTCCACAGCCCGTCGGCTTGGGCCGCGGCCGCCCCGGCGGCGGAGCCGCCGATCATCTGGAATTTGCCCCCCTGGTGGGGATCCAGGCCCACCCGTTCGGTCTCTTTGGGGTTGTTGCGCTTTTTCCGGTACTCGTCCAGGGCCTGGAGCTCCTCCTGGGTGCACTTGCCGAAGTCCCAGTAGATGGGGCCGAAACCGGCGTGGACGGCGCTGACCACCGAGAGATCGAAGCCCCGGTTGGGAATGCGGCGGCCCTGGGCGTCGTCAAACTGGAAATAGGCGGGATAGAGCTCTCCGGTGCCCTTCCACATGGGATCCCGGGCGATGTTCATGTGCATGTCCGGAAACTCCTTGCCGCTGAGCACCGCCCCGGCCCGGTAGGCCATGGCGCAGGCGTCCCCGGTCTGGCCGGAGATGTGCATTCCCGGGGAGCGGAAGTAGTTCAGTCCGGCGGCCAGGACCACTGCCCCGGCCTCAAAGCGGAAGTGTTCGCCGGTGTCCAGGGAGAAGCCCACCGCCCCTCGCACCGCCCCGTCCCGGACAACCAGGTCGGTGACCATGGTCCGGTCCTGAACGCGCACCCCGATGCTGTCGCCGTACCGGCGCAGGGCGGGGGTGACGCACCGGTGGGAGAGGGGGACGATGCCGTAGTGAGTGTGGGGGTCGTCCCCGTCGGTGGCGATATTCCCCCGGAAGAAGTCCGCCATGGCATCCTCCGGCACCGGGAATTTTACCCCCCAGCGCTTCAGGTCCAGATAGGTTCCCCAGGAGTCCTGCAGAAACCGCTCCGTCCAGTCCCGGTTGTTCAGATAGGAGCTGTTGGCGTTGATCCAGGCCAGGGTGGAGTCATAGTCCATGCCCCAGTCCTCGTTGAATACGGCCCAGAAGCCGCTGGCCATAATGCCTGCCCCGGACTGTCCGGCGGTGGCCTTGTCTACGACCAGTGCGTCCAGACCCTGCTCCCGCGCCGTGTTGGCGGCAAAGCACCCCGCGGTGCTGCCGCCGATCACCAGCAGGTCGCAGGCGATGTTGGTACACTTCATAGCTGCTTCCTCCTGTTTTTCATTGGGTTGACTGCTCCGTCCTCGGATTACCCTAAGCATAGCATAGCATAGCCGGTTGGACGGGACAAATATCTAAAACATGCAAAAGATTATAAACAAAAGGCTATGGATGTGTTATACTGAGAGGGAACAGACTTGAGACAGGAGGGGACACCATGACATCGCTGCAGGTCACTTATTTTCTCAAGGCGGCAGAGTGTATGAGTTTTTCCCGGGCGGCGGAGGAGCTCTATGTCTCCCAGCCCTCGGTGAGCCGCCAGATCCGGCAGCTGGAGGAGGAGCTGGGCTATCAGCTCTTTGACCGCACCCTCAAGCACCAGATCAGCCTGACGGCGGCGGGGATGGTGTTTCGGGACAGTTTCCGCCGCTTCGCCCAGGGCTACCAGCAGGCCCGGGCGGCGGCGGCCAAGGTGTCCCAGGACGTCACGCTGCGGCTGCGGGTGGGGATCGGGCAGGACTGGGATGTCACCGATGCCCTGATGAAGTTCCAGGAGCAGGTGCAGCTGCGCTATCCCCGCTCGGAGGTCTATTTTGAGAACAACTCCAGCCTTCAGCTGCGCCGGAAGCTGGAGGCGGATCAGCTGGATGTGGTGTACTGCATCCGCACCACGGTGGAGAATTTTGACCAGATGGAGATTCTGGATATCGTCCAGGGGGAGACCCGGGCCTATGTCCGCCGGGGGCTGCTGCGGCAGGAGGACGAGCCGCTGCAGCTGTCGGACTTCAATGGCCACACCCTGCTGATGCTGCCGGAAGAGGAGGCCCCCATGAGCCTGCAGATTGTCCAGCTCCAGTTTCAGGCGGCCCAGGTGACCGTCAATCCGGTTCGGCTGCCCAACCGGGAGTCGCTGTACCAGGCGGTGCTGATGGGCCGGGGCTTTGCGGTGGGGGATCACCAGCTCTGGTATTACCGGGATCCCAGAATCACCTACTGCACCATGCAGGAGACCATCCCCTCCTGCGTGGTCTGGAACAAGCGCAATCAGAATCCGCTGATCCGGCTGTTTGCCGAGACCATGCTCTATGAGCTGGGGGGCGGAAAGCGGCTGGACTGAGGAGCGGGACGCGGCTCGCCCCACAGAACTGGGCCGGCCCGGGGAGAACTATAAAAACAGAATCACGGAGAACGGAGGAAAACACCATGAAAGAGGTCTTGATGATGCTGCTGCCCGACTGCCCCTATTGCCATCAGGCGGACCGGATGCTCAAGCAGCTGATGGAGGAGAACCCCCGCTACCGCCAGGTGCCCATACGCCGGGTGGACGAGTCGGTGGAGGCGGCCTTCGCGGATTCGCTGGACTACTACTATGTCCCCACCTTCTATGTGGACGGGCGAAAGCGGATGGAGGGGGTGCCCTCCCTGGAGAAGGTGCGGGCGGTGCTGGATGAGGCCCTGGACGGAGAGGGGGAGTGAGCCATGGCGGAGGTGCTGTCCTTTGAAATGCCCCGGGAGGATCTGGGGAAGATGGACCGGCGGGCGCTGGAGGAGTACCTGGAGCGGCTGCGGGCGCTGATCTCGGAGCTGGACGCCCGGGAACCCAGAAATATGAACAGTGAGGCCTATGAACAGTGGGGAGAGGAGCACGAGGCTCTGGAGGACCTGGTGGACGAGGTGCTGGACCGCTTGGATGAGCTGGACTGAAACCGAAGCGATTTTATGGGAAATGCCCCGGCCAGACGCGCTGCGCGTCCGGCCGGGGCATGTTTGCTTTTGCTTATGATGGCTGGCGGTCTGGAAGCGCCCGCCATTCCTCTTCCAGCAGGGCCATCAGGATGTCGTCTCCATAGCCCTCCCCGTCCCGGACCGCGTCCCGGAGCACTCCCTCCCACCGGAAGCCGGCGGCCAGATAGGCCCGCTCCGCCCGGGGGTTGAAGGAGAATACGTCCAAAGACAGCCGGTGGAGCCCCAGCGTCCCGAAGGCGAAGTCCCGGGTGGTGCGCACCGCCCAGGAGCCGATCCCCCGGTCCCGGTGCTCCCGCTGGAACAGGACGATGCGGAAGTTGGCGCAGCGCAGCTGGGGGTCGATCTCGTTGATGACGCTTTCGCCGATGATCCTGCCCTCCGGAGAGAGGATCAGGAAGTCATAGCGGTCTTCCGCCTCCAAGCACCCCAGAAAGAAGGAGATCACTTCCTCCCGGGTGAAATGCGCCTTACATCCGGTAAACCGGGCCACCTCCGGGTCCAGAGGGGCAAAGTTCTGGCTGAAATAATCCTGGGCGTCCTCCCGCTGAGACAGCCGCAGCAGATAGCCGTCCTTCTCCCAGGTGGGAGCGGTCTTTTTTACAACAGACATAAAAGGTACCTCCTGAATATACTACAGCGCCAGAGACCAGTCCCCGAAGTCAAAGCTGCCGCCTCCGTGGCGCAGCCTGCCCTGGGCCCGGAGCGAGCGGAAGGCGTCCCGCATCTCTCCCGCCAGGGCCGTGGGGCAGTCCAGGCCGTGGTGGCCGGGCAGGAGCCGCCGGAGGGGCAGCGCCGCCACAGCCTCCAGGGAGCGGAGATAGGCGGCCGGGTCGGTGGAGGGGAAGTTGGCCATCAGCCTGCCCCGGTAGATCAGATCTCCGGTGTACAGCCACCCCCGCTCCGGCTCCCAGAAACACAGATGTCCCGGGGAGTGTCCCGGGGTGTGGACTGCCACCACCCGCCGTTCCCCCAGCTCCAGCACCTCGCCGCCCCGGAGGACGTGGGCGGGGGAACCCTGGAACAGGGTGTAGTGCTCCGGCCGCCAGCCCGCCGGGGGCGTGCAGTCCCGGGCGGCCAGGGCCCGCACCTGCTCCAGGGGGAGGGGAAAGCCGCCCTGGAGCCAGTCCAGCTCCCGCTGAGGGGCGCAGAAGTCGGGAAACTGGCCCAGGCCGCCGATGTGGTCCCAGTGGACGTGGGTGACCGCGGCGGTCACCGGCAGGCAGGTCAGTCTCCGCACCACCGCCCCCAAATCCCCCAGGCCCAGGCCGGTGTCGATGAGCAGGCAGCGCCGGCTGCCCGCCAGCAGATAGCAGTGGGTCTCCTCCCAGTGGCGGTATTCGCTGATGGCCCAGGTGTCCGGGGCCAGCGGTTCCACCGTGAACCAGTCCTCCATCGCCGTCGCCTCCTGTCTTTGCTGGAGCAAGCATAGCACGTTTGGCTGATTGCTGTCAACGGCGCAGAAAAACAGGTACCTCTCAATATGGGCGTAAAGCCAAAAGGAGGCTCTGCCGGGGCAGAGGGGAGAATGGAAGGGCTGGAAATAAATACAAATTCTCTATGTACAGGAGGGTGAAACGGTGTATAATAAAGGGGATGAAATGGAACAAATACCGCATTTTTTTGGCGAAAGAGGTGGATTTTATGACCAAGGACTATCCCTATCGGCATCTGATGGCGCCCATCCAGGCGGGCAGCCTGGTGCTGAAAAACCACATGCTGGCCACCTGCTGCCTGCCCCATTTCCTCCAGGGGCCGGAGACCTTTCCGTCGGAGTCGGTGCTGGCCTTTGTGGAGAATCTGGCCAAGGCCGGGGCCGCCATTGTGACCATCCCGGACCGGTTTGACAACACCCGGATGCTGCCCATGGAGGACGTGAAGCGGGGGCCCTGCTGGGATCCCAAGGACCCCAGCGTGGACAACTACCTCTCCCAGCTCTGCGAAGCGGTCCACTTCCAGGGCTCCTATATCACCACCCAGCTGTCCAAATTTCACTCCATTCCCCGGGATGTGGGGGTCTATGACCACCTGGAGACCCCGGGCCCGTCCATGATGACCGACCTCCAGCCTCCCCCGCCGCCCGCACCGGTGCGGGCCATCACCCGGGCGGAGATGGATCTGCTCTCCGACGAGATCGTCTCCCGGGCCCGGTATTACCAGAGCGTGGGCTTTGACGGCATTGTGCTCCACTGCGCCTATGGCTACAATGTGCTGGCCAAATTCCTGTCCCCCGCCACCAACCGCCGCACCGACGAGTTCGGGGGCGGCGTGGAAAACCGGGCCAGATTTCCTCTCTCGGTGCTCCGCCGGGTCCGTGAGGCCTGCGGGCCGGATTTTTACATTGAGCTTCAGATCAGCGGCGACTGCATGGGGGAGGAGGAGCTGGTCCGGTTCGCCCGCCTGTGCGAGGGGGTGGCCGATGTGCTCCAGCTGCGGCTGATGGATATGGACGACTCCCACGCCACCACCTACAACTACGACGGGGTCAGCCTGCCCAAGACCGTCCGCTTCGCCCAGCTCATCAAGGACTCCGGCGCCCGGGTGCTGGTGGCTCCCAACGGCGGCTTCCACGACCCGGCCCGCAACGAGCAGCTCATCGCCCAGGGAAAGACCGACCTGATCGCCATGGCCCGGCCCTTCATCTGCGACCCGGAGTACGGCAAAAAGATTCTGGAGGACCGGGCGGAGGACATCGTCCCATGCCTGTTCTGCAACCGCTGCCACGACCACGTCTCCGGCCAGTGGACCTCCGCCTGCCGGGTCAACCCGGCCATGGGCATCGCCCACCGCTTGGAGCGGATGGCCGACACGGCCTCTGGCCATGCACGGCGGGTGGCGGTCATCGGCGGCGGCCCGGCCGGGCTGCGGGCGGCCCTGCTGGCGGCCCAGCGGGGCCATCAGGTGACCCTGTACGAGGGGGCGGCGGCCCTGGGCGGCCAGCTGCGCTGTGCGGATCACGCCGCCTTCAAGTGGGCGCTGCGCCGCTACAAGGACTATCTCATCGCCCAGGTGAACAAGCACCCGGCCATCCGGGTGCTGCTGGGCACCCCGGCGGAGCCGGAGGCGGTGGCGGCGGAGGGATATGACGCGGTGATCGCCGCCTGCGGCGCCGTCCCCCGGGTGCCGGACATCTCCGGGATGGAGTCCACCCCCTTCTATCACCCGGTCCAGGTCTACGGGCGGGAAGCCGGGCTGGGACACCGGGTCGTGGTGGTGGGCGGTTCGGAGACCGGCACCGAGACCGGCATGTATCTGGCCGAGGCGGGCCACCAGGTCACGGTGCTGACCCGGCGCCCCTATCTGGCCCAGGACGCCTGGTGCGTCCACGCCTATGCCCTGATGAAGCGCCGCTGGGAGGCCAACCCCAACTTCACCGGCCTCACCGGGGCGGTCACCCAGTCCATCGCCCCGGGCCGGGTGACCTACCTCCGGGACGGGCAGCTCCACGGGCTGGACTGCGACTCCATCGTGCTCTCCGGCGGCGTGGAGCCCCGGGTGGAGGAGGCCCTCCGGTTCGCCGGCTGCGCCCGGCAGTTCTTCCTGATTGGGGACTGCCGACGTCCCGGCAACCTGCAGCTCTGCAACCGCAGCGCCCTGGCGGCGGTATCCAAGCTGTGAGCCTCAGATCAGAAAAGGCCCGGGGGCGCCGCAATCAGCGGCGCCCCCGGGCCTTGGTTTTTACGGGGATCGGATGGGCGGGGGTCAGTCCTGCCGGAATTCCGCCCCCACCACCCGCTCCACCAGGTGGTCGGTGGCCGCCCGCAGGGCCAGGTGGGCGGGGCTCTCGGCGTAGGCGGCGGCGTCGGCCGGGTCCTCGAAGGTGATGACCTGGGCCACGTCGGCGAACTCGGGCACCCCGGGCATGGGGGGCAGCACCACCAGGTTGCGGCCCACCAGGCTGGTGGAGATGGCCGGGTTGTCCCGGGGCACCTGCTCCAGGGCGGCCACCATCTCCCCGGCGGTGCCGGGGTCTTTCAGGAAAAACAGGGAGATATGGACGATCATAGTGTGTTCCGCTCCTTTCGGTCAATAGCCCACCACCGAGGCGCCGCCGTCGATGACGACGGTCTGGCCGGTGATGGTGGCGGCCTTGTCGCTGGCCAGGAAGGCCACGCAGTTGGCGATGTCCTCGGGCTGGTTCAGCTTCTTCATGGGGATGGGGTCCACCACCTCCGGGGGGAAGCCCATCTCCCGCATGGCCGGGGTCTCCACCCCGCCGGGGGCCACGCAGTTGACCCGCACCCCCAGGGAGGCCCACTCCACGGCGGCCTGCATGGTGACGGCCACCACCGCCCCCTTGGAGGCGGAGTAGAAGGCGGAACACATGGGGGGATGCATGCCCCGGATGCCCGCCATGGAGGCGAAGTTGACAATGCTGCCGCCGTGGCGGGCCATGGACTGCTCCACCACCTGCTGCATCATAAAGAACAGACCCCGGGCGTTGACGTTCATGGCCCGGTCCCAGTCGGCCTGGGTGACCTCCAGCCCGGGCTTGCCCCCCATCAGGCCGGCGCACTGGACCAGTACGGCGATCTCGCCCATCTCGCTGCGCACCTTGGCCACGGTGGGGGCGATGGCGTCCGCGTCGGACAGGTCGATGGCATAACCCCGCACCTCTCCCAGAGGGGAGAGCTCGGCGGCTGCCCTGTCCAGGGCGGCCTGGTTGACGTCCAGAATGGCCACCCGGGCCCCGGACTCCAGCAGGGTTTTGACACAGGTGTAGCCGATGCCCCCGGCCCCGCCGGTGACCAGGGCCAGCTGGCCGTGAAACTCGATCAGCATAAAAAAATCCTCCTGTTCCCAGTAATATATACCATTATAACTGGGAACAGAAGGAAACGGAAATGCCGGTTGGGTATAGTGGTATAGCCCGATTTTGTTATAACCGGGCAGCGCTGGACTCAGCCGATGGTGTAGACCAGAGAGAACTGATCGCCGTCGTTGATGGGGGTCAGATCGGCGCTCTGCATGGCGTACTCGCCGTTCTGGTACAGGGCCCAGTAGGCGCCGTCCTCCTCGTAAACGGCCTCTTCGCCGTCCACCGCGGTGATATACAGGCCGTAATCGCCCTGCTCGCCCTCTACCAGGCCCTCTTCCTGCAGCACCTCGCCCAGGTATTCTGCGTCGGTGTCGTAGGTAAAGGTTTCAGAGCTTTCGTCGCTGTGAACCACCTCCACCGTGATGGTCTTGTCCCCTCCGCTGGCCTGGGGCCGGGTGACGAAGTAGACGACCAGCAGGAGGGCGGCCACCACCACAACGGCCAGCACGCCCAGAATTGTTTTGGTACTCTTTTTCATATGGTTCCTCCCTATAGCTTTTCTCCGCCGCGGGTCCGGAGGGCCCGGGGGCTTTTGCTGAGAAATTGTACCATAAACGCCGGGAAAAGTAAACTGCCCGCCCCTGAGGGGGCGGGCGGTTTTTGCATTGTGGCTGACAGGTCAATGCATGGGATGTTCCGGGATGGGATACACCATGCTGTACTCGCCCTCGGCGAAGGGGACGCAGTAGGAGGTGTGTTCCCGGTCGAAGGTGGCATAGGGGGCGGGCCAGGGGCAGGCGTTCTGGGGGGTCTGCACCGGGCTGTAGGAGGCGAAGAACAGGGGGACCGGGGCCCAGGGGGCGCCGGGCAGGGAGCCGTCGTCGGCGGGCTCGGGCTGGGGCCGGGGCATGGGGGGCGCGCTCATGCGCTCATAGGCCACCTGGGCCCAGTTGTCCACGTCCATGGCGCCGCCGTAGTCGTTGCAGACGTGCTGGGACAGGATGAGCCACTCGTCGCCCTCCTTGACGAAGTCGTTGCCGTAGCGCTCCCAGATCCAGATGCCCTCCTTCTTCTGATCGGGGTTCAGGGTGGAGAAGATGACGCCGGGGGTGTACCAGCTGCCCCGGGCGCTCATGCCGTCGTCGGCCACCTCGATGATGGAGGAGCCCAGCATGTGCACGGCGCACTCCATCAGGGTGCGGGGCTCCTTGCCCTCCACCTCGGGATAGACCGCCAGCAGCCGGCGGTAGTAGTAGTGGGCGTTCTGGGCCAGGCCGCCGGCCCAGCCCTTGTACACATCGGCCCGGCTGTTCATGCCGCCGAAGTTGTGGGACCACCAGAAGTCGTCCCGCTCTTTGGCCCACATGGTGTCCAGCTCCTCCTCGGTCAGGCCGGCGGCGTGCATGATGGCGTGCTTGGACTGCTGGTTTTCCACCTCGATGCAGGCCTCGGCCACGTCCACCATGTGGGAAAAGGTCATATTCTTCTTGTTCATCACAAACGCCTCCTTACGCCTGATAGTTGGGGTTTCCCTCGGGCCCGCAGCCCAGCTCCGGGCGGTAGGTCTCGTAGGGCTCGGGGATGGCGGGATAGGGGTAGTAGTTGTAGCGGGTGATATAGGCCTCCATCTTCAGGGTGGGTTCGCCGAACTCCACCGCCATGGGATTTTCCGCATCGGGCAGGTCGACGTCCTGGTCGGCATAGGCGGTGCCCGCCTCGGTCTGCAGGTCGGTGCCGATGAAGTAGTGCCAGATTTTCCAGCCGTCGGCCTCCCGCACCAGGTCTGCGTTGCCCTTCTCGCACACCCACAGGGGGGTGAGCACGCCGTTGACCATCCGGGTCTCGTAGGAGGCGTTGTACCACTGGCAGAGGATGGTCTCTCCGTCCTCGGCCTCCTCCACCCGGATGGTGGCCACCGGGTGGCAGTTCATGGTGCCCCTGGCGCCGAAGGGGTTGTTGTCCACATAGTAGCGGCGGATCTCGTCCATGCCGATGTAATAGCCCCAGTTCTTTCCGTAGGAGGCGGTCTTGGCGTGCTCCGGCTCCTTCACCCACAGGGTGTCCAGGGCGGTCTGGCGCTGGTTGGCGGCCATGTAGTACATATTGCGGCACAGGACGGCCTTGGCCTCCTCCTTGTCCCAGACCCGGCGGATGCGCTCTTCCTCAGTAAAGTGTCTCATATGCTCCGTCCTCCTCTCATTCCATGCCGTAGCTGAAGGTGTTGGCAAAGGTGTCATAGGCCTCGGGCATCCGCGGGGGCGCGGTGTACTCCCGCTGGGGGGAATAGACCTCATAGAGCTGGGCGGGCACCGTGGGGGCGGGCAGCGACAGCTCTGCCAGGGCGGCGAACTCGGGCAGCGTGGGGAAGGGGTTCTCCTTCACCCAGCTGGCGGCCACCGGGGCGTCCAGCTCGGTGAACTCCTGCAGGTGCCAGATCTTCCACTCGTCGTCCTCCAGCACAAAGTCGGCGGCGATATAGCCCCAGTTCCAGGTGGACAGGGGGCCCCGGGCGCCCACGCTGTTGTCGGCGCCCATGACCTGCCACAGGCCCTTGGCGGTCTGGCCGTCGGCGGCCACCTCCACCAGGGGGGAGGTCAGGGGGCGGGGATAGTGCTCGCCGGCGCCGAAGGCCTCCTGGTCGCTCTTGCCACCCAGCTGGGCGGGGAAGATGGTCTTGAGCAGCCTGGCTTTGGCGGCCAGGTTGTCCGCGACTGCCTGGTAATAGCCCTGGATGGCCTCCAGCCCCACATACCAGCCGTTGTTCCGGGCCAGGGTGGGTTTGTCGGCCTTCTGGGCCCAGAGCTTGCCGGTGATGTCCGTCTGTTTGCAGATCATGGTCATCATGGCATACTTGCCCATGACGTTCTGAATCTCCCGCTGGTCGATGAACCGCTGGGCCAGCTGAAGCGGGGTGTACGCTTGTTTCACCATGGATATGGCTCCTTTCCATTTTGGTCTGTTTTGCACTGTTTTGATTGCGCCGCGCCGCCGTCGGCGTGCTGGCGTCTGAGGATCATTTGGATCACTTGTATTATAAAAACCGGGGCAGAAGAATGTAAAATAGCGCTTTGGAATGCACATATGTTCCAAACGTCATTGCCGCCGGAATGGGAGAAAAACTGGAGATATACATCTAAATGATGTAAACCCACTCCGATTTGGGGTCTATTCCGTTTGGGCATCAGGCCATAACGAAACGCAATTTTACTTCTTGGACGACGATTTTTATACTAAACTTATCCAAACCGGAGGGGCAATCCGGCCGCGGTTCTGTACAAAAGCGACAAGGATCCCCCTGAGCCGCCCCGGCGGCGCGGCAAATCATTCAGAATTAAGAGGAGGAATAGGCGATGAGCGAGGAAAAGCGCTGCATTATCGATTTGAGGGAGATGGGCGACCGCTACGGCCTGGAGCTGGTGGACGTGGTGAAGGACGGCAAGGTCATCATGCGGGACCACGCCTGGAATCAGCCCGCCCTGCAGAAGGCGGTGGCCGAGTGCCGCCAGCGGGCCAAGGGGGCGGACATCGTGGAGCTGCGGGGCCATGTGCCCAACTGGGCCCTGTCCGCCATGGCCTATGCGGTGCAGCCCGCCGTCTGCTATTTTGAGATCGGCCCCGGGGGCATGTATCATCTGACCAGCACCCCCTTCCCCCTGGACGCGGCAAAACCCACCTGCGGCATGTTCTTTGAAGTGGAAGAGGAGGGGGACAAGGTCTATGTCAAGGCCATGACCGACGCGCCCCACGCCGACGCCCACGGCTTTGACCTGACCAAGTTCGACCAGATCACCATGCCCCCCATTCCCGCCGGGAAGGATGTCTTTCTCAGCGGCGAGACGGTGAACCCGGTGGCGGTGTCCATGGTGCTCACCTATGCGGACATCTCCCGCAGCGTGTACATCCGTTTCCATGAGGATCCCAATTACTACTGCTCTGTGACCCACACACCGGACATCGCCGTGGGCGATGCAGTTGCCGTGAAATAAGCAGAGACCGCCTGTCGGACCGACAGAGAAAGAGGGGAACACAGTGGAACAAGAGGTTGTTCTGGAGGTCAAGAACTTAAAGACCTATTTCTATAACTACGACCGGGAGCTGCGGGCCGTGGACGACCTGTCCTACAAAGTCCACCGGGGCGAGTGCGTGGCCATCATCGGCGAATCCGGCTCGGGCAAGACGGTGAGCGCCCTGTCCATCCTGCGGCTGGTGTCCTATCCCCCCGGGCTGGTGATGGGGGGACAGGTGCTGTTCAAAGGCCAGGATCTGCTCCAGATGAATGACGAGGAGTACCGCCAGATCCGGGGCTCGGAGATCAGCATGATCTTCCAGGAGCCCTCGGCGGCGCTGAACCCGGTGGCCACCATCGGGGCCCAGATCGCGGAAAATATCATGCTCCACAGCGACACCAAGAAAGAGGACGCCTGGAAGCGGGCGGTGGAGCTGCTCACTGAGGTGGGCATCCCCAACGCCGAGGAGCGGGTCAAGCAGTACCCCTTTGAGTTCTCCGGCGGCATGCAGCAGCGGGCCATGATCGCCATGGCCATGAGCTGTAATCCGGAGATCCTCATCGCCGACGAGCCCACCACGGCGCTGGACGTGACGGTGCAGGCCCAGGTGCTGGAGCAGCTGAACAAGCTGCGCCGGGACCACAACATGGCCCTGATCCTGATTACCCACAACCTGGGCGTGGTGGCCCGGTATGCCGACAGCGTGAAGATCATGTACGGCGGCAAGATTGTGGAGGACGGCAGCGTCATGGACGTGTTCCGCAATCCGGCCCACCCCTATACCCTGGGCCTGATCCGTGCGGTGCCCCGGCTGGATCTGCCCAGAAGCCACGGCCTGCACACCATCGAGGGCGAGCCGCCGGATATGTCTAAAATCGGCCCCAACTGCTGCGCCTTCCATCTGCGCTGCAAATATGCAGATGAGCGGTGCGCCTCCTGCCGTCCGGAGCTGGAGGAGATCGGGGAGGGCCACTACTGTGCCTGCTTCCACCGGGATCAGCTGGACGCAGAGCGGGAGGAGGTGCTCCACGTATGAGCACGGAACTGAATCTGTTTGATATGCCCGGCGCCCCGGAGCGTCCGCTGGATGCGGTGCTGAAGCCCGATGACATCATGTATGTCCAGGACCTGAAAATGCACTTCCCGGTGACCCGGGGGCTGCTGAAGCGCCAGGTGGGCGCGGTCAAGGCGGTGGACGGGGTCACCTTCAACATCAAGCGGGGCCAGACCCTGGGCATTGTGGGCGAATCGGGCTCCGGCAAGTCCACCATCGGCAACTGCCTGCTGCGCAACCTGAACCCCACCGGGGGCCATGTGTACTATGAGGGCCACGATATGCAGGACCTGAATTCCCGGTCCCTGCAGCGCATGCGCAAGAACATCCAGATGATCACCCAGGATCCCTTCGCCTCCCTAGATCCCCGGATGAACATTATGGACGTGGTGTCCGAGGGTTTGAGGATCCACCGGCTGCTCCGGGACAAACACGAGCAGGACGACTTTGTGGTGCGTCAGCTGGAGCTGGTGGGCATCAACCCGGATTTCCGCTTCCGCTATCCCCACGAGTTCTCCGGCGGCCAGCGGCAGCGGATCTCCATCGCCCGGGCCCTGGCGCTGCAGCCCAACTTCATCGTCTGCGACGAGGTGGTCTCCGCCCTGGACGTGTCCATTCAGGCCCAGATCGTCACCCTGCTGATGAAGCTGCAGCAGGACATGAACCTGACCTATGTGTTCATCGGCCACGACCTGTCGGTGGTGCGCTACATCTCCAACAACGTGGCGGTCATGTATCTGGGCAAGATTGTGGAGATGACCGACTCTGACGAGCTGTATGAGCACCCGCTGCACCCCTATACCCAGGCGCTGATCTCCGCGGCCCCGATTCCGGACCCGGTGGTGGACCGGGCCAGAGAGCGGATCCTGCTGGAGGGGGAGATTCCGTCCCCCATCAACCCGCCCAAGGGCTGCAACTTCTGCACCCGCTGCAAGTATGCCGACGAGCGGTGCCGCACCGAGGAGCCGCCCATGGTGGACGTGGGCAACAACCACCAGGTGGCCTGCCACCGGGTGACCGGCGCGTGAGAGGAGGAGAGAGCAAATGGGTAAATACTTTGTCAAGCGGGTCCTCCTGCTGATTCCCACCATCCTGCTGGTCTGCGTCATCGTGTTCGTCCTGATGCGGATGATCCCCATGGACGCCGTGGCCACCCTGCAGCAAAAGCTCAGCGCCAACGGCAACTATGTGGACGAAGAGTATGTCCGGCAGCTGCTTGGACTGGATAAACCCGCCGTACAGCAGTTCTTTATCTGGATCGGCGACGTGCTCCGGGGCGATTTGGGCGATTCCTACTTTGACCATACCACCGTCAACAGCATCCTGGCCAACAAGCTGCCCGTCACCCTGGAGCTGGGCATCCTGTCCCTGGTGATCACCAACCTGATCTCCATTCCCCTGGGCCTGTTCTGCGCGGCCCGCCAGGACTCCATCTCCGACTACACCATCCGGGTCATCAGTACCATCCTGATCGCCCTGCCGGTGTTCTGGATTGCCACCCTGGTGCTGATCTACCCCAACCTCTGGTGGGGCTGGGCGCCCACGGTGACCTATGTCCCCATTTGGGAGGACCCGATACAGAATCTGTCCATGTTCCTGCTGCCGGCCCTGCTCTCCGCCATCGGCCAGGCGGGCATCCAGATGCGGACCATCCGCACCATGACCCTGGAAGTGATGCGCCAGGACTACATCCGCACCGCCTGGGCCAAGGGCGTGCCCGAGCGCCGGGTGCTCTTCAAGTATGCGTTCCGCAACTCCATGATTCCCATTATCACCATGATCGGCGGCTCTGTCGCCATGATGATCGGCGGCAACGTGGTCATGGAGAACATCTTCAATATCCCGGGCCTGGGCCAGGCCATGGTGGCGGCGCTGAACTCCCGGGACTACCCCATTGTGCAGGGCTGTGTGCTGGTACTCTCCCTGTTCGTCATGTGCATCAACCTGATTGTGGATCTGGCCTATAAGTGGATCGATCCCCGGGTCACGCTGGATTAAAGGAGGGGTTTTCATGACAAAGAAGAGAAAAGGGCCCGCTCCCGGACCCGGTACCCGTCCCCACCAGGACAACTTTTTCAAACAGCTGGCCAAGAAGAAGCCCCTGGGCCTGCTGGGCCTGGCCATTCTGGTGGCCTTCCTGCTGATCGCCGTCTTTGCCGACGTGCTGGCGCCCTACCCCATGGTCAACGGGGTCATGCAGACCAGCATCCTGGATAAGCTTCAGGGCCCCTCCGCCGAGCATCTGCTGGGCACCGACAACCTGGGCCGGGATGTGCTGAGCTATCTGATCTACGGCGCCCGGACCTCCGCCATTCTGGGCATCTGCTGCACCCTGCTCAGCGTGTGCATCTCGGTCATCATCGGCACCCTGTCCGCGGTGATCGGCGGCTGGTTTGACCTGGTGGTGCAGCGGATCGTGGACGCCTTCCAGTGCGTCCCCTCCATGCTGATCCTGCTCATCCTGATGAGCATGCTGGGCAACGGCCTGCCCCAGCTGGTCTTTGCCATGTCGGTTCCCGGCGGCATCACCGGCTCCCGGATGATGCGCTCGGCGGCCATCTCGGTGAAGGATTCCGGCTATGTGAAAAACTCCGCCCTGCTGGGCGCGGGCACCCTGTGGAAGACCTTTAAGCACGTCATCCCCAATATTCTGCCCATCATTATCACCAACGCGGCCAGCTCCCTGGGCGGCGTCATCCTCCAGGAGGCCTCTCTGAACTTCCTGGGCTACGGCGTGGATCCGGGCACCCCCTCCTGGGGCTATATGATTACCAACCAGGGCAAGGCCAACATGTTCGTGATGCCCATGCTGGCGGTCTATCCCGGCCTGTGCATCGCCCTGATGGTCTTCGGCGCCACCATGTTCGGCGACGCGGTGCGGGACCTGCTGGATCCCCGGCTGAAGGGCGGCGTGGGCACCTACAACGCCAACAAGCTGAAGAAGATCGCCCAGAAGATGTCCATCAAATACCATTACACCGAGCCGGAGACCAAGACTCAGGTCAAGGCCGGCTGAAGGCAGCATTCAATCCCGTTTTGGGCCGGCATAGTTTCCCGCGTCGGCCTGAAACGGGATTTCCGCCAAGAGAACAAATAAGCAAACTGAAAACAGTGAGGAGTGAGAAGTATGCCGCAGGTACTGACCGCGGAACAGAAGCTCTCCCGATGGGAGGACACCCGGGAGATCAAAAACCTGGTGGGCAGGATGTCCACCGACTATGTGCTCAAGGAGGAGCGCAGCATGCTCGCCCGCTACTGGAGCGCCCGGGAGGACATCTGCCTGGGGGTGAACGAGGGCTGGTTCTCCGGCCGCTCCGCCGTGGCGGAGTACTACGCCGGCCAGGAGGAGCGCATCGCCGCCGAGAGCGCCATGATCCAGGCCGCCTTCCCCAAGGAGCTGGGGGAGAAGAGCGCCGGGGAGGTCCACGGCGTGGGCATGATCGACTACAAGCCGGTGGACACCGGTGTCATCGAGGTGGCCGGGGACGGCCAGACCGCCAAGGGCCTGTGGATGATCCGGGGCTCCTACTCCAAGCTCACCGCCGGCGGCCCGGCGGCCTACTGGGAGTGGAGCTGGCTGGCCATCGACTTCGTCCGGGAGGCAGGGGAGTGGAAGATCTGGCACCAGCAGTACCTGCGGGAGATCGACCGGCCCTGCGGCTATCCCTGGGTGGGCGAGGAGCACGCCTTCCAGCCCCGGAGCGAGTTCGCCGGGGCGGAGGGCATCCGGGAGGCAGCGCCCAATGTGGCCGCCCCGCTGCGCCAGAGCTATTCCGCCCACCGGCCCTTCACCCCCTCCCCGGAGGTGCCCGTACCCTATGACACCTTTGCCCACACCTTCAGCTACGGGCTGGACGCTTGAGAGAGGAGGCAGCAGATTATGGTCTATACCAACGAAGAGCGCATCGACCGGATCTGGGACCGGGAGGAGTGCGTGCAGCTGATCAACCGCCACAGCATCTATTACTCCAACGACTGGCGCCGCCGGGAGCTCAGCGAGCTCTGGGTGAGCCGGCCCGAGCACCAGGCCACCGCCTCCCTGGGCTACAACAACGGCTTCTATGTGGGGATGGACGAGATCGCCCGGCACTATGTGGCGGAGCGGGAGGAGCAGCTCTATGAGCGGCTGAAGCCCTACCAGCAGGCCGAGGGGGTGGAGCTCTGCCGGGCCAACCTGGGCC
The DNA here is from genome assembly GCA_959602365.1 of uncultured Eubacteriales bacterium. Taxonomy (GTDB): domain Bacteria; phylum Bacillota; class Clostridia; order Oscillospirales; family Oscillospiraceae; genus UMGS1766. The sequence goes on from CAUGSS010000018.1 coordinate 45,090, forward strand.
TGGGGGCCTCCGCCATGCACACCTCCACCACCCCCCTGGTCTACATCGCCGACGACGGAAAGACCGCCCGCTACCAGGGCTACCAGCTGGGCTATCAGTCGGTGGGACGCCCCGACGGCACGGCGGAGAGCTATCTGGAATTCGGCCTGATCTACGCGGATCTGGTCAAGGAGGACGACAGCTGGAAGATCTGGCACCTGGTGCTGGAGCACGACCACACGGTGGAGGTGGGCACCGCCTACGCCGACGTGCCGGTGCGCCGCCCCGACGCCGAGGACCCCCTCTCCCGGGATTACGGCACCCCCACGGTGGAGCGCACGGTGTACAACCCGCTGTTCGGCTGGGAGTACATCTGGCAGGATATGCCCCGGCCCTACACCTCTTATGAGGACAAGACCGGCTACGGCCCCGGGGGCGACCTGGGCAAGCCCTACTATGAGCGGGAGCGCCGCTGAGAGAGGAGTGGAGAGACCATGAACAGAAATTTGAGCCTGGAGCAGCGCATCCACAACGCCGAGGCCTGCCAGACGGTGGAGGAGTACAAGGCCCGCCACGCCTACCTCCACGGCGCGGGCTACTCCCGGGAGGAGTGGGACCTGATGTGGCTGGACTCCCCCAACACCACCTGGGCCCACCAGTTCGGCCGGATGGTGGGCTTTGAGGAGGTCTACTGGAACAGCGTCTATCATATGGATAAGCAGGTGGTCACCGACAAGCTGGCCATGATGGAGAACTATCCCGAGCTCCAGGGCCACGACCTCCGGTCGGTCTGCGCCGGGGGCTGCCACGCCCTGGCCAGCGACGTGATCGAGGTGGCAGATGACGGCCTGAGCGCCCGGGCCTCCTATCTGACCCCGGGCACCCTGATGGGTCCCATCGGCATGGACGGCAAGAGCCGGGGCGGCATCTGGCTGTGGGAGCGCTACGGCTCGGAATTCGCCTATGTGGACGGGAAGTGGCAGTGGTTCCACGAACAGGTGTGCCCCGACATCGCCGGAGACTATGACAAGGGCAACTGGGCCCACGACCGGTATCTGGACTATCTGCAGCGGGATCTGAACATCGGCGAGCTGGGCGGCCGCCCGGCCATGCTGACGGAGCCGGGGCTGTTCCACGCCGACTACTCCATTGTCCAGCCGGTGCAGGACACGGTGCATCCCCCGGTGCCCTACGCCACCCTGGACGACGAGAACACCTATTCCCCTGGCCGCACCGACCCCACCGGGGCCGTCACCGTCCCCTCCGGCCCGGCCACCCGAATGGAGGAGTATGACCCGGACGAGAACCCCTTCTCCGGGCTGAAGGTCCACGAGGACTGAGCCGAAAGAGCCCCAGAGCGGCAGGGATAAAAGGGATGGCATTTTCCTCTTTGATCTGCTAAAATAAAGGCAGAAGTGACAGATATCAATCGGCCGCGCGCCTTGAAAACAACTGTTTTTGGGGCGCGCCGGCCGCATTTGACGGACAAATTCAGCTCTGCCCTGCGGAAAAGGAGGAAACATGGATCTCTATCAGTTGGATTGCTTTCGCACAGTGGCCCGGATGGAACACATCAGCAACGCGGCGGTGGTGCTGCACATCACCCAGCCCGCCCTGAGCAAGATCATCACCCGGGTGGAGGACTACGCCGGAGTTCCCCTTTTTGACCGGGTCAAGGGCAAAATCCGCCTGAACGCCAGCGGCACTGCCTTTTTGGATACCCTGGACCAGGTGTTTGAGCTGTTGGACAAGGGGAAAAAACAGGTGATGGATATCAGTGAGCGCAGCAGCAACCATATCCATCTGGCCGCCTCCTGCGACAGCATCCTGTTTATGCTGGCTGAGGATTTTTTCAGCAAGCATCCGGAGGTGCGGGTGCGCTATACCGTCATGACCCACGATCAGATTCGGGAGGCCTTCCTGCGCAACTCCCTGGACTTCGCCCTGACCACCTTCCCCCTTCAGGAGAAGGGGGTGGAGTGGGAGCCCATCGCCGACGAGGAAATCCTGATGCTGGTGGGGGAGGACTCCCCCTTTTTCGGCTGCAAGACCGTCCCCTTCACCGAGCTGCGGGGGGTGGAGATGATGTGCGAAAACAGCGGGGACCTGCGGGACAAGATCAACGCCTGCTGCGAGACGGCGGGATTTGCCCCCAATATCGTCATGGAGAGCACCGCCGGTTCCATTATGGGCTTTTCCGCCGGCCTGCGCCGGGCGGTCAGCTTTGTGCCGGCCCACCGCTTTATGCAGATGGAGGAGGCCCACCGGGAGCGGACCGGGGAGAGCCGTTCGCTGTGCGCGGTCCGGCTTCAGACGCCCCGGTGCGCCTGGGTCACCGGGCTGGCCCGCCGCCCGGACAAGGTGCTCGGCCCCAGCTCCGAGGCATTTTATGAGATGACCAAAGACTATTTTAATCAGTTGGGGGAGAAAATGGCTGCCTTCATGCGGGATTACTTCGGTGAGGAGCCGTGAATGCCGCAGCGGAATACGATCATAACAAAATTGACATAGCATCTAAAGAAAGTCATGACAAATGGATTATAACTTTATAACGAAACTCAATTTTACTTTTTGTGTATTCTTGCGTAAAATGGCAGCATAGGGAGCGGAAATTTAGCACATTCCGCTAAAAGCCAGACAAGGAGGAGAATACATGAAAAAGTATCAGAAGCTGCTGGCCCTGCTGTTGGCGCTGGCCATGGTGGCTGCTCTGGCGGGCTGCGGCTCCAACGGCAGCAGCGGCAATCAGTCCGCCTCCAGCGGCGGATCCGCCGCATCGACCTCTGGGGAGGGGGATGCCTCGACGGAGACGGAGACCCAGCCCGACAGCGGGGAGCCGGTCTACGGCGGCAACCTGAATTGCTATTACAACAGCGATATCGACGCCTATTTCGATCCGGCCATCGGCGACACCGTGTGCTGGAACCTGTTTTCCGAGGGCCTGTGGTCCTATGACGAGACCTCCGGTTACGCCATGAACAGCGACAACCTGCCCACCTCCGCCCTGAAGGGCCAGCTGGCCGAATCCTGGGTGGTGGACGAGGAGGCGGCCACCCTGACCGTCACTCTGAAGGACAACGTGTATTTCCAGACCCTGGACGAGGAGTATGACTATTACGGCGGCCGCCAGCTGGTGGCCAGCGACGTCAAGTGGACCTATGACCGGCTGTGCGGCCTGGGCTCCGGCTATGACACCCCTCTGGAGACCGAGTCCAACTGGGCGGGCCTGCTGTCCATGCTGGTCAGCGTGGAGGCCCCCGACGACCTGACCGTGGTGTTCCATCTCACCTCCGGCGACGAGGTCACTGTGGAGAACTTCATGACCCAGTTCGTCAAGATCGGCGGCCCCGAGTGGGATACCCTGACCGACGAGCAGAAGACCGACTGGCACTATGCCTGCGGCACCGGCCCCTACATGATCAGCGAGTTTGAGGCCGGCCAGCGGGTGGTGCTGACCAAGAACGAGAACTACTACGATTACGACGAGCGGTATCCTGAGAACAAGCTGCCCTATCTGGACACCATCACTTTCCAGTACATCGCCGACTCCACCAATATCGTCACCCAGTTCACCTCCGGCAGCCTGGACTGGTTCGGCTATCGGGCTGATCTGATCAATGACTCAGAGGCCGCCCAGATTGCCGCTTCCGGCATGAGCTACTATACCCTGGATATGCCCGTGGCCCAGCCCGAGTACCTGGCCCTGAAGTGCAACACCGAGCCCTTCACCGACATCCGGGTCCGGCAGGCGCTGCAGCTGGCCATCAACCTGGAAGAGGTCCACACCGCCTATCTGGGCCTGGACGGCGATGTCCAGCTCTCCGCCCTGTGGAACCCCAACACCACCGAGTGGAGCACCGTGGACAGCTGGAGCGACGAACTGATCGCCGAGTACAGCTATGACCCCGAGCGGGCCAAGGAGCTGCTGGCCGAGGCCGGCTATCCCGACGGCTTTGAGTTCACCGTGGTCCTGTGCGGCACCGACAACGACTATGACCTGTGGACCCTGGCCCAGGAGTACTGGGCGGCCATCGGTGTGACCTGCAACTTTGAGACTGTGGACAACTTCATGGAGTCCAAGACCATCGGCACCGACGCCAGTGATCCCCGCTGCACCGCCTCCACCGGCTGCGGCGCCATCAACTCCATCACCGCAGCCATCAACCAGACCGTGGACGGCGGCTGGGCCTCCTCCCTGTGGAACGGCGACGAGGAGTATGCCGCCCTGGTGAATGGCATGCAGACCGTCACCACCCTGGATGAGCAGACTGATTTGGCCCTGCAGGCTGACCAGATCTATGCCGAGCAGCACTGGGCCATCAACCTGACCGGCATCAAGACCGTCACCGAGTACTGCAACAGCCGGGTGGCCGGCATCCCCGAGAGCAGCCGTCTCTACAGCGGCAAGGCCGCAGGCGTCCTGTTCTCCCATGTGTGGGTGACCGACGGTCAGTAAAAAGCGGCTCCAGATTTTCCTCGTTTCTCTTGTGCAAGACCGGCAGGGGTTCCCTGCCGGTCTTTGCCTGACCTGTTTTTCCGGGAGATCGGGCAGAACAGCTGGGCTGAGAGATTGGCCTGCCACAGGATGCTCTGTCCGGATCCTCTGTCCCGGTACCGCATCCGGCGCCAGTGAATGCCACAATAGTTCTGCCTTCTGAAATCCCCTCTTGTAGCTGCTGAATTTTACCGGCATTTTGTTCTGACCTTACTTTTCCCCTCCTGCCGCTCAAAAGCAGGATTCAGTGACTGCTCTCAGTGGAGCCGGCCGCTCCTGACGCCGGGTTCGGTTCGGGCGCGCCCCCTTGGGAGCGGTCTGGCCGCCGCCGGGAGCCTGGAGGCGCGGCGGCCCGCATGGATATGGCGCTGCACCCGCCCTGTCGGGGGCGGCGGCCGTTCCTTCTTGCTTGCCGGAGCGGCGCTGCTGATGTGATCTGTCTGCCCTGCCCGGCAACTGCCGCAGCAGTCCGGCCGCCTTTTCCCTTTTCCGCTTACACCCTACAGCGGCGACCCTGAGAAATGCGCAGAGGAAAAGAAAAGGCCCCGCTGCCCGGAGGCTGGAGCTGTGCAGCTGGCGCGGGCTGTCCGCCCCGCATGGCAACTGCCACAGCGGCCCGGCCGCCATTTTCCCTTTTCCGCTTACACCCTACAGCGGCCACCCTGAGAAATACGCAGAGGAAAGAGAAAGGCCCCGCCGTCCGGAGGCCGGAGCGGCGGGGCAGAAAGGGGGGAACGAAGATTTTGGGTCCTGGCGCGCGGATCAGATCCACTCGTTGTGGCCGATGGAGTAGCTGTGCTCGTCGTCCAGGGTGTCGTAGGGCTCCGGGCACTCCCAGATCAGGTGCTGCACCGGCTGGTTGACGTCGTAGCGCATGCTCAGCGGGCCCGGGTCGGTGACCTGGCAGGGGCAGCCGCGCCAGGTGGAGTAGTTGGGATCCTTCTCATGCTGCTCGTAGAGATCCCGGCCGAAGTTCTCCATATCAAAGGGCTGGGCGAAGACGGGGACCACATGCTCGTGGATGTACTTCCACTCGCCCTCGTGGTAGATGAAGTCCGCGCCGTAGTACTCCCAGGAGGCGGCGCCGAAGTGCCGGTAGTCCTCCGCCTTGGGGGCGCTTTTCGCGCCGGGGCCGCCGGGGCCGGGGCCCTCGCCGGGCTTGGGCCGGGGGGGATTGCCCAGGGCGGACATCATGACGCCGGCGGTGATGGCCCAGCAGCGGCCGGACTTGCCGTCGTTGGCCATCTCAATGCACAGCTCGGACAGGGCATGGACGCCGCTGGCGCCGATGGAGCGGGGGTCGCCGCCCATGTAGGAGGGGAAGGCCTCGCCCAGCTGGAAGGTCTCCTCGGCGGCCCGGGACTCCTCGTCGATGGTGTGGTTGTGGTAGATCTGCCGGAAGCCCACCATGCGGCCGAAGTTGTGGCCCCAGGTGGCGTTCTGGCCCTTGAACCAGATCTTGTCGAACTCCTCCCGCTCGTAGGCCACGGCGTGGACATAGGCGTGGTAGACCTTCTTGCGCTCGATCTCCTGGGCGCCGATGGCGTTGTGCAGGCGTTCCTGGAACGATAAACTCATCACATATCCCTCCGTTCTCTCTCATAGTAGGGCATGCCCATGCAGCCCTCGGGGCCGTAGCTGTAGTTGGGGTTGAAGGAGTAATAGGGGTGGGGCATGTCCTGATAGAGGTACTGCCAGCCGTAGAAGGGGTCGTACACGGTGCGCTGCACGGTGGGCTGGCCCAGCTCGTCCCGGGTGTAGGAGTTGTTGGGGTCGTAGTGGCCGGTGAGCAGCGGGCCGTTCTGGCCGGTGGTGCCGAACTGATCCTTCCACATGGGATATTCCGCATAGTCCTTGCCCGCGGGGATGGCGTGGTCGTTGGTGATGATCAGATGCCAGATCTTCCACTCCCCCTTCTCCTTGAGCAGGTCGGCGTAGACCAGGCCGAACATGAAGCGGCAGTCGGCGCTGCCGTCGGGGCTGCCCACCGCCCGGACGCCCTGGACATAGCACATATAGCGGGCGGTCTTGCCGTCCTCGGCGATGTAGAGCAGGGGGGAGTAGGCGGCGTTGTTGTTCAGAATGCCCCGGCCCAGATTGAATTTGTCACAGGACAGCTCCGGGTCCGCCTCGCAGAAGGGCTTGAGCTGTTCATAGCGCAGCTGGTTGAGCTGCACCACATAGTAGTTGGAGATGTCCTCCATGCCGGTATAGAAGCCGGTGTTGACCCCCAGAGAGGCGAAGCGCCGGTTCTGGGGCAGCTTGACCCACAGGTCGTTGAGCTCCTGGCGGCGCAGGTCGCCGGCGTAGCAGTAGAAGTGCTTGGCCATGAGCTGCTTGACGTTTTCATAGTCCCACAGCCGCTCCACCAGCTCGTCATCGGTAAAAAACTGTTTTGCCATGTTGGTAATCCCTCCTATTACAATAAATTTGGACAGGAAAGCCGGGCAGCCAGTCCGGCTTT